>CAIMUS010000191.1 GCA_903844665.1 uncultured Pseudomonadota bacterium
GGTTCGCGAACCGCCCCTACGGGGATTCCCTAGTAGCGCCGGCATTTTGCCGGCTGTTGACTGGCGTCGAATGCCCTGAGGCCGGCGGGGACGCCGGCGCTCCCAGGGTCGGATTGTCCCGCCTTAAGTTGGTAGCCCTCCCTGGAAATTGGACAAAGCTGGATTAAGGTGATAAGCATAGCATAATGCTAAATAACGGGTAATCCTGGCTTTAGCATGGGATTGAGTGTCATCCGGTAGGGGCGGGCTTGCTCGCGAAAGGAACACCCGACGGATTCGCGAGCAAGCTCGTTCCTACGGGCGGCGGTTACCGCGGGGCGCCGTCTGCCGACTGCTGGCATAAATCTTGGTCCAATCCTCATGGTGGAGCAGGCACAGCAACCGCCGGCGTCGCGCTACGCCCTGGAAATCCGGATCGAGTTGTTGTAGAAATGACAATAATTTTGTGAAATTTTCACAATAATTTGCAAAATAGTCACAAAGAGGACCTACAATAGAAGAAGCATGATCGGGTCTAATCGATGGGAGATCAAGGTGGAAGCGAAAGACGTAGTGAAAGAAAAGGTGAATGCTCAAGTAAGGCAACGGGAGGATCTGGTCGTTATCAGTCCCTCCCCGGAGATGCAGCAGCTCTCGAAGCGCATAGGACGGGTGCATCTAAGGCAGCGCCTGGGCATCGAGGCGGACCACGCCACCCAGATATTCGGGCGAGGGAAAACCTTTTTCCATATTGAAAACTGGTATTCCATGCACGGCCTGATCCGGCTGCTGCTCAGGGGGTTGGGACTTTATCACCGGGGCCGGCGCAACTCGTGGACTATCCAGATCCAGCATAATGAGGTCACCCTGGCGAAATTGCCGGCGGCCTTCGAGGGCTTTACCCTGCTGCAGATCAGCGATCTGCACCTGGACATGGATCCGGACTATCCACCGGCTCTTGTCGAGCGCCTGCACCAGGTGGACTACGATATCTGCGTCATGACCGGTGACTTTCGGGCCAAGACCTATGGCGACTATGCAGCGGCCCTGGAAGGGCTGGAGCGGGTGCGTCCCCATATTCACCGCCCGGTTTACGCCATTCTCGGTAATCACGACTCCATCCGGATGGTGCCGGCCATGGAGGCGATGGGCATTACCCTGCTGCTGAACGAAGCGGTGGCTCTTGAACGGGACAATGCGCTGCTCTACCTGGCCGGCATAGACGATCCGCATTACTTCGAACTCGACAACTTCGAAAAAGCCGCCCAGTCTATTCCCCATGAGGCCGTCGCCATTCTGCTGTCCCATTCCCCCGAACCCTATCGGCGGGCGGCCCATGCCGGTTTCGATCTGATGCTCAGCGGTCATACCCATGGCGGGCAGGTGTGTCTACCGGGTGGCTTTGCCTTGATGATGAACGCCGATTGTCCCCGGCGCTATTGCCGGGGAGCTTGGCGGTATCACACGATGCAGGGTTATACCTCGGTGGGTTCCGGTTCCTCCATCGTGAACGTGCGTTATAACTGCCTGCCCGAAATCACCTTGCATCACTTGCGCCGCCCCTGAGAGTGCAGACCTGACCATCCCCCGCACCCTCAACGCATGAGTTGCCGCATATAGCCGCAGATTGCCAGTAGCTGATCCTTATCCATGCGACCGATGATGTTGCGGATCACCGAAGCAATGATTCTGACGGCGCCGGCCATGCCGAGGTTCGCTGACTGTTGCACCACAAAGCCCACCTGGACTAACCGGAGCGGCTGGAGAAAATAGTAGTCCATCCCGGTGTCGGTCAATTCCACCACGAGATCACCCAGCGCAGCGCTGTGTTGGGTCGGGTCTTCGGCGTGCTCAAGCGTATCGAGCAAGTCGATGGTCTTGGCGTGGAGTTCTGCTGAATAAAAGAACCGAAGGGAAGGTGGCTTGGAAGACTTACGCATGGCATTCTCTCTTTTCAATTGCAAAGTAAGTATTGTGACGCCGGGCGGGCCTAAAGGCTACCGGCAAGAAGTGCTCGAGGCTAACAAGGAGTGAGTCCTCGCGTGGCGGGTAAGCCTCGAAAATAAAATCGGCTGACGGAAGGGCAGCCGATTTGGTTGTGGATGGCTCGTTTTAGAAAAAAATGCGAATCCATGGATATATGATCTGTTCCCACCAGGAGAGATATCCGATCTCTACGAACATGGCGCGGGGATAAATGCGCGCCCTGTCCTGCAGGCGAAAACAGAGATGCAATTCACCTATTTCTGGGTTGAACGTACGGCGAGATGTCCAGCCCGTCGGGGCGCCGGGTTTCGTCGATACGGAAATGAGTATAAAGCCGCTTTCGTCACCGCCCTGCATCTTGATATCTTGTAGCAGATCGTTTTTACCGCCCTGTTGATCTGACCAGACGATGATCTTCCGAATATTGTCCTCCTTGGTATGCTCGAACCAAGTCGCATAGGAGGTTTTGATCTCGGGAACATATTGTGCTGCTCCGTGTAATGGGCCTTGCTCTTCTTTTCTCCAATGCGGTATATCGATATAAGACGGGTAAAACAATTTTAAGAACATGAATTTCTCCGTTGCGCATGAACGTCCACATCGTCACGCGGCTTAGCGGCTTCCGGCGCTCCTCGCTAACGAAAAAGGCGTCCGTCGTCCGGCGTCCATTATCCGTTACCGGTTTCAGCTTGGCGCGCCCGGCCAGCCGGGACTTGATGACACGGATTTTATCGGGCCGGAGCGGGGGCGTCATGGACAATCTCTTTTTGAGGCGGGCGCCGTGCGGGACGCGGGCTCTACGACCACGCATGGAGGCATCTCCGCTGTTAAAATGCAATCCTCGACAGTATAACCGTTACCCTGAATTTTTTGCATGACTTATGGCCAGCGACACCAGAGCGTGACCCGATTGCCGGGTTCCAGGGGGAAACGATGAAAAAGCCAAGCCTGATTGATTGGGCATTCCTGCAAATGGAGAGGCTGGTAACGGTTCTCGACCATATCCCCATGGCTGCCCTCACCGCGGCGGTAAAGGGAGAACCGGTAGCGAAGGCGGCGGCGGCCGCGCTCAGGGAATCCCTGGATAAACTGGATAAGACGATCGATATCCTTAAGGCAGGCGCCCTGGCCGATCCCAAGCGGGAGGGAATCGATGGTCCGGATCCCAGGTTTATGAGGGCCCAGGCTGACCTGTGGAACCTGTTAGTCGATTACTACTTCCGCCTGGAGATCGAGGGCTGGGAACGCCTGCCGGAGCGCCCGGCGCTGCTCGTCGGCATTCATTCAGGTGGCGCCCTGACGATGGATGCCTGGACCCTCGTCTGGTCCTGGTGGCGGCGTTTTGAGGAACAACGGATCCTCCACGGCACCGCCCACGATGCGCTCATGAATTTACCCGGCCTGGGGAACTACTTTCGCCGGGCCGGGGTGATCTCGCCCTTGCCGGAAAACATCGCTGCGGCGTTCGCCGCGGGCCATGATGTCGTCCTCTGGCCGGGGGGTGAGGCGGATTCCTACCGCGCCTGGACCAAGCGCGACCAGGTCGTCCTGGGTGGCCGCAAGGGCTTTATTCGCTTAGCGATCCGCGCGGGCGTGCCGATCGTCCCGGTAGCGACCGTCGGCGGTCACGACACCTTTTTTGTCCTTTCCGAAGGCCGCGGCATCGCCCAGGTGCTCGGCCTCAAGAAGCGCTTCCGCACCGACCTTGCCCCGATTACCCTGAGTGTGCCTTTCGGGATCACCCTGGAGCTACTCCCCACCCATATTCCGCTCCCGGCAAAAATCCGCACCGAGTTCTTGGAGCCGGTGGAGCTTGACCCGGACCCCGAACGGGCCGATGACAACGATTATGTGGATAGGATGTATCACGACATCGAGGGACGCATTCAGGCGGGGGTCGATCGGCTGGCCCAGCGCCGGCAATTCTTCGTCTTCGGGTGAATCTGTCAGAACCGGCTACTCAAGGTCGAGGGCATGCGCCGAGGCTTGTTATCCGGCATCCTCCAGTGTCCAGCCCCAGCCAGCCGGAAGATCATTGAAGCGCACCCGATGTTGATATTTCGCTCTCACATCACAGGAAAATTTAGGGTATCCACTTAAGCCGGGACACTTTGCAGGCTGACCGCAGAGAGGTTCACCTGGGAGCGCTGGCATCTTGCCGGCTGTCGACTGGCGCCGATGCCCTCAAGCCGGCGGGGACGCCGGCGCTTCCAGGGTCGAATTGTCCCGCCTTAAGTGGGTAGCCCTAATAGGGGCGGTTGCGAATATGAAGATGGTACAGGATACGGGATAGTAGCAGTTCCAGGACAATAAAAGCGGTTACTGTTTCCAGGATATCCGACCCGCTCAACTTAAACTCGTGCTGCACCACCAGCAGCGGTAACAGGGACTCGGGGATTTGATCCAATCCTAGGGCCATGCTGCTGGACGTCAGTCCCAGGCGCCGCTTGCTGAAGCTCGATAGGAAATCGCCCAGCACGGCGAACGCTCCGATTTGCAGTCCGATCCGCAGCGGCAAATTCAGCAGCCAGGCCATCAAGGGGGTGGCGCTCAGCGCGAGCAAAGCCCCCCGCCAGGTCTTGGAGGCGCCTAACAGCGGACGGCCATCGAGCCATAAACAGCCGCCATCCACCGGCCAGGCGGCGTAATTCCGGAACGTGGCGGCTCCCAGGATGGGGGCGCCGTTGGCTACGATAATCAACAGTAAAAGCTGAATATCAATCAGGCCCATAGCAAGCAACTCTATTGTTGTTGTCGGCGGTTGTTGTTGTTGTCGAGGGCACGCATTAACGTAGGGTTGCTGCGCCACCCGCGTTAACCAAATGGTGGTAGTTTGTTAGGATGCCTGTGTCACCCCTTCTATTGCAAGAGGATTCCATGCCTTTTTTGACTGTTAACAATGAATTGCTGTTTTTCGAGTGGCGCAGCCGCGGATTTTCCCGCGATATCGTCCTGATCCATGGTTCCGGGGCGGATCACAGCCATTGGCCCAGGGAAGTGATGGAATTGCCCGATTACAACATTCACATTCTGGATTTACCCGGTCATGGTCGATCCATCGGGCCGGGCCGGGACAGCGTAGCGGCCTATGCCGATGTGGTGTCCGAGTTTGTCGACCGGCGCGGCCTGACGCAGGTGACTCTGTTTGGCCATTCGCTGGGCAGCGCTATCGTGCTGACTCTGGCCCTGCGTCGGCCGGGCTGGCTCAAGGCGCTGGTGCTGGTGGGGGCGGGAGCGCGTCTTAAAGTACTGCCGGCCCTGCTGGAGCAACTGGAAACGGATTTTCCAGGCGCGGTGGAAGCGATCTGTCAGTATCTGTTCGGACCGGAGGCGGCGCCGACTCTGGTGGAGGCCGAGAAACGACGCTATCTGACGGTCGATTGGCGGCTGATCCGCGATGATTTTCTGGCCTGCAATCAATTCGATATGATGGGACGGCTGGGCGGGATCGAGATGCCGACTCTGGTGATAACCGGCGCCGCCGATGTACTGACGCCGGTCAAATACGGGCAGTATCTCAAAGAGCAGATTCCAAAGGCCGGGTTGGTGGTGATCCCCGACGCCGGTCATATGGTGGCCCGGGAAAAACCCCAAGAATTTATCCAGGCGGTCGGTCCGTGGTTACGGGCGCAATTCGATTAGAGGCAACGTGGTCATAAATAAAATGATTGAATTTCAGATAGGTAGGGTGGGCAGCTGATGTAGGGGCGGTTCGCGAACCGCCCCTACAATTCTGGCGGTTCGCGAACCGCCCCTACAATTCTGGCGGTTACGCGGTGCTGGCGTGACAAGGCGTTTGGGGTTATTATCGCCAAGCTCATAAGACATTGATGATGAGGAGATAATTTTATGTATAAGCTGGTACTGTTACGGCATGGGGAAAGTCAATGGAACAAGGAGAACCGTTTTACCGGTTGGGTGGACGTTGATTTGTCGGAGAAGGGGGTGCAGGAAGCGCGCAAGGCCGGTGAAGTGCTGAAGCAGGAAGGGTATACCTTCGATATCGCGTTCACCTCCGTGTTGAAGCGCGCCATTCGCACGCTGTGGCTGACGCTGGATACGATGGATCTGATGTGGATTCCGGTCCATCGCAGTTGGCGGCTGAACGAGCGCCACTACGGCGGCTTGCAGGGGCTGGACAAGTCGGAAACCGCCGCCAAGCACGGCGAAAAGCAGGTGTTGATCTGGCGGCGCAGTTTCGATATCCCGCCGCCCGAGCTGGAAGATGGCGACCCGCGCCTGCCGACCAATGACCCGCGTTACGCCGGGCTGGATCCCAAGGTGCTGCCGCGCACCGAAAGCCTCAAGACTACCATCGACCGGGTCATGCCCATCTGGCACGATCGCATCGTCCCGGAGATTCGGGATGGCCGGCGGGTCTTGATCGCCGCTCACGGCAACAGCCTGCGGGCGTTGGTGAAGTATCTGGATGATGTCTCCGAGGAAGCCATCGTCAGCCTGAATATTCCGACCGCTATTCCTCTGGTCTATGAACTGGACCAGAACTTCCGTCCTATCAAGAACTATTACCTGGGTGATCCCGAAGAAATCAGGAAGCTGATGGAGGCGGTCGCCAACCAGGGTAAGGCGAAGAAATGACGTTGTTGCCGGGTACTCCCGGCGGCGCCGATTGAAGGGAATTGAATGCCGGGCGGGCGTCTTGCGGAATCGTCTGGCGGATGATTAGATGAATCGAACGCTGAGTTTTTTCCGGAGTTAATCATGAGTGTTGCCATCCGCAACAGCCTGTTGCTGGTTCTGGGTCTGGTCGTAGGGGTTTCCCTGGGTACGGGTTCCCATGTTTGGGCGGAGCGCGTGATTGCCCCGGCGGACAATCGGATACCGCTGGAGGAACTGCGCAATTTCACCGAGGTGTTCGACCGGATCAAACAGGATTACGTGGAACCGGTCGATGACAAAACCCTGCTGGAGAATGCCATTCGGGGCATGCTGAGCGGTTTGGATCCGCATTCGGCCTATCTGGACACGGATGCTTTCAAGGAATTACAGGTAGGCACTACCGGTGAATTCGGCGGGCTGGGCATCGAAGTGGGGATGGAGGACGGTTTCATCAAGGTGATCTCGCCGATCGACGATACGCCGGCCCAGCGGGCCGGCATTCGCACCGGCGATCTGATCATTCGCCTGGACGATACGCCGGTAAAAGGGATGACGCTGCCCGAAGCGGTGAAGAAGATGCGCGGCAAGCCGAATACCGGGATTACGCTGACCATCGTCCGGGCCGGTGAGGAAAAACCGCTGAAGATCACGGTGATGCGGGATATTATCCAGGTGAAGAGCGTCAAGAGCCGGTTGTTGGAGCCGGGCCTGGGTTATGTCAGGATTACCCAGTTCCAGGCCAAGACGGTGCAAAGTCTTGGTCAGGCCATCGATCAGTTGAAACAGGAAAACAAGGGACCCTTGAAAGGTCTGATCCTGGATCTGCGGAACAATCCCGGCGGCGTGCTGAATGCCGCCGTGGAGGTGTCCGACGCCTTTCTGGACAAAGGGCTGGTGGTGTATACCGAAGGACGCAGCGAAGGCTCGCGGCAGAATTTCAACGCCACGCCCGGCGATTTGCTGCAGGGAGCGCCACTGGTGGTATTGGTCAATGGGGGTTCCGCCTCGGCATCGGAAATCGTGGCGGGCGCGTTGCAGGACAACCGCCGTGCCGTAGTCGTGGGCGAGCAGACCTTTGGTAAAGGTTCGGTCCAGACTATCCTGCCGCTGACCAACGATACCGCGGTGAAATTGACCACGGCGCGGTACTACACCCCCAAGGGCCGCTCCATTCAGGCGGAAGGGATCGTACCCGATATCAAGCTGCAAAAACTGACCGTCGCGCAGACCGAGGAGTCTTCGGTCGAAGCGTTGAAAGAAGCGGATCTGACCCGGCATCTGGAGAATAACAAGGGCAAGCCGGAGGGTGAGGCCAAAGAGTCGAAGCCGGCGCCAGCGCCGCCTGCCGAGGGTAAGCCCTCGCCACCTGCCGAGGGTAAGACCGAAGCACCCAAAGAGTCTGCCGATGCCGCGCTGGCGCACAGCGATTATCAGCTCTATGAAGCGTTGAATCTGCTCAAGGGTCTGGCCCTGGTGCAAGGCCCGGGCAGCAGTTAAACGTTGTCGCCGCCGTCGGCCTGGGTGCAGCCTCGCTGGCGGTCGTGCCTTGTACTGGGAGCAGGATTTTTAAGGTAGGTTGCCAAATAATTCGGCCTGTACAGCGGTGAGTCACGATTGTGTCACGTTGAGTCTCAGGGAGAACTCAAGAAGTCGGGTTAAGTCATTGATTGAATTGGCGCGCCCGGCGAGACTCGAACTCACGACCTTTGGCTTCGGAGGCCAACGCTCTATCCAACTGAGCTACGGGCGCATTGTTTTTTAAGGTGCTAAAGATAACGCGATTAGCCTTAGCCGTCCACCCTTGGGGCAACTTTTTTCAAACGGCGTCATAGTTTCCAGGGCAGCCCCGATACCGCTATAATCATCCTGCTCAAGCAACACAATACAATAACTTCAAGCCCAACCTTCAAGCACAATCGTCCAGCCGGGACCCTTCCTCTGGAGGCAAGGGTCGATCTCAATGCAACTCAGGTTGTCGGCGCTGCGTTCAGGAAGCTTGCGGGGGCAGCGACTATTTTCGAGGTGACACTGTGAACCAGCAAGACAGATCCATCATGGTCACGCTTACCATGGTTATTTCGGTACTCGTGCTCATCGCCATAGCGATATTCCTTATATCCAAACTGGTCTCCACCTTAACCATTCACACCGATGACGATTCACGGCGAATCAGCAGCATCGACGAACGTATCAAACCCGTCTACCGGGTGGCGGTGGCCGCGACCTCCGCCGAGGCCACCGCCGCACCTGCCACGCCGGCGGCGCCCGCCGCAGCGGCAGAGACTAAACCGGCGGCGCCCGCCGCGCCCGCCGCGCCGGCAGCCAAACCAACGGGTTCCATCGTTCCGGCCAGTGTCGATCTGGCTCATGGCAAACAGCTTTACAGTACCGTCTGCGTCGCCTGTCACTCCACCGGCGCCGCCGGCGCTCCCAAGATCACCGACAAAGCCGCCTGGGCGCCCCGGATTGCCCAGGGCTTCAATGTGCTTACGGAACATGCCATCAAGGGCATCAGAGGCATGCCGCCCAAGGGCGGCGCGGTCACTCTGCCCGATGCGGAGATTATCTCCGCCGTCGGTTATATGGTGTCCGAGGCGCAGTAATCAGCCTTGTCACTGACAGCGACGGGCCTGTCCGTTTTCGATGGACAGGCCCGTTGTGCTGTCAGCCTGTTATTCCGTGCTCTTCCCCCGCTCCGTTTGCTGTAAGAACATCCTGAAAAAATCGAGGGGAATGGGCAGCACCAACTTGGCGTTGGTCGTACCGGTGGCGATATCGCTCAGGGTTTGCAGATAGCGCAGTTGCATGGCTTCGGGCTGGCGGGCGATGATAATGGCGGCTTGCAGCAGCCGTTCGGATGCCTGATATTCACCCTCGGCGTGGATGACCTTGGCGCGCCGCTCGCGCTCCGCTTCGGCCTGCCGGGCGATCGCCCGGATCATGCTTTCATCCAGATCCACATGCTTGATCTCCACGTTCGCGACTTTGATGCCCCAGGCATCGGTCTGGGCATCCACAATATCCTGAATGTCCTTGTTCAGCTTTTCCCGCGCCGCCAGCATTTCATCGAGTTCATGCTGGCCCAGCACCGACCGCAGGGTGGTCTGGGCCAATTGGCTGGTGGCTTCATAGTAATTCTCTATCTGGATGATCGCCCTTTCGGGATCGACCACCCGAAAGTAGAGCACGGCGCTCACCTTGACCGAGATGTTATCCCGCGAAATCACATCCTGGCTGGGCACGGCCATCACCACCGTGCGCAAATCCACCTTGACCATCTGCTGCACGACCGGAATGATGAGCACCAGCCCCGGACCTTTGACGGCATAGAACCGGCCCAGGAAAAACACCACGCCGCGTTCATATTCGCGCAGGATTTTGATAGACGAGAACGCTAACAGCGCCAGCAGCACCAGTGCCACAGGCACCAAGTTGGCAAACAGCGAACCGATCATTACGATTTTCCCCCCTTATTTAAAGGTTGAACCTGAAGCACCAGACCTTTGCGCCCGGTGATTCGCACCTGCTCGCCTTTTCGCAACGGCCGGTCACTGTGCGCCTGCCAGGATTCGCTGTGAACCCAGACTCGTCCGGCGCCGGCGAAATCCTCCAGCGCCATCCCGGTGGCGCCCAGCAATTTCTCCCCTCCAGTGACCACAGGCCGGTGGCGCTGGCGCAACAGCATATTGCCGAGACCGATCAGCAGCACGGCGCTGGCGAGCGCAAAACCCAGAATGATTCCCAGCGGGATCTCGAATCCCGGTCCGGTTTCATCCCATAGTAACAGCGAACCCGCTATGAACGCGGCGATTCCACCCAATCCCAGGGCGCCGAAGCTGGGGACGAAGACCTCCGCAATCATAAACAATAAACCCAACAGCAACAGACCCAGCCCGGCATAGTCGATAGGCAATACTTGCAAAGCGAACAGGGCAAGCAGCAGGCAGATACCACCCAGCACGCCAGGGGCGATGACGCCGGGATGCGCCAGTTCGAAGAACAGGCCGTAAACCCCCAGCAGCAACAGGATATAAGCCACCTGGGGATGGGTGATGGCCCCGAGCAGGCGCTGCCGCCAGTCCGGCGCAAGGGTTTCCACCACGGGATTTTCGATAGCCAGCGTCTGCGCCTGGCCAGCCACCTGCACCACCCGCCCCTTGGCCTGCCGCAGCAAATCCGGCACATCGACGGCGATCAGATCGATAACGCCCAGTTTCAGGGCATCCTCGGCGCTCAGGCTGGCGGCGCCTGCCACCGCCTGCTCGGCCCATTCGGCGTTGTGCTTACGCAATTGCGCCAGCGCGCGGATATAGGCGCGGGCATCGTTGATCATTTTCCGCTCCATAGCCGAGTGCGGCTCCGGCTTGGACGCTTCCTGCGGTGGCGGTGGTTTGGAGGTCCCACCCTGCTGTGGCTTGTCGGCTTTCTGCTTATCTTCCTTCTTCCTCTCGGCGGGAGGTTCCTCGGGCCGGTCGGGGGCAGGCAAACCACCGATCTGCACCGGAGTGGCCGCGCCCAGGTTGGTAGCCGGCGCCATGGCGGCGAGGTGGCCGGCATAGAGGATATAGGTGCCGGCGCTGGCGGCGCGCGCGCCTTCCGGCGCCACATAGACGGCAACGGGCACCGGCGAGGCCAGTATGGCCTGGATGATGTCGCGCATGGAGCTGTCCAGACCGCCGGGGGTATCCAGGCGTAGAATCATCAGGCTGGCATTCTGGGCGCGTGCGCGCTCCAGCGCAACCTGGACGAAGCGGCTGCTGGCCGGACCGATGGCGCCCTGCAGCTCCACCAGCAGGACTTTACTTTCCGCCCGCGCCAACAGCGGCGCCAACAGCAGCAATGCCGCCAGCATGAGCGGGCGTGGCAGGCGCACTCGCGATTCATTCACTCTTGGATGCCCTTCCGCGCCAGATACTCGTGCACCGATAACACCTGGCCGGTGTACGGGAGTGGATCGTCCTCCAGCAGGGCGCACAGAGCGCGTGCCGGTAATTCCATGACTTTATCGCGCCGCATCCTGGCTCCCCGGACTGGCGAGCGCCGCCCGGATCTTATCAGCCACCTGCCGGATTGCCTCCGGTTGGCCGGGAGTGCGCCCATGCGAGCCGACCTTCTGGCCGGCGCGGACCGGAATGATGTGCAGATGGTAGTGGAATACCGTCTGGCCGGCGGCGGCGCCATTGAACTGGCCAACCCGCATGCCATCGGGTTGCAAGGCCGCCTGAATCGCTCTGGCAAGGCGCCGGCTGGCAACCGCAACCGCGACAAGGCTGGCCTCATCGATATCCAACAGACTTGCAAAATGCGCTTTGGCGATGACCAAAGTATGACCTTCACTGGCCGGATTGATATCCATAAAGCTCAGGGTCGAATCATCTTCGTAAACCTTGTCACAAGGAATCCGACGCTGGACGATTTTGCAAAAGATGCAGTTATCATTTTGTTGCATGGTCTGCTCTCGATCTTTATTCAACACCGCTGTGTTTTAGGAAAAGGGCGTAACCAGAGACGTTCGCTCCGACGTAGGAGCGGGCTGGCTCGCGAAGGGAGCGGTCGGCGGCAAACCGACGCTGTTCGCGAGCAAGTTCGGTCCTGCAGGCGCCATCAAGAGGCTGCATCCAGCAGGGCGGCCAAGGATATCATTTCTCCAGCCATCCCCGGCCAGACCCTGCAAGGTCAAAAGTTTATTTAAGATGAGTGCTTTATCGATCCTGATGAACGCTGACATTATAGCTGTTGGAACCTCCATCAAAATCAGCAGTTCACCGAATTTTCATTTAAAATACCGGCCTTCTCAAATTCACCCGAAGTAGCCGATGGAAGATGACTGAAGAGACCATTACGCCTGATTCCAAGGCCCCAATCGTTGCGCCGGAACATGCCAAAGCACTGCTGGAGCGCTTGATCGAGGCTTACCCCGCCGCCTTTTTTCCGTTCAGCGAACGGCAGGTAAAACCGCTTAAGATAGGCATTTATAAGGATTTGATGCCGGTCATCAAGGAATGGGGTTACCAGGCCGCGGCGCTCAAATATGTCCTGAGAAATTACACGCGGCCGCTGCGCTATCAATTGGCGCTGCTGAAAGCGCCCCATCGGATCGATCTGCAAGGGGAACCGGCCGGCGAAATCACTCCCGACCATCGCCAGATCGCTCAGGAGAAAGCCAATCTCATTAAGGAAAAACGCAAACAGCAGCAGCCCGACTCAAGGGCAAGCCCGGGTCGGCCACGGCGCTCCAGGGAACCCAGCGCCGAGCCCCGTGTCAATGACGCCAAGCTGATCGCGTTACAGCAAAAACTGAGCACCAAGGCGCTGCCCTGAGCGACCGGCGTCAAGCCGTTTCAATCCGGTGGCTCGGTTTGCCGGGTAAACCGGATAATCCGACGCCGATCTCTCTTGCCGGGCCGGTGGACAGGATGCGGCGCCAGGGCTGTCTGCGATTTACGCTCCGCCGCCAGCGCTTCGCGCCGTTGCACGCTTTGGGCTGTTTCCTGATACAGGAGGACAGCCTGACTGGCCGGACCGCGGATCGAAGCCAGTCCCTTGACGATGACACTATATTCATCGGGGCCACGGCGAATGCCGAGGGTTTCACCTAATTTCACCAGATGGGCAGGCTTGACCCGGGACCCGTTGACATGCACCTTGCCACCCTGAATCGCTGCCGCCGCCAGCGAACGCGTCTTGAAGAAACGCGCCGCCCAAAGCCATTTGTCGAGCCGCACCTTAGCGTCGGACGGGCGCCGGTCGGAGCTCATTTGTGGCCAGCCTGGTCCTCGTCCGTCAGGGTGATATTCAGTTCCAGGACCTCGTAATCCTCCCTTCTGTCCAGGTGCACCTTGACCTGATTCTGGCTGATGGGTACATACTTGCGCACGACATCCAGCAGGTCTTTCTTCAAGGCCGGCAGATAATCAGGGCTATGGCGGCGCCCTCCCCGTTCATGGGCGACAATAATCTGTAACCGCTCCTTGGCGACAGCGGCTGTACCCCGCCGGGTAGATCGAAAATAGTCTAGTAAACCCATGCCTTAATTCCTGAACAGGCGCCTGAAGAAGCCTTTCTTTTCGACGGTTAGGAAGCGGTGCGGACGATTCTCCCCGAGGTAACGATCGATCAGGTCGTTATAGGCGACGCCGGCGTCGCTTTGCTCGTCCAAAATGACCGGGACACCGGCATTGGAGGCTTGCAACACACTCTGGGATTCGGGAATCACGCCCAGCAGCGGAATGCCCAGAATCTCCACCACATCATCGACGCTGAGCATATCGCCCCGATTGGCGCGGTCCGGCGCATAGCGGGCCAGCACCAAGTGTTCCTTGACAGGCTCATCGCCCTGCTCGGCCCGGCGCGAGCGGCTGGCCAGAATACCTAGAATACGATCCGAGTCGCGGACCGAGGAGACTTCCGGATTGGTCACGATCAGCGCTTCATCGGCGAAATACAGCGCCATCAAGGCGCCGCGCTCGATCCCGGCCGGCGAATCGCAGACGATGTATTCGAAGCTTTGGCGCAACTCATTCAGCACCCGTTCCACGCCTTCCCGGGTGAGAGCTTCTTTATCGCGGGTCTGCGAGGCGGGCAGAACATACAGATTTTCGACGCGCTTATCCTTGATCAGGGTCTGATGCAGATTGGATTCGTTATTGATAACATTGACAAAATCATAGACCACCCGACGCTCGCATCCCATGATCAAATCCAGATTCCGCAGGCCCACGTCAAAATCGATGACGACGGTTTTATGGCCCCGTTGGGCCAGACCCGTACCAAAACTGGCGCTGGTAGTGGTTTTGCCTACACCTCCCTTGCCGGAGGTGACCACAATCACTTTTGACAAACTATTATCCTCCACACCGTTGGGGCTGCCTGTTACCTGGTAAGAGGCTCGATGACCAGGCGATCGGCGACCAGATACATTTGAACCGGCCTGCCCCGTTCAGCCTCGTCGAGTTGTTCGATAACCCGGTAGCGGCCGGCTATGGATACCAACTCCGCCTCCAGGCTCTGGCAGAAAATACGCATTTCAGTATCGCCCTTGACGCCCGCCAGGGCACGACCACGCAAAGGACCGTAGACATGGATATTGCCGTCGGCCAGCAACTCGGCGCCGGCGCTGACAGCGCCCAATACAATTAAATCACCCTGGGGAGCATAGATTTGCTGGCCCGAGCGTACCGGTTGGGTAATGATCTTACTATGACAGGCCGGTGTCTGTTCCGGCTTGTCGGACTTCCTGGCGCCACCGGAACGGCTCTCCGGCAACAGGGGCAAGCCGGCCAACGTGGCGGCCGCCTGTAATATCACGCCGCCGTTACGAACGCCGACGGGAATCATGCCGTGTTCTCGTAGCACTCTATCCAGACCGGCAAAATCGACAGTGACATTGCTCTCCGCCAGCGGCTCCAGGTCGATCACGACCGGAGTATTGCTGAACAGGGCTGGCGCCTGCCTGATTTTTTCGTGCAAATGGCGGGCTATAAGGGCTTTGTCCACCTCGCGTAGGTACATGACCGTCAAGGTGAACAAACTACCTTTGAGTTCGAAAGGCGACAGAGTTTCGCTGGTAAGTTTTGCGGATTCAAGTGTCATAGCGTGGTGCAGGCAAGCCCATTGCGCTGCTATCCCATGGTAATTTAGTGGTGGAATCTAAAACACTCCAGGCCCACTTGCAAGAGGGGCCCCCAATGACAGACTGATTATCATCTGCTGGACAGGCATTCTGTCCAGGGTCGGAACTGGTTGGTTGATCCTGCCACCCCGACCCTTATAATAATAAACAGCAAACAGCTCTGGCTTATCAACCACCGATCCGCCATTCCAGAAAACTATGCAATACCTCTGGGTGCTTGTACTGCTGTTCCTGGCGGGCTGCGCCAGCCAGCCAAAATCCGAACCGGACTTGTTTCATAATGACCCGAGTCTTATCACCCGTCAACGGATTTTGAACGTTGCCGAGAATCTGCTGGGCGTAGCCTATGTGCCGGGCGGAGAGACCCCCGCGGAGGGCATGGATTGCAGCGGCCTGGTGTATTACGCCTATCGCCAGGCGGGCCTGCTGGTTCCACGCACCGCGGCGCAGCAATATGTCACCGCCCGCCGCACGCAACGGGCGATGCCGGCCGATCTTTTGTTTTTCAACACCAGGAAAGGCATTGGCGTTTCCCATGTCGGAATTTATGTCGGCAACGGCCAGATGATTCATGTCTCTTCCGGCAGCGGCCAGGTGCGCAAGGTCAGCCTGGATCTCCCTTACTGGCAGGCGCACTGGCTTGGCAGCGCATCCTACCTGCCCTGAAGCGGGCGGTGTTGACGGGCGAGCGCCCCCCAGCGGATGCAGCCTCATGGCGGCGATAGTTCTATTGCTTTTCCGTGCCGGCCGGCTCCCAGCGGTATAAATGGCCTTCGGCCTTGAAGCCGGCCTGCTGCAGAATGGTGCGCATTTTAATCATCTGGGAAGATTCGCTGGTCCAGTCGGGAGGCACTTTCGTCATATCCACAGTGTCGCCGGACTGCCGCAGTTGATTCCGGATCTCGCGCCAGGGCAATTTGCTCCATTCCTCATCCTTGTAATCCTTGCGCATCTTCCTGGCCACCTTGCGCGTTTTTTCCCAGGCTTCCAGATTAGCCTTGCCATGTTTGTCTTGCTTGTCCTTTTTATTTTGCCTGTCTTTAGCCATCCGACATAACCCCTACAAAGTTGTTTAGTTTACTATTATTACAAGTCATTATGACAAAAGTTCAGTTACCCTTTGGTTACTGCTTATCGCCCATAGGCTTACTGATCAGAACCGGCCGCGGCGCCGCTTCCGCCTTAGCCCGATCCGGCCTGGGCGGCTCGGCGGTGGACTTGCCGCCAGTCGCGGCATGAGTCCCCGGTTCCGCGGATGGCCGCTCCAGGACGATATCGAAGCTGCCGCCCAGGCTCAGTTCCAACCCCTGCTGCAGGCTTTGTAGATAGATGACGACACCGTTCTGATTTCTCATCACCGTAACATTGCCGCCCTGCCAGGCGGTCAGGCCGAATTGGGCCGCTACATAGCGACCCTCGAAGTCCTCCAGTTTATCCAGGTCGTAGACCACCCCAAGGGCATCCACCTTGGAGCCGCCCAGTGTAAACAGGCTATAACTTTGCAGCGAGAAGGGGTATTTCTGTCCTTGAAATTCGAGGGCGCCTTCGCCCTGCTGGTAACCGAGCAGCAATCCGAGGGAAATACCGGTAAATGCCAGCCTGCCGGAGGGCAACTGTTCCTGCGATGAGGCATTCGTAAAGATAAAACAACCCAAGACCAGCAGGCTCAACAGGCGATAGCTACAAGGCATGACCATTTCCCCCGAATGCTTGCGCAGCAGCACAATCGCTGCGCGCTTTGCCAGAATGGGTGAACTTTAGCACCGGATCGGCCTTGCTATCCAGTTGTATGAATGGTTAGATGACGCGCATTTTACTCAACCCGCGATCATAGCTTTTATGGCACAGTACATTTACACCATGAACCGCGTCGGCAAGGTGGCGCCGCCGAAGCGGGAAATTCTCAAAAATATCTCCCTGTCCTTCTTTCACGGCGCCAAGATCGGCGTGTTGGGCCTGAACGGCTCCGGTAAATCCACCCTGCTGCGGATCATGGCGGGGGTGGATACCGAGATCCTGGGCGAGGCCCGCCCCCAGCCGGGGATCAGGATCGGCTTTCTGCCGCAGGAACCGCAATTGGACCCGAACAAGGACGTGCGCGGCAATGTCGAGGAGGCGGTGGCCGAGCAAAAGGCGCTGCTGGACCGCTTCAACGCCGTCAGCCTGCAATTCGGCGACCCCGACGCCGATATCGACGCCCTGCTGGCGGAACAGGCGCAATTGCAGGACGCCATCGACGCCGCCGGCGCCTGGGAACTGGAGCGCGGCCTGGAAGTCGCCGCCGAGGCCCTGCGTCTGCCGCCCTGGGAGGCTGCGGTGAACACCCTGTCGGGCGGCGAGAAGCGGCGGGTGGCGCTGTGCCGTCTGTTGCTGGCCAAGCCGGATATGCTGCTGCTGGACGAACCGACCAACCATCTGGACGCCGAATCGGTCGCCTGGCTGGAGCGGTTTCTGCAGGAGTATCCCGGTACGGTGGTCGCGGTCACCCATGACCGCTATTTCCTGGATAACGTCGCCGGCTGGATTCTGGAGCTGGATCGCGGTCACGGCATCCCCTGGCAGGGCAATTATTCCTCCTGGCTGGAGCAAAAGGAAAAACGGCTGGAGATCGAAGAAAAGCAGGCCGGCGCCCGGATCAAGGCGATGCAGGCGGAGCTTGAATGGGTGCGCGCCAACGCCAAGGGCCGCCACGCCAAGAGCAAGGCCCGTCTGGCCCGCTTCGAGGAACTGGCTTCGCAGGAATTTCAGAAACGTAACGAGACCCAGGAACTGTATATCCCGCCCGGACCGCGGTTGGGCGAACTGGTCATCGAGGCCGTCGGCGTGTGCAAGGGTTTCGGCGACCGACTGCTATTCGAGGAGTTGAATTTCAACCTGCCGCGCGGCGGCATCGTCGGCGTCATCGGCCCGAACGGCGCTGGCAAGACCACCCTCTTCAAGTTGCTGGTCGGCCAGGAACAAGCCGATGCCGGCCAGATCCGCATCGGTGATACGGTGCAACTGGCCTATGTCGATCAAAGCCGTGATGCGTTAAATGGCGACAAGACGGTATGGGAGGAAATCGCCGATGGTCTGGACATGCTCAGCATCGGCGCTTATCAGATCAATTCCCGCGCTTATGTGGGACGGTTCAACTTCAGGGGTCCCGACCAGCAGAAATTCATCAAGGACCTGTCCGGCGGCGAGCGCAACCGGGTGCATCTGGCCAGGCTGTTGCGGAGCGGCGGCAACGTGCTGCTGTTGGACGAACCGACCAACGATCTGGATGTGGAAACCCTGCGCGCCCTGGAAGAGGCGCTGCTGGCCTTTGCCGGCTGCGTGGTGGTCATCTCCCATGATCGCTGGTTCCTGGATCGTATCGCCACCCATATCCTGGCCTTCGAAGGCGACAGCCGGGTGGTCTGGTTCGAGGGCAATTACGCCGATTACGAAGCCGACCGCAAGCGGCGGTTGGGCGTGGAAGCGGAACAGCCGCATCGGCTCAAGTATAAGAAGCTGGCCTGAGCCGGCATCTACCCTGACCTTGGCATAGGATGGAGAACGTGATGGCGTACTATCGTGAATTAATGGAGTATATCGGCACGGCGGTCGATGCCGCCGGGGTGTTTATCATCGTGGTCGGGGCGCTGCTCGCGACCGGCCGCTTTCTGCTGCGCCGCCAGGACCAGACTGGCGGCTCCTACCACCTGTACCGGCAGGATCTGGGCCGAGCCATTCTGCTCGGTCTCGAATTCCTGGTCGCCGCCGACATCATTCGCACGGTCGTGGTCGCCCCGACGCTGGAGAATGTCATCGTCCTCGGGCTGATCGTCCTGATCCGGACTTTCCTCAGCATGGCGCTGCAATTGGAGTTGGAGGGACGCTGGCCGTGGCAGCGCACCGGTGGTTAATAGAGAGAACAGATTGACTTATTTCTCCGTATTATCTCTGGTTTATTGTCTCAGTTTGCTAGTAAAAACTATGGACTTTAGTCCAAAACTTTTAGTGTGTGGTATCAGTGAGTGATATGGCATGATTAATAAAAGGACGTTCTTCCCGCCGGATTTAAGAAAAGCTCCCACAATTGGGAAAACGCTACTAGGGCAAGCATTTTTGGGGCATTGGGTAGGCTGCTTTCAGTTCTGGTCATGTGACCGATGAAATGATCCAAGAGTACTTAAAACACCATAAAAACTATCCGAATCATCAGGATGATGATTTCCTGGTTGAGTGACTTTCAGTCAACACAGACAAGCTTTGAGCTTGCACCTTTCAGTCAGCTTTAGCTGAAACCGAGACTTTCAGTCTCCAAAACATTCTATGGACTTTCAGTCCATAGTGGTTGAATTTTATAGCAATCATTACACACAAAAAATATCTATAAGTATTTGAAAATTTTAATATTTTATTTTCGAGATATATTGAATCTAATTAATGATTTATATAAAATCATTTTGAATTATTGAATTTATTATTTCGAGATGATAAAATAATTTTATTTGCTATAAAAGTCCGCTTCCCCTATTGGAAATGAGCAAGTTATTTTTGAATGCTTCCATAAGTACCTGAGCTATGGTTCCACTGACACAAAGTTCTTTTTTTTAATAGTTTAGCAACTAAAAATCCCAGAAAACTTATGTCCTGGTACTTAGGTTTTGTAGGGTAGGCATAGCTCACCATTCACATTGCCAATACCTCAAAGGCGGCCTTTTTAGATTTCACCCGATCAAGCTCGTTCGTATAAAAATAGAACTGACAAGGGTATTTGTCAAGGAAAAAATCTAGCAAAATCGTAAAGCCAGCAGCCCGCAAATTAAATAAATCCGTCCACTTACTTTTGCCCTTTGTCAAGCACTGGAGCCAGCCGATACCGCCGACTCAATCTTGGCCAACTCGTCTTTCAGCCGCTGTTCGGCATGCCATAAGTCATACGATTGCTGCATACGTAACCAAATCCCTGGTCCGTTACCAGCAAGCTTACCGATCCTGAGTGCCATTTCCGTCGTGATCGGGTGCGTACAGGCCAAGACACGGTGCAACTGCTGCCGCGAAACACCAAGCCGCCGCGCGGCTTCACTGACTGACAACCCTAGCGCTGGCAATACATCTTCGCGGATAATCTCCCCTGGATGGACTGGTGGACGCTTTAAAGGACGCTTAACGGAATATTCTCCCATTGCGGTTACCTTAATGATACTGCTCAAGATCAACCCGCAGCGCATCACTCGTCTCCCACTCGAAAGTGATGCACCATGGGCCATTGACATGAATACTGTAGCGTTTAGGTGTGCCCTGAAGGCCGTGAAAGTTAAAGCCGGGCACATCCAAGTCCGTTAGCGACTCTGCTTGATCCAGAGTTTCCAAGCGCCGTAGGCAACGTGCTTGCAGATCCTGTCGTACCCGACGGCTACGGCCACGCTCGAATAACTCTGCAAGCCCCTTGTGCTTGAATTTTTTAATCATATTACAACTGTAACATAATTTGTGACGGTGCCAACAATTTTGTTACCGATGATTTGCGAGTTTAAGCGCGGCCAGGAGCGGTCGCGGTGAAGACTGGATGATGGGAAGTCAGTTTTTAAGAGGTGTATCTATGCGCTTTTTTATTGGAATCGATCCCGCCTCGACCAGTACCGGATAAGTGGTGATCAAGGTCTCCCGGTTTTGGCGGATAAATTCACGGCAAGCCACGTGATAACGGTCGCCTCGGTCCACCAACGCCACCCACAAGCCGGTATCGGCGATAATCATGGCTCGTTACCGGTCTTGGCTGAGAAATCGAGTCGTTGTTTATAAGTGCTGGCCAGTTGCTCATCGGTTGAGCGGCAACCAATAAATCCTATTTCCTGTAGCTGCCGGAACAGCGGCGAGTCTTCCCCTGTCACCACCCCCGGTCGGGAAGCAGACTGATCATGAACGAGCCGCATTTTAAGCGTCGCGATGAAATCCAATACCTCAAAAGCAGCCTCGTCAGGTAAATCCAGACTGCTTTGATAAATTTGTTCAGCCAGGTTATTCATGATTCTACTCATCTCGCAAACTAACAAAACATAACTTGTAGCCGGCAAAGCAGGTAACTAATGTGTCAAGCCTCATCTGCTGGTCTTATTAGATGGATCGTTCGGTAGTTGACCGCGTCTAAGCGCCAACGACCATACCGCGGTATCGACGATGACCTTCATGGCCTTTGACGCTGTTTTTTATAGTCATAGTCATCGTCATCGTCATATTCAATGGCGCCGAACAACTCCAACACCTTGAGTTGCTTACGGCGTTGGACGTATTCACGCAGCGCCTCCTCGACAACAGCCCGCTTGGTGCGATGCTCGCCGAGCTTGAGTGCTTCCTCGATCAGATCGTTTTCAATTTGCAGGTTAGTAGCCATGTGCGAATACTTGCACAGCATGCTGCACAAATCAAGCCACATAACGGGGGATTAAGCACGCTGCATCCACGGCGGCCGGCGAACTCTGGATAATCGGCCACATCGGTGGCGTCGCCGATTTCATTCTGAGTCTATCTGACTTAGAGGCTATGTAAAAACTACTGCTTTTAAAATCAGAATCTTACGTGTACGAGTTCGCTTGCGGGCGATGATTTTTGCTGCTACTCGCAGATCGGCTCATACAATCAACAGGTTAGTTTTTATACAGCCTCTTAGTTGCTCATCGCCGGACTCATCAGGTACGTTAAGTCATCTTAACCTCATTATGCTGGGAAAGTCAGACAAACTCAGCACTTACGTCTTCATCAAACCCATCGAACGGATTAACTGGCTTAGTAACGGGTTTGCATGGCTAGCACTTACAGCCACTCACCGACCAAGTAAAAAGGTCCCCAGTCACGATATTTTGGAAAGGCTTTGCGCGTTTCTCTCTGCGCCGCCACAAATGCTTCGAGTCTGCCTTTGCCCTGGCGCAATTCGCGGTAGAGTGCAGTGAAGAACGTTTTCGAGGCCATCGCCGCCACCGGCCAGAGGGTCCCGATTATCGTGGCGGCTCCCGCTAGCAGCAGACTCGCAGGTAAACCGCGCAGGTTGTCCGCGCTGTCAAATCGCCCGAGTCCCGTCTCACATGCGCTTAAGGTGATCAGATCCAATCCGTGCAGATCGGCCTGCAAGAGTTCATAGGCATACAGCCGACCGTCGGAGTCCTTATCCGGCGCCACGTACAGGCATTGAAATGCAGGCGCGTTCACGTTGTGCTTGCCGTGAGTGGAAAGATGCACCAGCCGCGAGTCGGCCAGAGCGCCCAGCACGGCCCGCTTTGTGGCTTGCTCCTCCAGAATGGGCTCGACGCCATAGATCGCGGCAACTGCACTCGTTTCATCGAGCGAAGCCGGAATCGGCGGCAGCCTCAACGTATTCACCTTTTCGAAGCTCAACCCGATCGCGCTCAGTTCCCAGTCGTGAACCCGCCGTACAGCCGGCTGGCCGCGCCGCGAAATCAGTAGATCCAGGTTCGGTAGATAAGTGATCGCCCACTTATCCGCAAGAGGCTCGCCGGGTTTGCCAAGCAAATGAAATGGCAGAAAATGCAGTGGCCCGTGGGGCACAATGCACAAATGTTGTTTACCGGCTTGGCGCAGTTCTTCGAGGCGCTCGTAAAGGTTCCCGAAATAGAGGCGAATGGCGGTCTCAAGAGCCTCACCCGCCTCGCGCGCCACCAGCCGCGGACCAGGCTCCTCCAGGAGTGCGCGCCGCAGACTCTGCACCAGCATGGCCATGGGATGCGCAGGAACACTGCGCTCGCTATCGCCCAGGAAGATTTCGCTATCCGGGAAATCGTGAACGATAGCGGTCGCCACAAGGTCTTCCCGTGTGATCAATTCCAGAAAAAGCGCGACTCGTCCGTCTGCTGTTGCGCCCAGGAAATAATTCAGGACTACGGTATGGGGTTCGATTGCAGCCTGAACATCTGCTGTGGTCAGGTACAGGGATTTTCGGGGCGGCAGTTTCTCGGTCGCTCGCCGGAAAATGTACGCATCGAAGGTCTGCTGCAAGTTGGCCAGCCGCTCCTCCGTCGTGTCGCCGGACTGCTGGTCCGAGCGAATATAAGCCGAAAGCAGCAACTCGTCGTCAAGCGGCTTGCTCGGATCCGGCGGCTCCAGTTCTACGCTGTCCTCGGGTAGAGCGGCCCGCGCCTGGGTGATCTCTTCGAGCAGCCTTTGCGCGTATTCATCCCCGCCGATGTCATAGCGGAAGCCTTCATACAGCAGCACGGCGAACCGCAGACCCTTGGCCGTTTGCCATAGGAACGAGAGCGCCTCCGGGTTGATGCCTCCGGCGCTCATCGAAGCCATCGTGCGCTTCGCCAGCCGCTGGATCATCCGCGTGGCTGACTCGCCGAGTTCCAGTTCCAATCGCAAGGCGATCGGTGCGATCGCCACCACGACCTGAATGCCCACGTCCGCGCCGGTCTTGGAGGCCAGATCGTCGATCCGTTCCAGACAGTTCGTCGCGCGGCTCGGAAGTTTGAGATCGAGGTAGATTTGCAACGAGGCGGCATATCGCGATATTGCCGACGCCCAGTCTTTCTCCTGCCACGCATTCACGCCGGCGCCGAGCCACAGATTGCCATTCAAGTAGTCAAGAGCTTCTGCCTGGTCCTTTGCCAGCACCGGCGCCAACGCCCTTATCTCGTCGATCAACTGCAAGCCTGCCAACTCTTGGTTGCGCTCACCGGATTTTCCCGCCAGATACAGCAGGCTGCCGGCGAGCCGCTCGATATCCCAGCCCTGCCGTTCGCTCTGGCGGCGCAGCTTTTCCGCCTGTTCAGAGAGGTCGGTATCGGGCAGAGCTTCATCCATGTCTCTGCCCGAAAGGCGAAATACCGAGTTCAGTTCGGCGCGGAGAAAATTATCCCGCAACTGCTCACCGCCGTATACGTCGAAAAGAGTCCTGTGCTTGCGCAGCAGGTCGAGACCGGCGCGCGGGTTGGAATCCCGTATCGCGAAATTCGCCTGCAGCACCAGGTCCATGGTTAGCAGCGGGCCCAACTCGCGAACGTACTCATCGGCGGATTTCGTCAGCAGTTTTTCAATCTCGGCTGGATCGAGCGCTTCCCCCAGCCGCCGCAGTACATTGAGGATGTACAGACGGTGGCTGGGACCTTCACCTGGAGTTATAAGATCGAGCGCCTGCCGGCAAAGCTGGATGATATGTTTGCGATCCTGCTTCGCCCCTAACAACTCTCTCCAGTCCAGAGCTTGTACGAGCGCTTTGATGGCGAGCCCCTGCTCGTACCCCTCCAACTGATCGGCCGCCTCTTGGAGAAAGTTCTCTGCCCGTTGGAGCGCTTCCGCCGGTTCAGGCATGCGCCACTGCTCCCCGGGCACGAACGCCAGCTCCGGCCCCAGTTCCTGAGCCAAGCGCTCCTGCCAGGCACGAATTTGCTGGTCGAAGTTCGTGCTGACACGTCCGGCTGTATACGGATCCAAATTGAGTACGCCGAGCCGCTTCAAAGTCAAGCCAAGCAGTTGCCGCTGCCCAGTGTCTTTTGCATAGCCGGTAAGCCACTCCCCAGCCTGCATGGCTCTGCGATAGATGCGCCCGTCCGGGACCTGCTGCACAGCCGCTGTTGCAATCTCAATAAAATCGTAACAGGCGCGTGCTCGCATGGCCGAGTTTCCTTCAGCCGCCGGCAACACCTCTAATGCCGTCAGAAGCAAGCCCTGCATCTGCATCGCGGCTCGCCAGTTCCCTTCGTAAGCCGATGACAAACAGAACTGCGAGATTCCGCCCACATAATCCACCGTGAGCGCAGCGCTCACCTCCGGTTCTTTCACCAGCGTCTCGGCATAGGCTGGCGTGATCTCGCCCTGTGCTTGTCGCAACCAGATTTGATCGATTGGACCTTCGCCAATACTGATGACTTTCCGAGGTTTATCCGATGACATGTTCACATTCTCCTCAGTCACAGTGGCTGTGACCTGAAAAGGTGGGATTAGTAACCTTACTTTGCATCGCCATCAACCTTGGCAAGCTGGCTCTCCATATCCTTTAACTGTGCCTCGACCCGATCACGCTGAGTCTGTGTATCGTCGATCAGATTTCTCAGGCGCAATTTCTCCTCAAATCGGGTCTCCAGTATCTCCTGTTTATTTAAACCGTTCAGCTTTTCGTCGAGCAACTCCCACTGTCGTCGCAAGTCATCGATTTTCTTGTTCAAGCGTGGTTGATTCCACATCCCACGATCAGAAACCTGTCGATCACTATGGCCGCTATCATGATCATGGTCCACCGGATTAAGATCAAAAAATCGTTGCGGCGATTCCTTGATCGCCTCATTGTATGTGATAAAGAACATTTTCCTGCGCGCAATGCTGGCCGATAGCTTGATCGCACCGCCGCACTTGACCCCCCTGGGAGTACGGACCACCATTTTGAGCCGGTATACGCCGCTGATGCCCTCGAAGAACTCCCAAGCCGGGTTCGGATTACCCTCGTTGAGCGCTTCCAAAACCAACCGCTTCCCGGTTGTACTTCTCCCGCCTTCGATACTCGCATTAACGAGTTTCACCTCCGCGCCGATTTCAGCGCTCCATTTTGTTTCCTGCCCTTCTTCGAGTCTAAGAGGTTCCATCGACCAAGCGATTGGAAGCGGCTGTGCGACGCCGTCATAACGCCCCAGATCCACCTGCACCCAAGCTTTCTTAAAATGCTCGCCTTCAGGTGGACGGAACGTGCAGGCCAGTGACACCAGATAAAACCCAGCCTCTTTTGCCATGGCTTCGACGAAACCACGAAGGTCTGCATCATCGGCGATTTGGCCGGAGGTGATGGGAATAACGCCCGGCTCGCCGATCAAAAGCCACCCTCGCAGCGGTTCGGTTTCCGGAATGGCGAAACCCTTGGTGCTGCGCTCGTCCGGAATTAGAGTGACCTCGTGCCAGACCGGTTCAGCGAGTTGAATTTCCAGCATGAGCACCTCGACAAAAATATTTGGTACTGTAAAAATCCAGTAATGAAGGTGAATGTATTACATCATAATGCTTGCTTAAAGCTATCTAAGTCGGCAGAAGGATAGAACCGGTCTCCCAATAGCAACACCGCTGTGTCCGGGGGCAACCACGCCCGGACCTGCTCCAGCAGCACCTGTTGACCGGCAAAGCCGATGTTAGCCGCCCCCGCCTCCACCTTCCACGCCAA
>CAIMUS010000192.1 GCA_903844665.1 uncultured Pseudomonadota bacterium
ACCAACTTAAGGCGGGACAATCCGACCCTGGGAGCGCCGGCATCTTCGCCGGCCTCAGGGCATCGACGCCAGTCAACAGCCGGCAAAATGCCGGCGCTCCCAGGGAATCCCCGTAGGGGCGGTTCGCGAACCGCCCCTACGGGCTCAGCCTGCAAAGTATCCCGACTTAAGTGGATACCCTTAGAGGCCGGCACCTTGATGGGCTGACAAAACCTTGAAGATAGGGTAAAAAGGCAACCCCTTGAATGTGAACTACCAGTACGCGTAAGGCGGAATAGGCCGCCAGGCCGTATTCCGCCGAATGATTTCGGCTCACCCGCTTCATAAGGCGCATTACGCTACGCTAATGTGCCCTATGCGGGATCTTCCTGAGACGGCTGTCCCGCCAAGCGTTTGAAATGGGAACGGTTTGGGCGTGTCCGCCGCACGGATTGCTCGCTCTCACTCGAAAGTCCTGCTAAAGCGACCGGGGGGCGGTCGGGAAACTGGACAATGAGTTCAAGTCTTCCACCCAACGCCGCAATGTAAGTCCGTAAGGTAGAGAGTAGCAGATCGCTACGCTGCTCAAGCCGTGAGACACTATCCTGGTTGATTCCTAATAACTGCGCCATCCGCTCTTGAGTGAGCACTCGCGCCTTGCGCAGATCCTGTAGTGTCATCTCCTCGGCAATAAGCTCCGCCGCTCGCGCCTCCACTTTGGCACGGCGCTCGGGTGGAAGCTGATTCAATAGCTCATTCAATGTTGTCATCGCTTACCGCTCTTTTACTAAGGCGAGCTAGGTGTGCTGTAAACCTGGCATCCGCCCTGGTAATCAGTTGTTTGTAAAAACGCTTTTCACTGGCGCCACTTTTGTCTCCTGCTACCAGCAGAATAGCTTGACGGTTTGGATCGAATGCAAACGCGACCCGCCAAACACCACCCACGGCTTCAAATCGCAGTTCCTTCATATTGGGATAGCGCGATCCCTTGAGCGTATCGACACGTGGGCGACCAAGCTGTGGACCAAAAGTCTCGAGCAGCTTCGCCTGGGCCAGCAATTCATCCTGCACCTCCTCAGCGAAGGCCATAAATTCCTGCTGGAAGGTCTGTTCGAAAAGAACTGTCCATTTCACTTTCAGTTATGGCCTATAGTAAATATGGATTAAAATCCATATCATGAACTCCCACCGCCGCCCCATGTTGGGGTTCGTTCCTCACCTCGACCTACGGTCCTGTGCCACACCTCCTAGAATAGCTCCGGGTTGCTGTCTTTGTTCGGTTCCGGTTTCGGTAGCTCCAGTTTCTGCCGCACTGTTCCCACGAAGAGGTCAGCTTGCTCGATAACCTATTGCGCTTTGTCCGTGGTCACTTCCTCGCCAGAGTAGTCGGCTACCAGGCGAATCTCGGCGACCCGATTCAGGGCCTTGCCAAGCTCGACTGGAAAACGGCCAGCTTTCACCAAATGCAAACTGAACGCTGAGATCAGGCCACTATGGGTCTTTGCCACCGTCGGCTCGACTGAAACGCCCGACCCGATCAAGGTAGCCTTGGCGGCATCGAACATGGCGTAGTAGGCCCGGTTGCAGGCTCCGTCCACATCGCCAGCGTCAAGCAGTAGCTTGGCGGAAACCACGGCTCTCGCTGCCTTGTCCATCAGGACGGTTGGATTCACAGGCGCACGCCCTCGCGGTGGATGTTTTGGAGCAAGGCGGGATAGGTGTAACTCTCTGGGTGCTCCCATTCGTCTTCCGCTTTATACGGCGCATTACGCTGCGCTAATTCGCCTTACCTGCTGTTAAATTCTCCTGCTAAAGCGCTTATGATGATTCCTGCCGGAGCGCCTCAATAGCCGTATGATACAGGCTGGCGCTGATATAGGCCGTACCTTGATACAGGTGATCGAGAATATTCTCTGCCTCTGGACTACGACGCTGTCCGAGACGATAAGCCAGCAGTATTACACCCACCGTACCAATCAAGGGTAAACCTTCGGCCTGTGCGACCTGACGCGCCCGCTTATCATCCAGGATGATGCGCTGAGCAGCGAGCTCCTGTGCCAACACGATAGCAGCCGCCTCCCCATTATGGAGATAGGGATAACGCTGCTGTAACGCTTGCCGTTTATCTGGAGAGTGGATCGAACGGATTTTGATCCAATCCGTTTGGGCGATAGCGGCGCCTAAATGAGGTAAAATTTTGGCTTGCTGTAACTCCTGAAACACGGCATCAGGAATGTAAATAGAGCCATAGAGGCTCCTCAGCAAGTCCAATTGATTGATTTTGTAAAGCTCACTGATAGGCGTGGTGTTGGAGACAATCTGCATCAGCCTTAGTGGCGCCTTTTGTGGATGAAATCCTGCATGGCTTCCTGCACTTCTTCGTGCAGAGCTTCCGCCGAGTAGTCGGCTACTGGAATACCCTGTTGACGTAACTGTTCAATCATATCGACACGGTTCGTCCCTAATAAGTCGGCACCGTAGCCGGAAGAGATTTCACCTTGGCGTATGAGATCAAAAACCGCCTCTCGATAGGCTTTTTCCGCAGCCTCCCGGCGCACCGTGTCTAAATCGCTCACGGTGTGTGGCCGCGGGATTTCAATGGTCAGTGTCTCTCGCATACAGGCCTCTCGTGTTGAGCTCGGTAGGATCAGACTGAGTCGGCAGGTGTTCATTCTATCCCGGTTGCGCCCAAGACGTCAGGAGAGTTGCAGGGCGAGCGTTTCAGAGTCAGGTTGCGCAATCCGGCAGAATGATAATTTTTCCAGCCCTACCGGCGCCTCCACCAGGTCCGGTTCACCATCCAATGTCAAAATCGGTTTGGCTGGCGGAGTCGTTCACCCTTCAGGATTTATTCAGGGTAATACTGACGATGGCCGAGATGTTGTTAGTCACTTATGCCGAAGCAGCGAACCGCCTGGGTTTCCGCTCCAGCCGCAGGGTGCGGCGGCTGGTGGAAAAAGGGCTGTTGCCCGCCGTTTATCCCTTGCAACGTTCACCCCGTATCCGGTCAGCGGACCTGGAAGCCTACATAGACGGTTTGGCGCCGCGGGTGCATAATGCCGACTGCGCGGGGCCGGCTGTGCAGAGAGGATGTAACAGCACATACCGAAGCGCAAACAGGACCAGGATGGTCTCTATCGACGGGGCGACTCACCGTACTGGTGGGTCAGTTTTACCGACGCCAGCGGCGCGCGAACTCGCCGCAGTACTGGGGCTACCCCGGCTGGAGACCGGTGCGTCACGATCCAGTCACGCCAGCCTCACGCCCCCCTGGAAGCAGTCTGGATAAAGGACTGATAGTAAAGGATAAACTGGTCGGGGTGACAGGATTTGAACCTGCGACTCCTGCCTCCCGAAGGCAGTGCTCTACCAGGCTGAGCTACACCCCGTATAAGATCTTTCAATAGGTCCGGCTTACCGAAAATTCGGCCAGACCGACAAGCGCCTCTTTGTAAGGCGAAGCGGGCAGAAGATCCAAAGCTTCGAGCGCCAGCGCCGCTTCCCGTTTGGCGAGGTTGGCAGTATAAGCAAGTGCGCCGGTGGATTCAATGGTCTTGGTGACGACCTCGATGCTTTCCCGTCCGCCTCGCGCGATGACTTCCCGGATAACCGCCACCTCCTCGGCGTTGCCATGACGGATGGCGTAGATCAACGGCAACGTCGGTTTGCCTTCGGCCAGGTCGTCGCCGATATTCTTGCCCAGTTCCTCGTTGGAGGCGCTGTAATCCAGCATATCGTCGATCAGTTGGAAGGCTATCCCCAGGCGCCTGCCATAACCGGCCAGCGCCCGTTCCTCCGGTTCCGGCCGGCCGGCGAGCACGGCGCCCAATTGCGCGGCCGCCTCGAACAGTTTGGCGGTCTTGCAATAGATCACATCCATATAGCGTTCTTCCGTGGTGTCGGGATCATGGCAGTTCAGCAACTGCATGACTTCCCCCTCGGCGATGGTATTGGTGGTGTCGGCCAGTATTTTCATCACCCGCATGCTGTCGATGTCCACCATCATCTGGAAGGAACGGGAGTACAGAAAATCACCCACCAGGACGCTGGCCTCGTTACCCCAGATGACATGAGCCGTCTGCCGGCCGCGCCGCAGTTCGGAATCGTCCACGACATCGTCATGCAGCAGGGTGGCCGTATGGATGAACTCGATGATGGCCGCCGCGTCGATGTGTTTATTACCCCGATAATCGCAGGCGCGCGCCGCCAGCACGACCAGCGCCGGCCGCAGCCGTTTGCCGCCGCTGTTGATAATATAGGCGGCGAGTTGATCGATCAGCACGACATGGGAATGCAACTGCTGGCGGATCGTGTGATCCACCGCGCGCATATCCTCCGTGATCAAAGCGCGGATGTCACGAATGTCCATCGATTCCTGAAGTGTTTTCATCATTCTTCTGCATGCTAAGGTCGAACGGGAAGCCTATCATGATTATTAGACCAGCCTGGAGTCGTACCGTTGGATCGGGCGACGCCTGGGGAATTACTATAATCCATTTGACCCGATCGCGACGAGTGGCTACAATCAACTCCTTTTGGTCGGGACCGAAATACTTGGAGTTTCAGCAATGTATGCTGTGATTAAAAGCGGAGGCAAACAATACCGGGTACAGACGGGTCAGACCGTCAAGGTCGAAAAGCTCCCGGTGGCCGAAGGCGCTTCCCTCGATATCGAAGCAGTCCTGCTGTTCGCCGATGGCGAACAGCTTATCGTCGGCGATCCTTATGTCAAGGGTGTAAAGGTGGAGACCACCGTCAAAAGTCAGGGGCGGGCTCCCAAGGTCGGGATCGTCAAGTTCCGGCGGCGCAAGCACTATCGCAAGCAGATGGGGCATCGCCAGTCTTACACGGAACTGCGGATCGACGCTATCAACACCGCCAATATGACGCAATAACAGAGGTTTCAGCATGGCTCATAAAAAAGCAGGCGGCAGCAGTCGCAACGGCCGCGATTCGGAATCCAAGCGCCTGGGCGTCAAACTGTTCGGCGGCCACTTGGCCCGCGCCGGCAATATTCTGGTGCGCCAGCGCGGTACCCGCTTTCATCCCGGCGTCAACGTAGGTTGCGGCAGGGATCATACTCTGTTCGCCAAATCTGACGGCAAAGTGACGTTTGAAACCAAGGGACCTAAAAGCCGTCAATACGTGAGTATTTACCCCGCGTAACCATCCAGCCGGCCTCCGCACCCACAAGCCCCGTCTGCGTGCGGGGCTTGTGCGTTAGAGGCCCAGAGCGATGAAATTTGTCGATGAAATCGTGATCCGCGTGGAAGCGGGCGATGGCGGCAATGGCTGCGTCAGCTTCCGGCGGGAAAAATATATTCCCTTCGGCGGTCCCGACGGTGGCGACGGCGGCGACGGCGGCGGCGTCTATCTGCGCGCCGACGCCGATTTGAACACGCTGGTGGATTTCCGCTTTACCCGGCAGTTTCGGGCGGAGCGCGGCCAGAACGGCATGGGCGCCAACCGTACCGGTAAGGGCGGCGCCGATCTGATCCTTAAAGTGCCGCTGGGCACGGTGGCGGGCGACGCCGATACCGGGGAAGTGATCGGCGATCTGGTGGCAGCCGGGCAGACCCTGCGGGTCGCCAAGGGCGGCTTCCATGGCCTCGGCAATACCCGCTACAAGAGCAGCACCAACCGGGCGCCACGGCAGTCCAAACCGGGCGGTCCCGGCGAGACCCGCAATCTCCGCCTGGAGTTGCGGCTCATCGCCGATGTCGGCTTGCTGGGGATGCCGAATGCCGGCAAATCCACCCTGATTCGCACCGTCTCCGCCGCCCGTCCCAAGGTGGCCGATTATCCCTTCACGACGCTGCACCCTAACCTGGGCGTGGTCCGGGCCGGACCGCTGCGCAGCTTCGTCATGGCCGATATTCCCGGCCTGATCGAAGGAGCGGCGCAGGGAGCGGGGCTGGGGATTCAATTTCTCCGGCACCTGGAGCGTACCCGCCTGCTGCTGCATCTGGTCGATATCAGCCCTTACAGCGACAGTGGCGACCCGATTCGGGATGCGCAGGTGATCGTGGCGGAACTGGCGCAGTACGATCCCGCGCTGGCGCAGCGGGAGCGCTGGCTGGTGTTGAACAAGGTGGATCTGATTCCACCCGAACAGCGCGAACAACGGGTGCGCACCGTGCTGGAGGGGCTACAATGGCGGGGGCCGGTGTTTCGCATTTCCGCCCTCAGCGGGGAAGGAACCGAGCCGTTGATTTACGCCGTCATGGATCATCTCGAGGCCCGGCCGCCGGTCGCGGCGGAGCGGGATTGACCTTTATCACGCTCTCTTACAACCTTCGAATCCGCTAATAACGAATTGCCACGATGTACGAGACAAGCCGGCAGGAACTGGGCAGGACCCAACGCTGGGTGATCAAGATCGGCAGCGCCATGATTACCAACGAGGGGCGCGGTCTGGATCTGGAGATTATCGGCGCCTGGGTGGAGCAGATGGCGGCCCTGCACCAGCAGGGCAAGGAATTGCTGCTGGTATCCTCCGGCGCGGTCGCCGAAGGGATGCGGCGTCTGGACTGGCCCAGGCGGCCGGATGCGCTGTATGAATTGCAGGCGGCCGCGGCGGTGGGACAGATGGGATTGGTGCAGGCTTACGAGTCGCAGTTTCAACACTATCATATCCGCACCGCCCAAATTCTGTTGACCCATGAGGATGCCGCTTACCGTAGACGGTATCTGAATATCCGCCGTACCCTGACGGCCCTGTTGCAGTTGCGGGTGGTGCCGGTGATCAACGAGAACGACACCGTGGCCTACGATGAAATCCGCTTCGGCGATAATGACACCCTGGGCGCGCTGGTGGCCAATCTGGTCGAAGCCGATCTCTATATTATCCTGACCGATCAGCAGGGGATGTATGACCACGATCCCCGCCAGTTCCCGGAAGCCCGGTTACTCCAAGAGGTGAACGCCGACGATCCGGCGCTGGAGGCCATGGCCGGCGGCGCCGGCGGCGCGATTGGCAGGGGCGGCATGCTGACCAAGGTGCGGGCCGCCAAACAGGCGGCGCGTTCCGGCGCTTTTACCCTGATCGCTTGCGGAAGGGAGCCGGACGCCTTGCGGCGCATCGCCGCCGGCGAGGAGATCGGCACGCTGGTGCGGCCCAGCCAGACCCCGCTGGCGGCCCGGAAGCAATGGCTGGCCGGACTGATGCGGGTACGGGGTCGCTTACAGTTGGATGCCGGCGCGGTGCGGGTATTGCGCAACTCCGGCCGCAGCCTGCTGCCGGTCGGCGTCATTGCCGTGGAGGGACGCTTCGCCCGCGGCGACTTGGTGGCTCTGACCGGACCGGATGGCGCCGAACTGGGACGCGGCCTGGTCAATTACACTGCCGCCGAGGCGAAAAAAATCATCGGCAAGCCCAGCGACCAGATCGAGGCCTTGCTGGGCTACGTGGACGAACCGGAGCTGGTGCACCGGGATAATCTGGTGGTGTTTTAGCAGAACCCGTAGGTCGGGCACGTCCTGTGCCCGACCTACAAGGCTAACCCCCTCCCACAAGGGGAGGGGGAATAGGTTAAGCTGCTGTTTTGCAAAAACTCCCTCCCCCCTTGTGGGGGAGGGTTGGGGTGGGGGGTCTGAACAGTTATTTGTCGTTCAGGTCTGCATACCGCGGATGTGCTGGCTGAGCCGGCTCTTGTGGCGGGCTGCCTTGTTGGGATGAATCAAGCCTTTGCGGGCGGTGTGATCGATCACCGGCACGGCCGCTTTGTAAGCGGCTTCCGCTTGCGCCTTATCACCCGTGGCGATCGCTTTCACCACCCGCTTGATATAGGTACGCACCGTGGAACGGATACTGGTATTGTGCTGACGGTTTTTTTCCGCCTGCCGGGCGCGCTTTTTCGCTTGCGCAGAATTAGCCAAGGTCTGTGTCCCGTAATCTGGTTGCCGTCAATCCAAGCCCGCCCCCAGGCGAGCTATCATTCAAAAGGATTAAGTATTGTGCCGATCTGACAGAAAATGTCAATCCCCAAAAACGCGGTGACAAACTACGAAACCGCCGGCTATGATGGTCACCCCTCAAGGGTCTCCCGCGGCTACTTCCCTCCACAGACTACAGCAGAACGACCGATAACCGATGAGCAGAGCGCTTCTCAAATCCACCGGCGTGGTCAGCGCCATGACGTTCATTTCGCGGGTTTTGGGCTTCGTCCGCGACATCGTGATCGCCCGGGCTTTCGGCGCCGGCGCCAGCGCCGATGCTTTCTTCGTCGCCTTCCGTATCCCCAATCTGCTGCGGCGTCTGTTCGCCGAGGGCGGTTTCTCCATGGCCTTCGTCCCGGTGCTGTCGGAATACAAAGTGCAACGCACCCGCGAAGAGATGCAACAGCTTATCAACGCTGTCGCCGGCACCCTGGGCATTATCCTGTTCGGGGTCACGGCGCTGGGCATCATCGCGGCGCCGCTGTTGATCTGGTTGTTTGCGCCGGGTTTCTCGGCGGATCGAACCAAGTTCGATCTGACCGTGACCATGCTGCGCATCACCTTTCCCTATCTGTTGTTTATCTCGTTGACGGCTTTGGCTGGTGGCATTCTCAACACCTGGGGCCGCTTCGGGGTGCCGGCGCTGACGCCGGTATTTTTGAATCTGTGGATGACCGTGGCGGCGCTGTGGCTTGCACCCTTTATGGCGCAGCCGGTGGTCGCGCTGGCGTGGGGAGTGTTTCTGGCCGGCGTCACCCAACTGCTGTTTCAAATTCCCTTCCTGCGGGAACTCCGGTTGTTGCCCCATCGACTCCGCTGGGGCTGGCGGACGGATGGGGTGCAGCACATTCTCCGCTTGATGCTGCCCGCGCTGTTCGGCTCTTCGGTGGCGCAGATCAATCTGCTGATCAATACCATCCTGGCGTCTTTCCTGGTCACCGGCAGCGTCAGTTGGCTGTATTACACCGACCGGCTGGTGGAGTTTCCCCTGGGCATGTTCGGGGTGACCCTGAGCGTGGTGATTCTGCCCACCCTGTCACAAAAGCACGCCGCCGCCTCACCCGAGGAATTTTCCCAAACTCTGGATTGGGCGCTGCGCTGGGCGCTGTTGATCGGCTTTCCCGCCAGCGCGGCGCTGATCGTCCTGGCCGGTCCTCTGCTCTCCACGCTGTTTCAACACGGCGAATTCAACGCCTATGATGTTCGCATGACCAGCCGCAGCCTGATCACCTATTCGTTGGGATTGCTGGCTTTTATGCTGATCAAGGTGCTCAGCCCCGCCTTTTACGCCCGCCAGGACAGCCGCACACCGGTGCGGATCGGCATTACCGCCATGGTCATGAATATGATCTTCAATGTAATCCTGGTTTTTCCCCTGGCCCATGCCGGCCTGGCGCTGGCCAATTCGCTGTCCGCCTATGGCAATGCCTCTATGCTGTTTTGGCATCTGTACCGGAAAAATATCTATCGTCCATCCCTCGGCTGGCGCCGTTTTCTGCTGCAAATCCTGGCGGCCACCGCCATCATGGGCGTATTTCTCCAGTACGGCGCCGGCGCTTTTGCCGACTGGGTGCGGGTGAGCGGCGCGCAGCGCCTGCTCCATTTGAGCTGGCTGGTATCCTGCGGCGTGCTGATTTATCTGCTGAGCCTGCTGGCGCTGGGCGTCCGGCTGCGCCATCTGAAGGTATGAAAACCGGTCCCCGGCTCCTTTATAATGGCGAACCTATTGCGTAAGCACAGACCCTAACTTTTCATGCCTTTCAGGAAAAGAGCACCCTCGCAGATGCAAATCAGCCCCCTGTCGGGTTACGGCGCGCCCGTACCGTCTCTGCTATCTCCAGGCTCGGCAGAAGGCGCGCCTAACCCGACCTACGGGGATTGTCACGGTAACCCGACATGGAACTGATCCGCGGTCAGCATAATCTCCGGTCCCACCACCATGGTTGTGTCGCCACCATCGGCAATTTCGACGGCGTCCACCTGGGACATCAGGCTATCCTGCGACAGTTGGCGGAACAGGGGCAGGCGTTCGGATTGCCGATTACCGTGATCACCTTCGAGCCGCAGCCCCAGGAGTTTTTCGCCCCCCAGGCCGCGCCGGCGCGGCTGATGCGGCTGCGGGAAAAGTTGCTGGCGCTGCGACAGTACGGGGTGGGTCGGGTGCTGTGCCTGGAATTCGATCGACGGCTGGCGGCGGTGCCGGCCCGGACGTTCATCGACACGGTGTTGGTGACGAAGCTGGGCGTCCGCTATCTGATCGTCGGCGATGATTTTCGCTTCGGCCGCGGGCGGGAGGGCGATTTCGAGTTGCTGTGCCAGGTCGGCCGGGAGCGGGGTTTTCAAGTGGCCAACACCCACAGCTATAGTTACGACGGCCAGCGGGTCAGCAGCACTCGGATTCGGGAGGCGCTGGCGCGGGGCGAACTGACACTGGCCGAAGGCTTGTTGGGCCACCCCTATTCGATCTGCGGACGGGTGGCGCAGGGCGATAAGCGCGGCCGTACGCTGGGATTTCCCACCGCCAACATTCACCTGCACTGGCGCAGCACTCCCCTGGCCGGCGTGTATGCGGTCAGGATGCGCGGGGTCGGCCCTGAACCCGTAGCAGGGGTGGCCAATCTCGGTCGTCGCCCTACCGTCGGCGGTTTGCGGGTGCAATTGGAAGTGCATCTGTTCGATTTTCAACAGGATATCTACGGTCGCCATGTCCAGGTCGAGTTCCTGGCCTTTCTCCGTCCCGAACAACGCTTCGACTCCCTAGACGCACTGCAACGCCAGATCCAGACAGATAGCGACCAGGCGCGCGCCTTTTTGTCTGACCCGATGCGTCGGTCTGGCTGAATCCCCTGCTCTTTAAACCCTGTGAGCCTCTGAGGTTAACCGTGGCTGATTATAAAGACACCCTGAATCTTCCCCAGACCGCCTTTCCGATGAAAGCCAATCTCGCCCAGCGCGAGCCGGAGATGCTGCATTTCTGGAAAACGATCGACCTGTATGCCGAGCAGCGCGTGGTGTTCGCCGGCCGCCCCAAGTTTATCCTGCATGACGGTCCACCCTACGCCAATGGCATGATTCATATCGGCCATGCCGTCAACAAGGTGCTCAAGGACATTATCGTCAAATCGCACTCTCTCAGCGGCTTCGACGCCCCCTATGTGCCCGGCTGGGACTGCCACGGCCTGCCGATCGAGCAGAAGGTGGAAAAAACCAAGGGCAAGGTCGGGGTCAAATTGGATGCGCAGAGTTTCCGCAACGAGTGCCGCAAGTTCGCCGCCGAACAGGTCAACAAACAACGGCTCGATTTCGAGCGTCTGGGTGTGCTGGGGGACTGGGACCGGCCCTATCTGACCATGGATTTTCGGGTCGAGGCCGATATCGTCCGGGCGTTGGCCCGGATCATCGCCAAGGGTCATCTGCAACGCGGCTATAAGCCGGTGCATTGGTGTACCGATTGCGGTTCCTCCCTGGCCGAGGCCGAAGTCGAATATTACGATATCAACTCCCTGGCCATCGACGTGCGCTTTCCCGTAATCGAAGAGGAGGCTCTGCTGGCCCGCTTCAACGCCGTCGAGGGACAGACCGGGCGTGGACCGCTGTCCATCGTGATCTGGACCACGACGCCCTGGACGCTGCCGGCCAATCAGGCGGTGGCGCTGAATCCAGCCCTGGATTATGTCGTCGTCCAAGTGGAAACCGGCCAGGGGCAGGAGCGGCTGGTGCTGGCCGAAGCCCTGCTTAAAGACGCCCTGCACCGCTGGGATCTGGAGAATTATCAAGTTATCGCCTATGGCCAGGGGCGGGTGCTGGAAGGCATTCGGCTGCGCCATCCGTTTTACGATCGGGAGGTGCCGCTCGTCCTGGCCGATTATGTCACCACCGAGGCCGGCACCGGCGCCGTCCATACCGCGCCGGCCCATGGCCAGGAGGACTATGTGACCGGCTCCCGCTATGGCCTGCCGGTGGATAATCCGGTGGGGCCGGATGGCAGATTCCTGGCGGCTACCCCGCTGTTCGCCGGCCTGCATGTGCAGGCCGCCAACGACCAGGTGGTGGCCACCCTCAAGGCGCACGGCAATCTGCTCCATGCCGCCCGTTTTCAGCACAGTTACCCGCACTGCTGGCGCCATAAGATTCCGATTATCTTTCGGGCCACGCCCCAATGGTTTATCGGTATGGAACAGAACGGGCTGCGGGAGCAGGCCCTTAGGGAGATCGAGCGGGTGCATTTCACACCCGACTGGGGCGAAGCCCGTTTGCAGGGAATGGTGGAAAACCGCCCGGACTGGTGCATTTCCCGGCAACGCTACTGGGGCGTACCCATGCCCCTGTTCCTGCATAAACGCAGCGGCGAGTTGCATCCGGATACATTGGACCTGATGGAGCGGGTTGCCAGTCGGATCGAGCAGGGCGGGATCGATGCCTGGTTTACGCTGGAGCCGGCGGAGCTGCTGGGAGCAGCGGCCGCCGAATATGTCAAGGTCAACGATACCCTGGACGTCTGGTTCGACTCCGGCAGCACCCATTTTTCCGTGCTGGGGCGGCGCCCGGAACTGTGCTTTCCGGCCAATCTGTATCTGGAAGGCTCCGATCAGCACCGCGGCTGGTTCCAATCCTCACTGCTGACGGCGGTGGCCATGCACGGCGTGGCGCCCTACAAGAGGCTGCTGACCCACGGTTTTGTCGTGGACGCTGAAGGTGTGAAAATGGCCAAATCGGTGGGGAATGTGATCGCGCCACAGCAGGTGGTGAATTCGCTGGGGGCCGATATTCTGCGACTGTGGGTGGCCGCCACCGACTACCGGGGCGAGATGAGGGTGTCCGATGAGATTCTCAAGCGCACCGCCGATTCCTACCGGCGCATGCGCAATACCGCCCGCTTTCTGCTGGCCAATCTGAACGGCTTCGACCCGGCGCAGCATCTACTGTCGCCGGAGCGGATGCTGCCGCTGGACCGTTGGGCCGTGGATCTGAGCCGGCGCTTGCAAGCGCAGATCGAGGAAGCCTATGAGGATTATCTGTTCCATCTGATCTACCAGAAAGTGCATAACTTCTGCTCGGTGGAGATGGGCAGCCTGTACCTGGATATCATCAAAGACCGCCAGTACACCACCCGCCGCGACAGCCTCGCGCGCCGTTCCGCCCAATCCGCCATGTACCATATTCTGGCGGCGCTGGTGCGCTGGCTGGCGCCTATTTTGAGCTTCACCGCCGAGGAAATCTGGCGACAGATGCCCGGCGAGCGGTGCGCGTCGGTGTTTCTGGCTACCTGGTACGAGGGTCTGTTCAGGGTGGCCGACAGCGATCCCTTCGACGCCGCCTACTGGGAACGTCTGATCGGCGTGCGCGAGGCGGTCGGCAAGGAACTGGAAAAGCTGCGGGTGGCGGGCGGCATCGGCTCTTCGCTGGATGCCGAAGTGGATTTGTACTGTGACGAACCGCTGCTGGCGGATTTGAACCGGCTGGAAGACGAACTGCGCTTTTTCCTGATCACTTCATATACCCGGGTCCATCCCCTGGCCGAACAGCCGGACTGGGCCGAGACCGCCGATGTGGCGGGCCAGACTCTGGGTATCGCCGTGAGTCCCTCGGTTCATGCCAAATGCTGCCGCTGTTGGCACCATCGGGAGGATGTCGGCAGCCATGCCGATCACCCCGAACTCTGTAGCCGCTGTGTCGACAATGTGGCCGGCGCAGGCGAACAACGGCGGTTCGCCTGATGCCTATGTTGAAGTGGTTATGGCTGAGCGGGCTGGTTATCGGCCTGGATCAGGCGAGCAAATGGCTGGCGGAGCGCCTGCTGGCGCCGGGTCAACCCGTGCCGGTGCTGCCTTGTTTCAATTTCACCTTGCTGTACAACACCGGCGCCGCCTTCAGTTTCCTGGCCCAGGCCGGCGGCTGGCAGCGCTGGTTTTTTCTGCTGCTGTCGTTGGCCATCAGCACTGTCCTGGTGCTCTGGATCGGTCGCCTTCAGCACGGCCAAACGCCGCTGGCGATCGCCCTGTCCCTGATCCTGGGAGGGGCCGTCGGCAATCTGATCGACCGGGTGGCGCATGGGCATGTGATCGATTTTGTCGACCTCTATTATGACCGTTGGCACTGGCCCGCTTTCAACGTAGCCGATTCGGCCATCACCGTGGGCGCCATTCTGTTGGTGCTCGACAACCTGTACAGTAGTACGCGGCGGCGGACCGCCCGATCCAATCATCGAGAGAGTATTTAATCATGCACCTGTTGCTTGCCAATCCCAGAGGTTTTTGCGCAGGTGTGGATCGGGCCATCGGCATCGTCGAGCGCGCCCTGGACCTGTTCGGCGCTCCGATCTATGTGCGGCACGAAGTGGTCCATAATCGTTTCGTGGTGGATAGTCTGCGCCAGCGGGGCGCGATCTTCGTCGAAGAACTGGCCGGGGTGCCGGACGGCGCCACCGTGATCTTCAGCGCTCATGGAGTCCCCCAGGCGGTCCGGCGGGAGGCGGAAAAGCGCGGCCTTAAAGTCTTCGACGCCACCTGTCCGCTGGTGACCAAGGTGCATATGGAAGTCGCCCGTCACAGTCAGGCGGGGCGCGAAGTGATCCTTATCGGCCATCGGGGCCATCCCGAAGTGGAAGGGACCATGGGCCAGTACGATGATCGTAACGGCGGTCACATTTATCTGGTGGAAAAGCCTGAGGACGTCTGGAAGTTGCAGGTCGAACATCCACATGATCTGGCTTTCGTCACCCAGACGACCCTATCGATGGACGATACGGCCTTGATCATTCAGGCGCTAAAAGAACACTTTACCGAGATCAGCGGCCCGAAGAAGGACGATATCTGCTATGCCACCCAGAATCGCCAGGACGCCGTGCGCGAACTGGCCAGGCAATGCGATCTGCTGCTGGTCATCGGTTCCCGCAACAGTTCCAACTCCAATCGCCTGCGGGAAGTGGCCGAGAAGGAGGGAACGCCTGCCTATCTGATCGACGGGCCCGAGGATATCGATCTGGCCTGGTTGGCCGGACGGGATGTCATCGGCGTTACCGCGGGCGCATCCGCGCCCGAAGTGTTGGTGCGCCAGGTGGTGGACAGGCT
>CAIMUS010000193.1 GCA_903844665.1 uncultured Pseudomonadota bacterium
CCGAGATCAAGGCGCGCGCCCAGCGCATCCTCTATACCCTGCATGAGAATATCGGCCACCTGGGCATTTTCGTCTCGTCCCAGGTGGCGCGGAAGCAGTACAAAGAGATTGTATCGACCCTCAAGGCCATCGAGGCGCTGGCCCCCGGTCTCTACGAGATGGTCATCACCGAGGAGCAAGGCGAAGGGATCGAGAAGCGCTACACCGTCGAGTTCGAGGAACGCTCGATCGCCGATATTCAGGCCCTCGACGATAACCGTGAGGACGAGGCTGCCTTCGCCACCGTCGCCCGATTTTCAGAACTGGGCGCCGAAGGGTACGATCTCGCTGTCCGCCCGTGGATCAAGGCGCTGGTGACGCCTGCAGCGGCCGCGGCGGGGGTCGAATTCCATCCGCTGCGCCAGCAGCGCTATGCCCTCAGCGACAAGAATCCCTGGTTAGCCCGATTGCCGGAACTCGCCGATCACGTGCGCGCCAGGCGCCGGCCGGCGGCGCCCGATAATCCATTTATTCAGTTCGAACGCTTATGGGCCGATGCGGTCGCCCAGGGTTGGGATTTATACCGTGATATTCGCGATGGATGGTATGAACTGTGCTTTTTCGGCTTGTTCGGCTCACCCGCCGCAAAAGCGCTCGGCAAACCGCTGCAGCCGCGGATCAGCGATGCCCCCCAGGAAGACTTGCGGGCCTTGATCGATGTGCAAGAGGCGCTGGATCGCATCGAAGAGGGCGGGTTTGCCGCAGCGGTCATCCGGATGCTGATTCTGCTGGCCAAATCCCGCGGCGCGGTTCGGCGCGACCGGCTCGAAAGGTCCAACCGGATGCTGGCGACGACCGAACCATTTGCCAGTCTGCGTCCGAAGAAGCTGACCCGGCTCATTCACCGGCAGTCGTTAATTGCCGATTTCGAGTTCGACCAAGCCATAGCGACCTTGCCGAAGCTGATAACCGATCCGGCCGAGCGGACGCGGGCGCTGGCATTATGCGAGCAGATCGCGGGGCCTATTGAGGAAATGAGTCCGGCGACCGTGGCTCTGCTCAACCAGTTCAAAGCACTCCTGAACGTCAAGGAAAGCGTACCGGCAGGCATGTTAGAGGAGGCTGCTTGACCCCTTGTCAAAACGGCTAAAGCCAATTTCCTCGCCCGCGAGCAGCGAGCGGGCGAGTGCTCCGGCGCAGGAAAATGGGGTGGATTCAGACCCCCGTCTGGAGTTCTCCCAAGGTGTGAAGGGTGTGCAGGGCAATCATGCGCTCCTCGTTGGTAGGGATGACCCAGACCGTGACAGCATTGTCAGGGGTACTGAGCCCGCGCCACCCCCCAGCTCGAACGCCTTCTCAAGGACACGCCCGCGCGCCTCACGCTGCACATCGAAGCCCTCCAGTCCCAGCAGTTCAAGCCATTTCAACACCTGCTGCGCCGGCTCGAGGGTTATGGTGACCGGATATCGATTATTATCGATGACAAACTCCATCGTCTCCTGTCCATGGACTTATCGAAATTCAACCTCGTGTTGGTAGATGGCGATTAGGTTTTTGGGAGAATAATGCCTGACTTTAATGGCTGAATTGAGCCGATCATAAACCCATATCCAACTGGCTCCAGTCAATTGCAAGCCGCCAGTAGTCCTGTTGCTGTCTTGAGCAATCTCTACTCCGACCTGAACGGAACTTTCCGGATTGTTATGCCCCGGACCGATCTTTGCCGCTGCGGTTGGTTGTGACGGCGAGGCCTTGGGTGGCGGGTGTGGGCGTGGAGAGGGCACGGTGGTTTGCTCCTGCCGTGCGGTGAGCTTGGGAGATGTGCGCGTGAGATCGGGAGATGTAAGCGAGTGGAACCGGTGTCGCGGTCACGAGTTCTCCTGCGGGGGAGGGGCTGGGGTAGGACTGCTCCAGGAGAGCAGACCGCTTATCGGCGGCGCCTGGCGGTGTCGCCGCATTTGCCGGTTGAACCCGCCCTGGAGTGCCATCGGAAAAAACCATTTCGTAATAAAGAGTTACCGCCTGCTCAGCCCGTCTGCACAGTGCTTCAGGCTGATTTTTGGGTAGTGGTAACCTTGGTAATGCTACGTTCAGAAAATCCGTGTAAAGAAGTCTATTTATCAATGTGTTACATAGCGGTAAGTGTCAGCCAGCATTACCAAGGTTATCACTACCGATTTTTGGCCCGTAACTTCTCATGAAAAGCCGGAAAGCTCTGTCGATCCGTCGGTTCAAAGGCGTACTTGTGGCAGAAATCCCAGTAAAAGCGCAGCCACTTCCTGTAGTGAGGACGCTGCTCGACGGCAACGCCCTTACGCTCCAGCAACGTGTCGTACCGACGGCCCAGTTCAGGGGGGATGGTAAGCATGTCATGCTATCCAGAAGCTGTTTATCTTGCGGTAGGTAATGATAAACAGGCAGCCAGCGGTCGTGAAGCAGGCGTTCTTGCTAAATCGTGACTTTTGGTTAAAATTTCCTAAGGCGTTGATATAGAATAAAATTTAAAAAAATCTCATCGGTTTGTTGCAGAAAAACAACTGTTGAAGGCAACCCGCTACGGTTAACCGAGAATTTTTGCTTGACGAGGGAAGGAGGGTGGTGATAGAAATAAACGGAGCTGTTCAATCACTGGTTAGCCGCCGGGACACGACGATGGACAAGAAAGATCACGCCTTAGCGATTGTTAAAGCTGGATTAAACGCAGTGCCAGTCATTGGAGGTTCGCTGGCCAGCTTAATTGATGACTATGTTCCATCTTCCACCCAAGAATCCATTGAGAAAGTGACCCAGTTGCTCGGTGAAGAGCTAGGCGCACTTAAGGACCGAATCGATACTGAGGCCGTCGACAAGAGTGAATTTTCAGATCTGTTCAAGTCGTGTTATCTGACAATCGTCAGAACTTCCCAGAGAAGCAAACTTCAAGCCGTAGCGTCAATTTTAGCCAACCTACTATTACGCCGGAATGATCCAGATAAGCTAAGTTATAACGAACTCGATCACGCGATCAGGTGTGTCGAGAGCCTGTCAATTGGCGCTATCCACACGCTTGGCGTAGCATATAGTCTCGGAAAGAAAGAAGGCAAGCTTTACAAAGAGAGGCCGTTTTTATTCGACTTTGAATGGCTTCAGAAGTCGTCTGGCATTGAACCGTCATTGCTGTTCGGTTTGGTCGGAGAGCTAAATATGTCCAACCTGCTTCACCTTCCTGGTGCGCCATCGATTCGAACGGAAAACTATGGAAACTACCCTATAGAACTCACTCCCTTAGGCGTGAGGTTTGTGGAGCGCATATTAAAAAACGGCGGCTAACTATTCGCTCCAGCCGACCTCCGTTCGCGCCCTTGCGGGCGCTTACTACGGCGGCTGAGCTCAAGCGTTGGGCATCGCTGCGGAGAATTGCGTGAAAGTCGGCAAGTCAGTTCAAAAGGCGATCGACGAGTGGGAGGCCGGTGACCTCGACTCAGCGATGCTGCACGCCTGCAACGCAATCGATGGCACGGCCAAGAAGCTCTACCCAGACGGACCAGGAAGCAACGCGCGGTTTACCCGGCTACTGCGCGATAACCATGCAATCTTGGGCCCTATGGGCATGCCCGGAATCAATCTGGTTGAAACGCGGTTTCCCGTGAAAGTCGCACGCCCGAAAGCTCTCGGCGGCAAACCCGACCTTGCGGATGTTATTTACGGAGTGCATCGCTGTTGCCACGGCCATGGCGAGGCCCTGCCTGACGGGTTTGATCTGTTACCTGATGCCCGCGGCCCAGCTCGCCATACGACGATCCACATCGAGAGGGGCAAGATACAACTGAGTGACCGGATTATTTTCGGCCTGATCGCGGTCGCCGTGTTGTGCCCGGTCAACGTCGGTCAGTCCGTTCCGGATGGATACCACCTCACGTTCGGGGCGACGCACATGCTGATGATCAACGAATGGTGGGGGCGCTCCGCTGAGTTTCCGGCCATTGCCGCAACCGATCCAATTCCTTCGGTGACGCTCGACTTCAGGGAATGGATGGCGGATGTATAAGCAAGCGATGCCCAACCAAGCGCTGCAGCGGACGCGCCGCAAGCGGCGCGCCGCTGAGCTTTGGCGTTAGCTGGCCTTGCCAGACGGTCGGTCCTCGGTCAGAATCAGATCGGTGAAATTCGATGTCGTTGGCACTATCACAAACGTCGAAACTATCGCGGCAGGTCCCAGCGTCAAGGTCCGATCGTTTCTTCGAAAGACCTATGGTCGTGGTCGCTGGCGCAAACTGAAGGGTGTCGCAACGGTGCGGCTTCGGAACGGCAAACTGCGGCGGGTAGAGTTGCACTGGTACGAAGCCCACGGCATCGGCAGACGAGATTTCAAAATCAAGAGTTACTTGGACGAACAATGAAGCAACCCACGAAGCAATTTGCCCTGTGCATCGAGAATGTTGGGAATGAGGCTTCACTGATTCTCGGCAAGGTTTACCGCATCATTCCCGATGCCCGAGCGGCAAAAGACGATCTTGTGCGGATCGTCGACGAGAGCGGTGAGGATTACCTCTTCGACAAAAGCCAGTTCGTTTTTGTTGACTTTCCGGATGCTGTGAGAAAAAAAATTCTCGCGATCGAATGGGCCAGCTAACAAGCGGCTGGAGCGGACCGGCAGAGACACGAACGTCTTCGTGCGAGCATTCGCCGCCGCCGGCCGCTCAGCCGCAGGTCGTTAGATGCGCGCAAGGAATTTTTTTAGATTAAATTATCTTTATAAAGTATAACTAGCAGGAGTAGCGGGAGAATATATGAAATCAAAGCTTATAATTTTTTTAATTATATTTTTCCATATTTCATCGTGTACAAATATAATGTTCGCGAATGAAGAGGGATACCACGCTTATCTAAATGGATTTATCGGAAAGCCTATCAGCGAATATATCAAAGTGCATGGTCAAGCTGATAGTACCTCGGAGTCAGCCACTGGAAACAAGGTATTCGTTTTCAAAGACAGCAGACATGAGTCGACTCCAGTCTCTTGCACCAAGGACAAAAAAGGAAATACGAATTGCAGCGGAGGCACTTCATCTGACTATTCATGCACGACATACATCGAAGTGAACAATGAAAAAGTTATTGTTGGCTCATCGTTCAAGGGCAATGATTGCAACAGATGCCCCCCTGTTACACAAAAAACATGCATTGGAAAGAAGTAAAGGGAAAAGAAGGGAAAAGGGAAAAGGGAAAAGAAAGGGAAAAGGGGTCAGACACCTTTTCTGAAAAGGGGAAAAGAAGGGGAAAAGAGGGGAAAAGGGGTCAGACACCTTTTCTGTACCTTTTCTGCAATAGGAGCGCCCTGACGGTGGTAAATTGAACCCGCTGTGCTATGGTTCAAGGTGGGGCGGCGGTTCGGTTTCTGGAAGCTGCGTCGGCCCTAACTGAGCACTTCAAGCCGACCGCGCTACCGCGCGGCGGCTGAGCTTAGATCGTTAGCCCGCAGAAAGTGCGATCGCGCGTTTCGGAAATGCACGCAATAGCTTCTTGTCCATAGTGACCAACTTGATATCGAGCTTCATGGCCAAAGCGACGAATTCACAGTCGTATGCGGAGCAATCGCTATCGCGGACAAGCTCAAGTACTGAATTAGATTCGACCTCAAATTCGCAGCCCGAAAGTAGACTCTCAGCTTCCCTTTGTAGACTGGTGGCCTGCTCGAATGAAATTGTTCCCCGCCTCAAGTATCCGGCAAGAATGTTTCTGAACTCGCTGCGCCAAAGGATGGGCGCGGCCCATTCGGGCTCGCGCTCCAGCAACGCATCCGCGGCAGCCGTGAACTCGCCTGGCAAATACAGGTACGCAAGTACATTGGAGTCAACCACGATCATGGACGGCCTTCGCGCTTGCTGGCGTCGATGTCCTGCGCAAGGAACTTCACCTTTGGTAGCGTCGCTCGGAGCTCGCGTGCACGAGCCAAGCGCTCGCTCGGCGCCACCTTGGTCGGCAGCAGGACGGTCTCCAGGCACACGATGGCCTCGCTGTTCAGGCTACGCCGGTGTGCTTCCGCAGCAGCCTTCAGGCGCTCATACACAGCGTCGGGGATGTTCTTCAACGTCAAAGTTGTTGGCATGGCGAAGCACCAAAAAGAAACCAAAGTGGTTGCATTGTGCCACGGCTCGCCGCCTTCTGCCAGTGGCAAGCTGCGGGCTAACCCGCGGCTCAACCGGACAGCCCACAGCCGGCTTCGCCGGCCGTGGTCTGCCGGTTAGCCGCAACGTTAGACGCTTCGCAAACTAAAGACACGAGTATATAGTGACAAGATGCCAATGAAAAAGAAGGTGACGGGCATGGAAACAAAGGCCATTACTATTCACGTCAGTCCTGAAGCAGCGTCTGCCTACGAAACAGCGTCTGCCGACCAACAGCGAAAGCTTGATGCCCTGCTGAGC
>CAIMUS010000194.1 GCA_903844665.1 uncultured Pseudomonadota bacterium
CTGGCAGCGATGCCTGGCACGGTGGCTGGAGGTCTAGCCACTGGCGGGAAAGTGACGCCTGTCAGAGACGAAGCTAGCCTGTCAGGGGCTTCGGGGCAGGAAAAAAAGTGTGAACACTTTTGTTCACCTTTTTGATAGCAGGATGCAAAATTGGACCTTCAGGTAACTTCTCAAAAACTTGGGGCGAAAAGCTGGACCTGAGCCTGCCTTTGATGGCATAGTAAGACCATGAGCCAGCGATTGCAGTTACCGGACATTCCCGAAGCAGAGCCAAGTAGGGTACGCATTGCGTACCTTTTCCGGGCCTTGCCCGGTATGGCTTACCGGTCTTACGCGGGCAATGATGGTACGCGGTGCGTACCCTACTACTGGCCTTTGGGCATGGCGAGAGCCTTGACCAGTTCGCGGCGGTCGTTCATCGTTTTGTCTGATGTTGGAGTGCTCGGAACGAGCTTAACCCTTTGAAAATCAAGAGGCACAGTTCTGGAGAGTAGACAAAATGGTTCATTTTGTCCAATGTCGCGGCGCACGCTCTTCCCTTGCCTACGGATTTCTTGACTAAATTGCTTACTTTTTACTGTGGCCATTCTATTCTATATTATTAAGATATTACCTAATTAATTTGGAGAAAACCTATGAGACTTTTTCAACTCGGCATCATTATGGCAGCATTATTCACCGCCTCTCCAGGAAGCGCCGCCGTCACATACTACTACACGGGTCACACGTTCGATCCTAACTTGGGCTACTCCGGTCAAATAACAGGGAAAGTAGTCTTTCCAGATCCTGGCCTCTACTACTCCACGCCTATTACCAGTTTCACAGGCGCCTACCATTGGGGCCTTATCGACTACAGCTTTTCCGACAATAATGGCACTACCCTAAATGAAACCAATAGCCTTCTGTCACTGAGTGGTGGTGTCGATCTCGGTCATGCCTTCCTTTTCAGTAATGGAGCTATCGTGCAATGGGAGCTTGTCATTGCTAGCTACGGAATGGGCGGCCCAATTAATGGTATTAATTTTTTTATAACAAGTGCCCCCGGCACTGAAACTCTTTTTAACCAGGATACATTCAGTACTATCCCACCTCAGTACTATCCCTTCTTATCATTCATGCGTCATGAAGTTATTGACAATCTTGATTATTCAGTAATTCTCGTTCCCGCTGGAGATACTGTATTCAAGTCGATATTGGTGAATGTTAATGGTCTTGATGGATACCGTGATTTTTGGGTAGCCGGAACGCTGAACATCGGGCAATGGTCACTGGTTCCTACCGATTCTAATACTGTTCCCGAACCGACCACACTCACGTTGCTGGGTATCGGCGCTCTCGGGATGATGTGCTTTGGTCGGGGCGAAAAGGGGGCGAAAAGGGGGCGAAAAGGGGTCAAACACCTTTTTTATGCGCTGTATAAGCCGAGATACAATCGCCTAATGATGGCTGGATTTAAGATAGAGTAATAGCTATGCCATTTAAGATAAGAGTAATAGCCATGCCAACGATTTCGATGTTCTACGGCATCATCATACGGATGTACTTCGCACCGAATGAACATCCTCCGCCGCATTTTCACGTGTATTACGGTGAATACAAAGCTACGGTTGACATTCGTACATGCGAAGTGATTCAAGGTAACCTGCCAAGAAAGCAGACAAAGCTCGTTTTGGCATGGGCTGAACTTCATCAGGATAAGTTGGCCGCGGATTGGGAATTGGTGATGAATGGAGAAGAGCCATTCAAAATACAGCCTCTTCAATAGGAGAAGCTCATGTATCCGTCAGTTAGTAAGATTTTTCCAGGCGAAAATTATACACTTATCATCGACTTCGATAATGGCGAGAGCGGCAAGTTGGATATGAAGCCATTCTTAGAATTCGGCGTTTTTCAGAGACTTAAAGACCACAATGCATTTATGCAGGTCCGTGTGGCATTTGACACGATTGAATGGGATTCAGGTGTCGATCTTGATCCAGAATTTGTCTATACCAAGTGCCAGGGAATAAAGCGCGCACAACAAGACGCTCCAGTCGACGCTCGTACCTCGCGCGGCTGAGCCCGCGTAGCCCGCGTAGCCCGCGTAGGTTGGGGTGAGCGCAGCGAACCCCAACAGCCACCGCGGTGGGGAAAGCGGAAAGTTGGGGTTCGTTCCTCACCCCAACCTACGAGCTGCTTCTTGAGAGGAGAGTACGTCGAATCCATGTTTTCGGAGCTGATCGGCCAGCCTGGGTGATAGATGTTCATTCAGGTAGAGCTTCGGTAAATCAAGCGACGGCATGAGCGTAATGTTCCAACCAGTATTCGTAGCTGTTCTCACGACGTGCCCGATCTATTTCGTCACGATTATCGTGGTAGTACGCCAAAGCACTGAATACTTGAGCCGGAGTCAGATAATCCCAATCGGCGAGAATTTCTTCGACAGACATGCCGGCCCGGTAGTAATAGCCAACGATGTGCCAGACGGCGATACGTGTGCCCTCGATAATCGCTTCGCCGCCACAGACGCCCTCCACCTTTACGATATGGGGATAGAGTGTGTAGTGAATATCACCGTTATAGATGCTCATAGTAGAGTGTCCCGCTAATGATGCAACAGTCATTTAATTAAACCGTCGCCGGCGTCCTGATGGCGGCAATCAGGCGATCCTCCAGCTCGATCCGGAGCGGCTTAACAACTACGTTGTTTAACCACCTCGTCACGCAGATAAACTGGCAGTACCTGTTCCGCACCGACCAACCTGCCCTGCCGATAAGCCAGTGCTCCCAAGCGGGCGACAGCCTCTGCCGTTGGACCGTAGTCACTCCACCAGGTTTTGAGCGCGGGTCGGCTTAAGCAGTCGGCATACAAGGCCCAACCATTGCCGGCGCCAACCCATTCGCCTACTTCCGGCAGCGAAGCTTGCTCGGGGGAGCAGACCCGCTCCTCGCCCAGCAACAGCACCCCGCCGTCCGCGGCGGCTCGATAGGTCCCCCAGTACACTTCCTCCAGTCGGGCGTCGAGCGCGACCGCAATCCGATCGACACCCTGGCGCCGGCCGGTCTCCCAGGCAATCGCCGCCAGGGTCGAGATCGGGGCTACCGGCAACCCGGTGGCAAAGGCGATGCCCTGGGCCACGGCGATGGCGATACGCACGCCGGTAAAGGCCCCGGGACCCCGGCCGACAGCCAGGGCATCCAGTTGCCCCAGGCTCAGGCCGGCCTCGGCCAGCACCGCGTCGAGCATCGGCAGAATCAAGTTGGCATGGCCGCGCGGCGCCCATTGATAACGTTCGATGACGTGGTCATCGAGCAGAAGCGCGGCCGAACAGGCCTCGGTGGAGGTCTCCAGAGCGAGCAGTTTCATGCCGGGGCAGGGAGTGGCGAGGGCTCGGCCGGGGGCGCTGGCGCCGCGAAGAACATCCGCACCTCCTCCAGCCGGCGGGTACGGCGCATCGGCGGCAGACTGTCGAGGAACACCTGACCATAGGAACGGCTCAGCAGGCGGGGATCGCACAGCACCAGCACGCCCCGGTCATGGACATCGCGGATCAGGCGTCCCACCCCCTGCTTCAGCATAATTACCGCTTGCGGCAGTTGATAGTGCAGGAACGGGTCTTCGCCCCGCTGCCGCAAGGCGGCGATGCGGCCCTCCAGCACCGGATCGCCCGGCGAGGCGAAGGGTAGCTTGTCGATCACGACACAGGACAGCGCTTCGCCCCGTACATCCACCCCTTCCCAGAAGCTGGTGGTCCCGAGCAATACCGCATTGCCGAGCCGACGAAAGCGCGCCAGCAATTCATGGCGGGACAGGCTGCCCTGGACCAACAGCGGATACTCCAGGCGGTTTTCCAGCGCCGCGGCGGCCTCCCGCAGCGCCCGAAAGCTGGTGAACAGCAGGAAAGCCCGGCCCTGGCTGGCCTCCAGCACCGGCAGAACCGCCTCGATCATGGCCTCGGTATAGTGGGGTGAGGCCGGCTGCGGCAGGCCGGGAGGATGATACAACAGCGCATGCCGCTGGAAATCGAAGGGACTGTCCAGGCGCAGGGTGACCGGATTATCCAGCCCCAGCCTGGCGCTGAAGTGGGCAAAACTGTCTCCCACGGCCAGCGTGGCGGAGGTCAGAATCCAACTGCCGGGATATTTTTCCAGACAGGCCCGGAAGTGAGGGGCGACGTCCAGCGGGGTCAGATTCAGGCTGAAGCTGCGGCTGTAGGTTTCGAACCAGGGGATGGCGTCCAGCGTCGTCGGCTCGGTCAGGCGCGTCAGCCGCTCCAGCAGTTCCAGGCTGCGCCGCCAGCAGTTTTCCAGCCCCTTGCCGCGCGCCGCCGCCGGCTGCAAGTGCTGTTGCAGTTCCAGTAAGGTCTGTTGCAGCACCTCCCGGGCGGTGACCAGGGCCGGCAGCGTGGCCACTTTCTGCCAGGCGGCGCGACGGATCTCCTGGCCCAGGGCCAGCCGCAAGTCGGCGGTCGCCTTACCGAGCGCATATACGCAGTCGGCCAGGGCGGTAAAATCCGCTGCATCCCGCCGCTGTTCCAGCAGGGTATCCCTGGCCAGTTCCTCCAACTGCCGGCCGCTCAGGGAAAAGCCGAAGAAATGGCCCGCCACCTCGGGTAACTGGTGAGCCTCGTCCAGAATGAAGGCATCGGCGCCGGGAAGCAATTCGCCGAAACCCTCCTCTTTCAGCACCAGGTCGGCGAACAGCAGATAATGATTGATCACCACCACGTCCGCCTCGTAGGCTTTGCGGCGGGCCTTGAGCAGATGACAGGACTGCCATTCCGGGCAGTCCTGTCCCAGACAGTTGTCGGCGGTGGAGGTCACTTGCGACCAGACGGGTGAATCCTCGGGCACATCGCTGACTTCGGCGATATCGCCCTGGCGGGTGCGCCGGGTCCAGGCCCGAATCCGGGTGAATTCGGCCGCCTGCCGGCGGTCCGGCCAGCGCCCGCCCGCCTCCGCCAGCGCCAACCGGTGCAGGCAAAGGTAATTACCCCGCCCCTTGAGCAGGGCGATCTTGACCGTGGTCAGATTCAGCGCCTCCCGCACCAGAGGCAGATCTTTATAGTACAACTGATCCTGCAGGTTGCGGGTGCCGGTGGAAATGATGACTTTGCTGCCGGATAGCAACGCCGGCATCAGGTAAGCACAGGTTTTGCCGGTGCCGGTGCCGGCTTCGACCAGCAGGACCTGGCGCCGGCGCAGGGCGTCCGCCACCGCCAGGGCCATCGCCTGCTGCTGCGGGCGCGGCGCAAAGCCCGGCAACCGTCGGGCCAGGGGACCGTCCGCCTCCAGGAGCTTGGCAATGTCCATGCTGACCGGCGAACCTGTCTTCGCTTCGCTTCGCTTCGGTCTATCTCTCGACGGTGGACTGCGCTTGCGCCGCATCGGCGCCGGTATCGTCGCCCCTGGCGCGGCGGGATACCGAGATAACTTTCCAGTTGCGCGATTTGACCTGCCTGTCGTTGCCGGCCAGGCTGTTGGATTTGGCGGCCAAATCCTCGGCCTGCTTGTACTGGCGCTGCTGCAGCCGGATCTGCGCCAGATCGTGCCAGATGCCGGCGTTCTTGGGTTCGAGCCGCACCGCCCGTTCCAGCGCCGCCGCGGCTCTATCCCAGTCACTTCTGGCGACGTATTGCTTGGCGCTGTCCAGCAGCACGACGACCGCCTGATTGCCCTTCGGGGTGATTTCCGCCGGCGGCAGGACGACATCCCGTTTGGGCGCGGGGGCAGGCGCGGGCGCCGGCGGCTCGGCGCGGGCCTGCTGCTCCGGTGTGGGCGGCGGCTCGACGCGGGCCTGCTGCTCCGGTTTGGGCGGCGGCTCGGCACTGGCCGGTTGCTCCGGTGTGGGCGGTGGCGCTGCAGTGGCCACCTGCTCCAGCGGTTTGGGCTTGGGCTTGGGCTTGGGCGCCATGCTCATCTGCGGCTGGGCCGGCGGCTGCCCGGATTCCAACGGCAGCGGCCGCGGCAGCGGTTGCACCCGCACTTCCGGCAACGGCGGCGGTGCGGAGACCTCTAGCGGGGTGGGGGCGCCTGGGACGACGCTGCGATCCACCACCGGCGCCGGACTGTCACTACGGGGTTCGGAGCTGCAAGCAGCCAGTCCCATGCCGAGGGAGACGGTTAATACCAAAGGAGAAACGGCCCTGAAAGTCATTCTGCCAACCTCTTGAAAAATTCACTCATGGGACGGCCTTGTTCGGCGTGGTTGCCGCCTGACTCGGCGGCTTCGATCCGCGGGCCGGATTGCCCACCTCTTTTGGCGACGGTGGCGCTCCTACCGCCGCAAGAGGACGTGGCGCGCGGCACCGAACCGCTGAGAAAGGGTAATGATATTCCCCGACTGCAACTTTTGCCGACGCGCAGGCCGGAACCGGGATCGATGACCGCCATCTCTATCTCCGGCGGTGGCGTCAACTCCAGCGGTTCCAGGTTCAGGCGGCTCATGATGTTCATCCAGACCGGCAGGGCGCCGTCGGCGCCGCTCAGGCCAACCGGATCGTTATCGTCCCGGCCTACCCAGACGACGGCCAGCTTGTTGCCGCTGAAACCGGCAAACCAACTGTCGCGGTACTCATCCGTGGTCCCGGTCTTGCCGGCAACGTTCATAGTGGGAGAGATGACACGCTTGATGGCGCTGGCCGTGCCATTCAGCACCACCTGCTGCATGGCGTTAATGATCAGATAGGCCGGACCGGGTTCCACTACTTTGTCCACGTCCAGGGAATAATGTTGCAGCGGTTGACCGTCGGCGGTCGTGACCTCTCGGATCGCCCGCAGGGGAATGCGGAACCCGCCGCTGGCCAGGGTCTCATACATCTGCGCTACATCCAGCGGCGCCAAATCCACCGCGCCCAGCAGCAGGGACGGATACGGCTTCATCTCGCGTTGAATCCCTAAGCGTTGCAGCGTCTCGACCACCTGAATCACGTCCAGGTCCAGGCCCACACGAGCGGCGGGAACATTGTAAGAGTGCGCCAGGGCTTCCCGCAGCATAACCCGGCCATGGAAGCGTCTGTCATAGTTTTGGGGGCTCCAGCGCTTGCCGCCTCCCTCCGCGTAAACGACCGGCTTGGTATCGTCGATCAGGGTCGCCAGGGTATAGCTGTCGGGATGCTCCAGCGCCGTCAGATAGATCGCGGGCTTGAGCAGGGAACCGGCCGGACGCTGGGCATCCAGCGCCCGGTTGAACCCGGCCAGCCGGGAATCGCGATCACCGACCAGCGCCAGCACATCGGCGGTCTGGGTGGCGACCACCACCGCCGCCGCCTGCAAGGGGGCGATTCTGCGGCGGCCTTTTTCCAGCGCCTTCAACCGTTCCACCACTCCCCGTTCAGCGACGCTCTGCACCAGCGGGTCCAGGGTGGTAAAGATCCTCAAGCCGGCGGAAGTCAGATCCTGCTGCTTGTAGTATTGCTGCAACTGGCGATGGACCAGATCCAGAAACGCCGGATAATGGGTCACCCCGCTGGGCGGGTCGGAGGAGACATCCAGCGGCATCTGTTTGGCGATCGCGGCGTCTTCCTGGCTGATCAACTGCTGCTCCACCATCACGTCCAGCACCAGGGCGCGGCGTTCCAGGGCCTGCTCGGGATTGCGCCGTGGATCGTATTTGGAAGGCCCGTTGATCAAGCCGATCAGCAACGCGATATGGTGTAAATCTAGTTCCGCCAGGTCACGGTCGAAATAAAACCGGCTGGCCAGTCCCAGGCCGTGAATGGCGCGGCTGCCATCCTGTCCGAGGTAAACCTCGTTGCAGTAGGCTTCCAGAATATCGTCCTTGCGGTAGCGCCAATCGATCAGAATGGCCATCACCGCCTCATTGATCTTGCGCTCGAAGGTGCGTTCGTTACTGAGAAAGAAATTCTTTACCAACTGCTGGGTCAGGGTGCTGCCGCCCTGCACCGTTCGCCCGGCCTTGAGATTGGCCAGCAGCGCGCGGGAGATACCCTTGGGATCGATGCCGAAGTGCTCGTAAAAGGTGCGGTCTTCCACGGCGAGCAGCGTATCCACCAGCACGGGAGGCAGGTCCTGCCGTTTCACCAGAATCCGGTCCTCGTGATGGGCCGGGTAAATGGCGGCGATTTCCAAAGGCTCGAGCCGCACCAGACTGAGATTTTCCTGAGAGTCCAGGTCACTCAGTTCCTTCAGGGTATTGCCCTGGAATTTGACGCGGAACCGACGGGCGGGGTCGGCGCCGTCCCAGAAAGTAAAACTGCGCAGCGACACCTCGAAGGTCTCGCCGCTGCGGGCGTAGGTGCCAGGATCTTCGAGTTGCGGCGAGACCCGGTAACGCAGCAGCTCCAGTTCCTCGGCGAACTGGCCGGCGTTCAGGGGCATGCCCGGAAATAATTCCAGCGGGCGAGCATAAACCCGGGCCGGCAAGGCCCAGCGTTTACCTTCGAACTGGGTGCGGATCACATTATCCAGATACAATACATAAGAACTCGCGGCAAAGCCGCCTACCACCAGACCGCCGAGCAGAATAAAGCCCAGCCAGGCTGCCGCCGATCGCAACAGGCTGGGACGTCGCCGCGCGGGACGGCGGGCGCCGCCGTCGGCAACCGGACCGGCGGGCGGGGGGGAAGTCTTTGTTGTCATCGTGTCATCGGGCTAGGTAACCAACGGAATTGCATCATTGTAGGGGCGGTTCGTGAACCGCCTTGTAGGGGCGGTTCGTGAACCGCCTTAGACAGCTACGGTGCACAGTTACAATTCTGCCTGTGTTTTGTCAACTTTGCCTATACTATGTCGTCCTGAGTCCAAGCAGATTAACGTGCAACCCGTGAACCGAGAACTGAATTCGGAAAATCAAGCGGTGTTGATAGCGGCATTGGTCAATCCGGCATGCTATCCTCATTCCGTGGAATCCGTCCAGCACCTGGAGACACATATATCCCATATTCTTCTGGCCGGCGATTACGCTTACAAGATCAAAAAGCCGCTGAACCTGGGATTTCTGGATTTTACCAGCCTGGAGCGACGCCGCCGCTACTGTCTCGACGAGGTGCGCCTCAATCGCCGCCTGGCGCCGCAACTCTATCTGGATTGTATCCCGATAGGCGGCAGTGTGGAAAACCCCAGGCTCGGAGGGGAGCCGGCGACCGCCCTGGAATACGCCATAAAAATGCGGCGCTTTTCCCAGACAGCCCTGTTGGACCGCTGCCTGGCCGAAGGCAGACTGCAACCCCGCCATATCGATGCGCTGGCCCGGCAACTGGCCGCCTTTCACGGCGCCATCGCCCGGGCCGACCCCGGCCAGTCCTGGGGCGCGCCCGCCCAGGTGCAGCAACCGGCGCAGGATAACTTCGACACGCTGCGTCAGTTACTGGAGCATCCCGCCGATCTGGAACTGCTCCAGTACCTGGAACAGTGGACTCTGGCCGCCTACCGGCGCTTGCAGGGCACGCTGGAGGACCGCAAGGCCAATGGCTTTATCCGCGAATGCCACGGCGACCTGCATCTGGGTAATATCCTGCTCGAAGAGGAACAGATCCTCATTTTCGACTGTATCGAGTTCAACGACGAATTTCGCTGGATCGATGTGATGAGCGATCTCGGTTTTTTGTTGATGGATTTGCGCCAGCGCGGAGCCGACGGCCTGGCCTGGCGGCTGCTCGATGGCTATCTTGAGGCCAGCGGTGACTACGGTGGGTTGCGGGTATTGCCCTATTATAAGGTCTATCGGGCGCTGGTCAGGGCCAAAATCGCCGCCATTCGCCGGCGCCAGCCGGATTTGAGCGTGGCGCAACGCGCCGCCGTAGCAAGCGATTGCCGGGCCTATCTGGAGCTGGCCGCCACATTTACCCGGCCATCCCCCCCCTTTCTGCTGATCGCCCATGGCGTCTCGGGTTCCGGCAAATCCTATCTTACGGCGCAACTGGCCGAAGCGCCGGGCGCCATCCGTATTCGTTCCGATGTGGAGCGCAAACGGCTGTTCGGTCTGGACGCCCTGGAGAACAGCCACTCCGGCTTGGAGCAGGGACTGTATACGGCGGACGCCAGCCGGCGTACCTATGAGCGTCTGTATACTCTGGCGGAACAGATTCTGACGGCGGGTTATCCGGTGCTGGTGGACGCCACTTTTCTGGAGGCGGAACGGCGGCGGACCTTTCGCGCCCTGGCGGCTGCCTGGGGTGTTCCTTTTATCCTGCTGGCCTGTGAGGCCGATCCCGGCACGTTGCGCGGCCGCGTGGCCCAACGGCGGACCCGGGGCGACGACGCCGCCGAGGCCGATGTGGTGGTATTGGAACGGCAATTGCGGCATTATCTGCCACCGCGTCCCGAGGAACGGCCGCTGCCCGCTGGCGGCAAGGATATCGACCGGGTGCGGTCAGCCCTGCTGACGCGCCTGCGGGAAACACAGTAAGCATGGACGCCGACACCGAGTCTGTTAAGCAAATCTATTTCCTTTGGCGGCGACCACCGCAGCGCTTCATGCCCAAGATTTATGTCAGATCCTAAAGATTCTTCAGCCGAATCCTACGCCGCGCTGTATCGCAGCACTCTCTTTAAGAATGTACCACCGCGCTTTATCGACCGCTGTCTGCACGAGTGCGAACAACGATGCCTGGCTGCCGGTGAGATGCTTATTTCCCCCGCCCGGCAGAATCAGCATATTTATGTGGTCCTGGAGGGCTGTTTAACGGTGCATTTGCATTCGCTCGACAATCTCCCTTTGGCTTTCCTGGAAACCGGTGAGTGCGTCGGGGAAATCTCCATCCTGGATCAGCAGATCCCCCCCGCCTTCGTGGTCGCGAGCGAAGCCGCGACGGTGCTGGCCATTTCCTGCCAACTGCTATGGACACTGCTGGATGAATCTCCCCAGATCGCCCGCAATCTGCTGTACATTCTGGCCCAGCGGACGCGTTATGACCATGCGATTATTCTCGCCCGGGAACAGCATGCCTATATCGATATGCTGACCGGCTTGCGCAACCGGCGCTGGTTGGAAATCGCCTATGCCCGGGTGCAAAAACGCTTGCAGTTCGATGAACGGTGCTTGTGCCTGCTCATGATGGATGTAGATCATTTTAAAAGGGTCAATGACCATTACGGCCATCCGACCGGCGACAAGGTGCTGTGCGCGATCGCTCGATCCCTGGTCAGTCTGATGCGTCCCAATGACATGATCGCCCGCTTCGGCGGCGAGGAGTTCATCGTTTTGCTGCCGGGCGTCGAATTACCGGAAGCGTTGACGGTTGCCGAACGGTTGCGCGCGGGAATCGCTGCGATGACGTTGGGCATCGATGATGTGCCGGAACCGCTGTCGATTACGGTATCGTTGGGAGTCGCCATGATGCTGCCGGACGAGGCGCTGGAGGCGCTGGTCGCCAGAGCCGATGTGGCTTTATACCGGGCTAAGGCCGGAGGCCGCAATCACGTGGCCGTATGAGTGCATCGGCTCGCTTGCTCAGGGCCGGCGCGGCGTGGCTGGCGCTGTGGCTGTGGCTGACAGCCGGTTGGGCGGAATCCCCGCCGCTGCTGGTGGTTTACATCGAGGGGGTCGAGGGCGAAGTGAGGGAGAATGTGGCGGCTTATCTCGAAATCCGCCAGTTGGCCGGCGAGCCGGTCACCGATCCCTCTCTGATCAAGCGCTTGCTCGATACCACCAAACTCAGCGAGATCATTCCCCTCACCTCGATACTCGATAGGGCCGTCACCCGGATCGGGGCCATCGGCCAGCAGCCGGTCAGTTATTACAAAGTCCAGGTCGGTGAAGCCCGCCTGCGCTGGCTGCATGCCCGGGCCGAGGAAAATATTCGCCAAGCCTTGCAACCGTTCGGCTACTATCATCCGACGGTTGCCGCCAGTCTGGAACGCAGGGGAAACGATTGGGTGGCGCGTTATAAGATCGAGCCGGGGCCGCCGGTCCGCATCAGCCGGGTCGATATCCGGATCGATGGCGCCGGCCGCGACGATCCAGCCTTGCAGAAGCTGGTGGCCGATTCGCCCCTCAAGCCGGGCGAGCAGTTGGTGCAGCCCCGCTACGAAAATTTCAAGGCAAGACTGGAATTGCTGGCCAGTCAGCGGGGCTATTTCAAGGCGCAATGGCAAACCCATGAGATCCGCATCAAATTGGCCGATAACAGCGCCGCTATCGACCTGAAATACGACACCGGCAAGCGCTATTATTTCGGCCAGGTGCACTGGCCCGAGACCGCGCTGGCCCCGGAGTTTTTGCAGCGTTATCTCCGGTTTCAGCCGGGCGACCCCTACGAGGCGGACACCTTGCTGAATCTGCAAAGCGATCTGATCAACAGCGGCTATTTCCGCCAGGTGGAAGTCGCCGCGCCGCAAGATAAAGCCGTGGATTACCGCGTGCCCATCGACATCGGTCTGGGCATGCGCGATCCCCGCCAGTACGCCTTCGGCATCGGCTATGGCACCGGTACCGGGGTGCGCGGCCGGTTCGGCTTCGAGCAGCGCTGGTTAAATCCCTGGGGACATAAGCTCAAGGTCGATTTGCTGGCGTCGCGGATCATTTCCGGGCTGAAGGCTGAGTATACGATTCCAGGCACCGATCCCGCCCGCGACGCCTATCTCCTGCGCGGCAGCCTGAGTCATGAGGATTCGCCGGTCAAACGGGCCGACAGCGCCTCGGTCGGCGTCGGTTGGAAGCGGCAGTTCGGCTTATGGCAGATCACCCCCTCGCTGGATTACAGCCTCGATACCTATAATCTCGATGAACGCCAGTCGTCACACCTGTTGATACCGGGCATCGATCTCCTCCGGGTCAACGCCGACGATCTGCTGAATATCAGCCATGGCACCCGGCTGGAATTGCAATTGCGGGGGGCTTATGAGCCTCTGCTGTCGAGTGTATCGTTTATTCAAGGCACGGTGGGCGGTGGGTGGGTCGAGCGTTTCGCCGAACAGCACCGGCTCATCGCCCGTGGCGACGCGGGCACTACGCTGGTGTCCGACTTCGACAAGCTGCCGCCCTCGCTGCGCTTCTTCGCGGGCGGCGATAACAGCGTGCGCGGTTATGGCTGGAATCGGATTGCGCCGCGCGATAGCAAGGGCAATATCGTGGGCGGCAAGAATCTTATCGTCGGCAGTCTGGAATACGAGTACCGCTTTTGGGATAACTGGGGCGTGGCGACGTTCGTGGACAGCGGCGACGCCTTCGACCGGGCCAGGCCGTCTATGAAAACCGGCGTCGGCATCGGCTTTCGCTGGTTTTCGCCGGTCGGTCCGCTGCGGCTGGATCTGGCCCATGGTCTCGAAAACAACAATCTCATCCGCTTTTACCTGAATTTCGGACCTGAATTATGAGGCTGGGCCGGTGGCTGTGGCTGGGATTGGGGCTGCTGGCGCCGGTAGCGATCGTGGCCGTGCTGCTGTCCACCCAGCAGGGTCTGGAAACCACCCTGGCGGTAGCGGCCAGGGTCCTGCCGGGCAAATTGAGCTATGGAACGGCGACGGGACGTCTGCTGGGTCCCCTACGATTGGAACGACTGCGTTATCAGAATGGAGAACTGGACATTCGACTGCGACAGGGGGAACTGGACTGGTCGCCGCACCGGTTATTGACCGGAACACTGCGGCTCGACCAGTTAAAACTCGACGGTCTGGAACTGCGTCTGCCCCCAGCCGCCCCGGATAAGAAACCAACCGAACCTTTCAAGCTGAGCGCTATCCCACTGCCGCTGGCGATCGAGGTCGCTGCCCTGGATATCACCGCTCTACGCCTCCAGCCGCCGGGAGCGAAACAGGCGCTGTCCATCGATGCCATCAGCTTGCGCGATCTGGCCACCGAAGGGCAGACCGTGCGGTTGGGAGAGATAAAGGTCAGAGCGCCCGAGGGCGCGTTGAACTTGGGTGGGCGGCTGGAGTTGACCGCTGCCGGTCCTCTGGACTTGCGGCTGGCCGGCGCCCTGCCGCTGCCGCCTTACGGTCCCTTGAACATCCAGGGGCGACTTAAGGGTGAATTGGGTGATAACGTAGCGATCGATCTCGCTACGACGGGCGCCGCCATCACCACCCTGGAGGGCAAGCTGAGCCGGGTGTTGACCGACCCCGGCTGGTCGCTACGGCTGCAACTCGACGCGCTGGAACTCGGCAAATTCACCCCCGCCCTGACCGACAGCCGGCTGTCGGCCCGGTTAGAGAGTCAGGGAAAGCCGGATGCTTTCCAAATAAGCGGCCGGTTGAATGCCACGCTGCCACAGCTCGGTGCGGTGACTGCCAATATAGAGGCGAATGGCAGTCCACAGGCCGTAGAGTTTAAGACGTTGCAACTGCGGGCCGCCGACCGGCCGCTCGCACTGACCGCTCGGGGAAGTATCGATCTCGGGAAACAGCGGGTGGATCTCAGTGGTCAATGGCAGGCCCTGGTCTGGCCGCTTCAGGGGTCAACCCAGGTGGAGAGTCCCCGCGGTGAGTTCACGCTGCAAGGTACGCTGCAGGATTATACCCTGGCGCTCCAGGGAGATTTGACGGGGCCGGAAATTGGCAACCTGAATGCCACGATGCAGGCCAAAGGGACGGAGCAGACGCTTACGCTCACTTCCCTTGCCCTCCGCGCGCCTGGCGCCGCAACCGGCGTTAACGTCCGCGGTGAACTCAAGCTGGCGGATCTGACCTTCCAGGCTGAAGGCGATTGGCGGGCGCTACGCTGGCCGCTGACCGGCAGCGCCCCACCACTGGAGAGCCGACAGGGTACATTCAAAGTTGCCGGCAAACCCCAGGATTACCGCTTTACCGCGACTGCGCAACTGCAAGGGCCGGATATTCCACCGGGTGACTGGAGCCTGGAAGGGCAAGGCTCCGAGCAGGGACTGCCGCAACTGAGCCTTAACGGCAGGCTGCTGGAAGGGGAACTGCGGGCTACGCTGAGCCTCGCCTGGCAACCGGCGCTCCGCTGGCGGGCGGAACTGAGCGGCGCCGGACTCAATCCTGGAGCGCACTGGCCGGAATTTCCGGGCAGATTGAACTTGCGCCTGCAAACCCAGGGCAGTCTGGTGGATAACAGCCCGCAGGCCTCCCTGGAACTGAGCGAACTCAGTGGCGCCTTGCGCGGTCAGGCGGTGCAGGGCAGGGCCCAACTGGCTGTCAAGGGACAGGAATTGCAATTGCCCACGCTGCAATTGACGGCGGGCCGCAGCCGCTTGCAAGCCAGCGGCAGCCTGACCCAACAATGGGATCTGCGCTGGCAGATTGCTGTACCGGATCTCGGCCAACTGCTGCCCGGCGGCGCCGGCAGCGTGAGCGGCTCGGGCAACCTCAGCGGGCCACGGACCAAACCACGGGTCAACCTGGAGTTGGCGGTAGCCAAGCTGGCCTATCAGGATGTGACGGTGCAGCGGTTGCAGGGCAAGGCCGGCATCGATGTCAGCGGCGACAGTCACTCCCAATTCCAATTCGAGGGCGAAGGGTTGCGTGTTGCCGGCCAGAGCTGGAAGAGCCTGAATCTGGAAGGCAGTGGTACGCCCGCCCAGCACAGCCTGCAAGGGCGACTGGCAGGCGAATCGGGGCGGGTGGAACTCGCCCTCGACGGCAGCTTCGATCAGGCCAAGGCCCGTTGGCAGGGTCGGTTGCAACGGCTGCTGTTGCAGGATACCGCCGTGGGCGATTGGCGGCTGGCGCAACCACTGCCGCTGGAACTCTCCGCGCAGCAGGTGAACATCCAATCGGGTTGCCTGCTCAGTCCGCCCGGCCGGCTTTGCCTGCAAGGGAGTTGGGATACCAAGGCCGGCGCCCAGGGTCACCTCAGCCTGGCGCGGCTGGAACTGGAGCGCTTCGCCGCCCTGCTGCCCCCCGATACCCAACTCGATGCCAGTCTGAGCGGCGAGGCCCAAGCCAGCCGCAAGCCCGATGGCACTATGCAAGGCAGGCTCGACTTTCAGCTCAGCCCGGGCCGCCTGCGTTTCAAACGAAATGGTTCTCCGGTGGAAGTGCCTATCGAAGGCGGCAGGCTGCAAGCCGCGCTCACCGACCAGAACCTCGCCGCCACAGCCACTCTGGGGCTGGGCAAACTGGGCGGAATCCAGGCGACTGTACAGGCCAGGAATCAGGGCCGGGCGTCCCCGCTGAGCGGCAAACTGACGGCCGAGATTAAGGATTTAGGCTTGATTTCCACCGTCGTCCCTGAACTCCAGAATGTTTCCGGCCGCTTGACGGCGAACATCGACCTGGCCGGCACCCTGGCCAAGCCGGCGCTGGCGGGCGAGCTGAGTCTCAGGGATGCCGCCGCCGATATTCCGCAGTTGGCGGTTCGCATTCAGGCCATTCAATTGGCCGCCGCCGGCGATGGCAGTGGACCGCTGCGGCTGTCCGGTTCCGCCCGCTCCGGCGCCGGCGCCTTGAGTTTGATTGGACAGTGGCAGCCGTTGCAGGAACGGCTGGAACTAAGCATCAAGGGAGAAAATTTCGAAATCGCCGACCTCCCCGAAGCCAAAGTCCTGATCAATCCGGATTTGAATCTGGCTCTGGCTGCTAAAGAGGTACGGATCGAGGGTCAGGTCGTCGTTCCCGAAGCGCGCCTGGGCTTGATCGAAGGCGGCGGGGAACGCCGCGTCAGCACCTCACCGGATGTGATTATAGTCGACCGGGCTGAAGAAATCGCGCCGACTCCTGCCGAAGCGCTGGCGATTTATGCCAGGGTCAGACTGATTCTGGGCGATAAAATATGGGTCAGCGCCTATGATTTCCGTGGCCGGCTCGAAGGCAACGTGCTGGTGGAGCAGACCCCGGGACGTCCCCCCCAGGGTAACGGCAGCATCGCGGTATCGCGCGGCGAGTATATTGTTTCCGGCCAGCGGTTGCGGATCGAGCGAGGGCGGCTGTTGTTCGTCAACAGCCCGCTCGATAATCCGGGCCTGGATTTACGGGTGACCCGCACGGTGGAGAATTTCACCACGTTCTCCCTGGATGACAGTCGGATTGTAGTCGGCGCCCAAGTTACCGGCACCCTGCAACGACCCCGGCTGGATTTATTTTCCGAACCGGCCATGCCGACCAGCAGTATTCTGTCCTATCTGGTGCTGGGTCAGGCCCCGCGGACGGCCCAACAAAGTTCCTTTATTCTCGGCAAGTATCTGTCGCCGCGGCTTTACGTCGGCTATGGGGTGGGGCTGTACAATGCGATCAACACCTTCATCCTGCGCTATCGCCTCAGCAAACAGATTCTGCTCGAAGCCACCTCCAGCAGCTTTCAGACCGGCGCGGATGTGTTCTACACCATCGAGGGGCATTGAAGCAGCGCCGGAGCACAAACGGAATACGAGAGGCCAACCCCCTCACCCGGCCGGTGACTGCAACTCGACCCAGGGCTGAGGCCGGCCTAAAGCATAACCCTGGGCATAATCCAGGCCCAACGCCCGCAGGCGCTCTACAATCGCCTGATTGCCGGCATGTTCGGCAATGGTTTGGATACCCAGCGTGTGACCCAACTGGTTAAGCGCCACCACCATGGCATGGTCCCTGGGATCATCGAGCATATTCTTGACGAAGCCGCTGTCGATTTTCAGATAGTCGACCGGCAGGGTCTTCAGGTAGGAAAATGATGACAGTTCCCTGCCGAATTGATCCAGGGCAATCTGACAGCCACGGCCTTTCATTGCCATCATGAATCCCGTGGCCTGGCGCAGGTTGTGAATCGCGTCGGTCTCGCCGATCTCGAAACAGATCTGCTGCGGCGGCAGGGCCAGCCCGGCCAACTGCGCCTGGACAAAGTCTGTGAAGGTCGGATCGTTCAGGGAGTTACCGGACAGATTGAGGTGAATCCCGGCCCCACTTATACCCGGTTTTTCCGTATAGCGTCGGAACGCGGTCTGGATGACCCAACGGTCGATCGCCCCCATCAGGCCGTAGCGCTCCGCCGGCGGAATAAACGCCGCCGGCAACAGAATTTCACCGGTATCGGCCACCAGACGGAGCAGGAGTTCATACCGCATGGCGGCATTGCCGCCCGTGGCCAGGGGGACGATCGGTTGACAGTAAAGTCGGAAACGTCCCTGTTCCAGGGCGTCACGCAGCTGGGTGGCATGGAGAATTCCGCTGTAGCGCCGGGTGGATTCGCTGTCCGCTTGCTGATAGATATGCGCCCGGTTACGGCCGAGTTGCTTGGCGGTATAGCAGGCGATATCCGCCTGGGCGAGCAGTTGAGTGGCGTCTGCGGCGGCGGCGGTGACCGGCGCCAGGCCAATGCTCATGCCGATCTGAAAGATCCGATCCCGCCACGCAAAGCGGTACTCACAGATAGTGCTGATCAGGGTCTGGGCGATCAGCCAGGCCCGGTCCAGCGGACAATTATCGAGCAGCAACCCGAATTCGTCGCCGCCCAGCCGCGCCAGGGTATCGCGGTCGCGAAACGACCCCAGCAACAACCCCTTGATCTGTTTGAGCAGTTCGTCACCGGCCGCATGCCCGGCGGTATCATTGACCAGTTTGAATCGATCCAGATCGAGATAGCAGAGGGCATGCTTGACTCCATATTGTTTCGCGCTGGCCAGCGCCCGCTCCAGGCGCCGCTCGAATTCCCGGCGATTGACCAACCCGGTGAGCGCGTCGTGAGTGGCGTCATACCGCATCTGCTGCGCCAACCGCCGGGTCTCGGTGACGTCGTGAAACACCAGCACCGTCCCTAACAACCGCCCATCCCGCCCCAGGATCGGCGCCGCCGAATCATCGATATCGTATTCCTTGCCGGAGCGGCTGATCAGCACCGAGTGATTGGCCAGACCCACGATCCGGCCCTCCCGCAGACAGCGCTCCACCGGATCGGGAGCCGGCTGCCGGCTGGCTTCCTCGATGAGCTGGAACACCTCGTGCAACGGCCGACCTTGAGCCTCGGTTGCTATCCAGCCGGTGAGAGTCTCGGCGACCGGATTCAAGTATTCCACTTTACCTTGCACATCGGTGGTGATCACGGCATCGCCGATGGAATGCAGCGTGACCTGGGCGCGTTCTCTCTCCGCCGCCAGCGCCTCTTCCGCTTGTTTGCGTTCGGTAATATCGATCCCTAAGGCCTGAAAATCTGTTATCTTGCCCTGCCCATCGAAGAATGCAAAATCGTGCCAGAGATGCCAGCGGTAGACGCCGCCAGCCCGCAAGGCCCCATGCTCATATTGCCTGGCGGGTTCGGTCGGGGTAAAGGCGGCCAGATACGCCTGTATCGCCGGCCGTTCTGCAGCCGCGATCAGCTCGATAAAGCGCCGGCCGAGCAGTTCTTCCGGCCGGCATCCAAAAAACCGGGCATAGGCGGTATTGACGAAAGTCAGCGTGGTGTCCGGTAGAAACCGGCAGATCAGATCGGGCTGGGTCTCGACCAGTTGCCGGTACGATATCTCTGTCTTGCGGAGAGCGTCTTCCGCTTGCAGCCGTCCGGCGATCTGCCGCCGCAGTTCGGCATGCGCTTGCGACAGTTCGCTGTCGCGGGTCTGCAACTGCTGTTCCAGGGCGATAGCAGCCCGCTCCAGCGCCTGCTGCTCGTGTTTATACGCCGTCAGGTCTTGGATCGCGGCCAATGCCAGGACGCCGGTAGCGTCGGGTACGGGACCGAGCCCGATCGCCAGCGGGAACTCGCTGCCATCCTGCCGCAAGCCATCCAGTTCCAGTCCGCTGCCCATCGGGCGAAGGCTGGGGTTGTGAAAGTACGCGCTCAGGTGGTGGCGATGCCGGTTCCGGAAACGCGCCGGTATCAGGTTCTCCAGAGACTGGCCGGCCAGCGTCTCCGGGGCATAGCCGAATAGCTGTTCCGCCAGGGCGTTCGCCTGGACGATCCGACCGGTTGCATCCACTACCAGCAGGGCAGCCGGCAGCCACTGTAAAACACGCGATTCAATCAGCTCGAAATCGTTCCGTGTCATCTGGCTCTTTCCAATAGGGCGCGCTGTCTGGAAGCCTGGCGGCAGCGATGGTTCACTGTGCTGGCGCCGGCGGCCGGGAGCGGTAGCCGGGGGGAACTGCTCATCACAGCGACGGTATGATCCTCAGCGTTAATCGACCGCGGACAGGCCATAAATAAAATCATCGTGCTTCAAAGGGATAGAAAGAGCAATTCGTCGCCCACCTTGCCGATGCCCAGCCAACCCGGGTGGGCCGACAAGCCGCCCACCCTGCTGCCCGTTCCATTCACAAGCCGGCTCCTGCCAAGGGGCATCAGATAACCTTACGATAAGTCATAAACACAAAGTAGTCGCATTGAAAATGTAAATATTTGTAAAATCAATTTTCCGAAAATCGGTCCTAAGCTGAGTAGGAATAATCATTCCCGCTGAGGAAGAGACGATGTCACATCCGGTAGTCCCCTTGCACCTCGATGGTTTGAGAGTGCTGATCGTCGAGGCTAACACTATCGACCGGCAGTCGATGTTTGAACTCCTGCAAGCCGCGGGCGTAACCGTGGAGCTTGCCGGCAATGGTGGCGAGGCGGTACATTACCTTGTCGATGAACGGCGCTCCTACGATGCGGTGTTGATGGACCTGCAACTACCCACCATGGATGGATTGCAGGCGACCCGCTCGATCCGCGCCAACCCTCGCTGCACGGTGCTGCCGATCATTGCGATGACCGCCCATACTCTGCCGGAAGAACGGGACTGCTGTCTTGCCGCCGGCATGAACGACTACCTGGCCAAACCGTTTGGCTTCGCACAATTGCTACCTGTCCTCGCGCGCTGGACTGGAAAAAGCGTAACTCCGGACAGCAACGGTCCGGCGGTCGGGAGCGTGCCGCTGACGCTGCCCGGCCTCGATCTGGAGGCGGCGTTGCAGCGCCTGGGTGGCGACCGGCGACTCCTATCCGAATTGCTGGCGTGCGTGGCCGAGGAATATGGTGATGCCGCCACGGCCGTTCGCGCCGCGTTAAGCCGGGGAGAGCCGGTTACGGCGCGGCGCCTGGCTCATACCGTGAAGGGCGTGGCCGGGAGCGTAGGGGCTACGTCCTTGCAGGATGCGGCCGCGGCAGTGGAGCAAATCCTGCGCGAGGGGGTGCTGCCGGGAGAAAAGCCGCTGCTGGCGTTGGAAGCGGCCTTGGCGCAGGCGCTGGAAAGCATGGCTCTGGTGAGCAGGATCTGGGAGCGGCCTCCGCGGCGGGATCTCCCCGCCGCCAGGCCGGAACTGCAGGGGGGGCTGCGCAAACTGCTCGTGAGGCTGGAGCGCCAGGCGCTGAATGCGGCCGACCTGTTTCAGTCGTTGCGCCAGGTCATGCTGGAGGCGCAGCCGGGATTGCCCGTCGAGCAACTCGGTCGGTACATCGATCGGCTCGACTTCAAGACGGCCAGCCAACTGCTGCGCGAGCTGGCCTCCCGACTGGGCATCCGCCTGGAAGGAGACTAGGCAGCATGGACGGGCAGGCCAAGATTCTGATCATTGACGATTCTCCAGCGGATATCCATGTCCTCGGCGGTATTCTGGGCAAGGACTATCAACTGTTCTTTGCGACCAATGGCGCCGATGGTCTCGACATTATTATGCGCGAGCGGCCGGACCTGGTCCTGCTGGATGTGTTAATGCCGGATATGGATGGTTATGATATTTGCAACTGGCTCAAAGCTGACCGGCTGCTGCGCGATATTCCGGTGATTTTCGTTACCGCCCTTACCGAAGTCAGCGAGGAAACCAGGGGGCTGGAGGCTGGCGCGGTCGATTACCTGACCAAACCGGTCAGGGCCCCGATCGTCAAGGCACGGGTGCGCACCCATCTCGAACTGAAACGGCATCAGGATCTGCTGCGTCAGTTGGCCTGTCTCGACGGCTTGACCTGTGTCGCGAATCGTCGCCGCTTCGATGAGCTGCTCGAACAGGAATGGCGCCGCGCGCTGCGCACCGCTCAGCCGCTCTCGCTGATACTGACGGATGTGGATGATTTCAAGGCCTATAACGATCACTATGGCCATTTGGCAGGGGATGAATGCCTGCGGCTGGTGGCCTCGACGCTGGCGGCGGCCGTCAAGCGGCCGATGGATTTGTTCGCTCGCTATGGCGGGGAAGAATTCGCCTGCTTGCTGCCGGAGACGGATCTGGCCGGCGCGGTCGTGGTCGCCCGGCGGTTGGTGGCGGCGGTGGCTGAACTGCGGATTCCCCATACCTACTCCGGCGCTGCCGCCTGGGTCACGATCAGCGCCGGTGTCGCCAGTATCGTTCCCGGCGAAGAGCGGTCGGCCATCGATCTGGTGCGAGCGGCCGATACCTGCCTTTACCGCGCCAAGAAGGAAGGGCGAAATCGGGTCGCCTGCTAAACCGCATCTACTTTGAAACTTGTAGTTTTCCCTTAATCGTTATAATCGTTATAACAGGGAAAAAATGATGGCGGCCGGCCGGATTCAACCCGTTGCCGGCAACCGGCCCGCCACTTGCAAACTCTGCTTATCCTCTCCGACAATGATGCCGGGCTGAGATCGCTTACGGTCAGCTTGGCCTGTGCACCTCTGGACCTTCTTCAACCTGAGCAGAATACGCTATGTCTATCGATATCCGCCGACACCATACGCTGGGCCTGGCCAAGGCACGGGAAGCGGCAGAATTTATCGCCGACCACCTCGATGACCAGTTCGATCTCCAGTCTCACTGGAACGGCAATACCCTGCACTTCGAACGCTTCGGCGTCAGCGGCCGCATGGAGGTAAGCGATACCGAGGTACGCTTGCACGTGCGCCTGGGGTTTCTACTGAGTCCCCTGAAGTCGCGCTTCGAGCGGGAGATCCATAAGTATCTGGATGAAGTGCTGGGGGCCTGATGCCCGGGTCGGCCGGCAAGCGACGACAGTTATACTTTGGTCCGCTGACTGCAAAAAATTAATCATCCACCTTACCGCCGGGTGTAGGAGCGAGCTTGCTCGCGAAGGCCACTGGTAGACGCGGACCGGCCGGATTCGCGAGCAAGCTCGCTCTACAGGCGCTCATCTGAATCGCTTGCATGACTTGCCGCCAACGACATGACATCAATCCGCCAGAGCGAATGGTTGAGGGTGGGCGGCATAAATGCGATCCAGGATCTGCCGTTCGTGGCCGGTAATGGTGGTTAAAAACTCGTTCGGATCACCCAGATGCCGAAAGGCGCGAAAACCCGATTCGATGAACTCATGGAGGGCGCCGAAACCGGCCAGATAAGCGGGCGCCCTGGCCAGCAGCAAGGCTCCATAAATAAAGGGATTGCGCACCGCCTTGCTCAAGTCCTGGCCCAGCGTCTGAATCAGTTCGAGCTGATGGAGGCGTCGGTCGTAATTGTTACAGTAGCGGTAGGCGCTGGTATAAGTCTCCTCGTCCAGACTCTCTGTCAACCCGAACTCCTCCAGCAATACCTGCAGCAATTCCGTATCCAGTTCCCAGGACAGGGCGTTTAATTCGACCGCCATCGCCACGGTGTGCAGGACGCCGGCCGGCATCGTCCTGATGATGATGGGATAGGCCCGTTCCAGATTGTGATCGCGCTGGCTGAAATCTTTATCGCCATAGATTTCAGTGAGGAAATAGTCCCCCGCCAGGCGATAGCGGGGCTTGGCCAGCAGCTCGGCATGGGTCCGCGCCAGCCGTTCCGACTGCCAGCGTTTCAACAGCCGCATTGCCGGCGCCAGTTCACCGCCGCCCTGTTCCAGCCGCACCTGTTCCAGCCGCTTCAATTGATACAGCAACAGCGCCGCGTTTTGATTTTTACCCGGTTTTCCAGCCATCACCTTGCACTCTTACCACCACTCTTAATCGGCCTCCACGTCGGGTTACGGCGCGCCTGCCACGTCTCTGCCAGCTCCAGGCTGGTGGTGGGCGCGCCTAACCCGACCTACGGGGATTTTCACGGTAACAAAAAGGGGAGGCCTCTGCCTCCCCTTGAAGCCCACACGGTAAACCGTCTGTCAGCGCAGTTCGCGCCGGAGAATCTTACCGACATTGGATTTGGGCAGTTCTTCGCGAAATTCAATATATTTCGGCATCTTGTAGCCGGTCAGATTGGCTTTGCAGTATTCGCGCACGGTCTCTTCGCCGAGTGTTGCACCGGGCTTGCGCACCACGAACACCTTGACCGCTTCTCCGGATTTGTCGTCGGGCACGCCGATGCAGGCGACTTCCAGCACGCCCTCGCAATGGGCGACGACATCCTCGATTTCATTGGGATAGACGTTGAAGCCGGAAACCAGGACCATGTCCTTCTTCCGGTCGACGATCCGGACGAAGCCCTGTTCATCGACCGTGGCGATATCGCCGGTCTGCAACCAGCCGTCCGCCGTAATGGTGTTGGCGGTTTCATCCGGACGCTGCCAGTAACCGCGCATGACCTGCGGCCCGCGCACCCACAGTTCGCCCCGTTCGCCGAACGGCACCTCCTGGCCCTGATCGTCGCGCAGGGAAATCTCGGTGGAGGGGGCCGGCAAACCGATGCTGCCGTTGAATTCCTGAACATCGAGCGGATTAAGGCAGACCACCGGCGAGGATTCGGTCAGGCCATAGCCTTCCAGAATGTGGATGCCGGTGATTTTCTGCCATCTATCCGCCACCGCCCGTTGCACCGCCATGCCGCCGCCGACCGCCAGCTTCAGCGGTTTAAAATCCAGTTTGGCAAAATCTTCATTGTGCACCAGGGCATTGAACAGGGTATTGACGCCGCTGATAAAGGTGAATTCGCCGACATTTTGCAATTCCTTGACAAAAGCGGGAATATCGCGCGGGTTGGTAATCAGCAGATTCAAGCCGCCGAATCTCATGAAGGTCAGGCAATTAACGGTCAGACAGAAAATATGGTAAAGCGGCAGGGCGGTAATCACAACTTCCTTCCCTTCCTCGATAGCCGCGCCGACAAAGACCGACACCTGCAGCATATTGGCCACCATATTGCGATGGGTCAACATGGCGCCCTTGGCGACTCCGGTAGTGCCGCCGGTATATTGCAGGAAGGCCAGATCGTCGCCGTTCAGCGCCACCGGTTCGAGCGTCAGCTTCTGGCCCTTGGCGAGAGCCGATTTAAGAGAAATGGCGCCGGGCAGGTCATAGGCTGGCGCCATCTTTTTAATGTATTTGACGACGAAATTGACGATCAGGGATTTCGGGAACGGGAGCAGATCGCCGACTTCGGTGACAATAATATTCTTGAGCCTGGTCTTATGGGCGACTTCCGCCAGCACATGGGCGAAATTGGCAATGATGACGATCGTTTCGGCGCCGGCGTCGTTCATTTGATGCTCGAGTTCGCGCGGCGTATACAGCGGATTGACGTTGACCGCGGTCAGGCCGGCCCGCAGAATGCCGAACAGGACCACCGGGTATTGCAACAGATTGGGCAGCATGATGGCCACGCGATCGCCCTTTTGCAGGCCCAATTGCTGTTGCAGGAAAGCAGCGAAATCGCGCGTTTTGGCGTCCAACTCGGCAAACGACATGGCGTAGCCCATGTTGGCAAAAGCATCCCGGTCGCTGAACTTCTTGCAGCTCTGCTCGAATATCTCGACCAGGGAACGATATTCATCCGGATCGATTTCAGCCGGTACTCCGGGGGGGTAGCGTTTCAGCCAGATTTTTTCCACAGAAAGCTCTCCTGGTGAGGTCTTGTTGTGACGTGGAGGTCGGGAGTCATGATCAAGGAAATGACACCTACGGTCGGATGGGCGGTTGCCAGGCCCTGCCGTAGCTGTCGTGGCGATTCCCGGAGCGGGTGGTAAGGCGGGTCATTGAGACTCAACATCGTGTGCCCAGCGGTAGGTTAACCACGGCGATTCCGGGAGGGCCGGTCGTTACAAGCCGTCAACTGTCGGTTCGGCAAAGGGACGGTATCGAGAGCAGTGTGGAGGCACGGCTCAAGATTGTAAATGATAAACTTTTACCACGCCTTGCCGGAGAGGTCAAATTGTTCAATTACTGTCGTAAGGAGAACTCGCATGGCTCACGCTGTTCCTGTCGGTCGCGCCCTGTTCGACGACGTCATGGTGCCCAACTATGCGCCGGCGGCCATCATTCCCGTCCGTGGCGAGGGTTCCCGGCTGTGGGATCAGGCGGGCGTGGAGTATATCGATTTCGCCGGCGGGATTGCGGTCACCTGCCTGGGTCATGCCCATCCCAGGCTGGTGGCGGCGCTGACCGAACAGGCGCAGCGGCTCTGGCATGTCAGCAATGTACTGGTTAACGAGCCGGAGCTGCGGCTGGCCAGGAAACTGTGCGAACTGACCTTCGCGGAAAAAATATTCTTCGCCAACTCGGGCGCGGAAGCCAACGAGGCGGCGCTCAAGCTGGCGCGTAAATACGCCAGCGACCACTTCGGGCCGGAGAAGCGGGAAATCATCGCCTTTACCCAGTCCTTCCACGGCCGCACCTTGTTTACCGTAACGGTGGGAGGGCAACCGAAATATACCCAGGGGTTCGAACCTCTGCCGGGCGGCATCACCCATGTACCTTACAATGATCTGGCGGCGCTGGCCGCAGCCATATCGGATAAAACCTGTGCCGTCATCATGGAACCCATACTCGGGGAAAGCGGGGTGATTCCTGCCAGCCGGGCATTCGTCCAGGGATCGCGGGAACTGTGCGACCGTCACCAGGCTTTACTGATTTTCGACGAGGTGCAGACCGGCGCCGGTCGTACCGGCGAGCTCTATGCCTACATGGGACTTGGGGTAAGGCCGGATATTCTGACCAGCGCCAAAGGGCTGGGGGGAGGATTCCCAATCGGCGCCATGCTGACCACGACCGCCATCGCCCGCAGCCTCGGAGTCGGCAGCCATGGCACCACCTATGGCGGTAACCCGCTGGCCTGCACCGTGGCCGAGGCCGTTTTGGATATCGTCGGCGAGCCGCAGGTGTTGGCCGGGGTAAGGCGCAGACACGAACTGTTCATGGAGCGCCTGCACGCCCTCGATCAATGTTTCGGGGTGTTTACCGAAATCCGTGGCCGGGGCCTGCTGTTGGGTTGCGCCTTGCAGCCTGCCTGGCAGGGACGGGCCAAAGATTTCGTCGATGCCGCGCTCGCGCGGGGCCTGCTGGCGCTGGTCGCCGGACCGGATGTGATCCGCCTGGCGCCGTCCCTGATCATTCCCGAGGAGTTGATCGAAGCGGGCATGCAACGTTTCGCCCAGGCCGTTGCCGATCTGGTCAGGTAGTGTAGCGCCAGGGGACGCTAAAACCAGCGGCAGCAGGCTGGAAAAATGGTAATATTAAAATAGCTTATAGTGATCTGAATCCACCGGTTGCCAGAGGCGAACCGGTGTTCCCTGTCCCCTTCATGCCGGAGGTTATTACCCTATGACCCAACTGCTGGAGCCGCATCGACTGGAAGACTACCGCACCAAGCTCGATGAATTGCGCCTTGAACACCGGGATCTCGACGATGTTATCGGCCGCCTGTCGGAAGATCCCTATGTAGACCAGTTGCAACTACGGCGCATGAAAAAGCGCAAGTTGTATTTAAAAGACCTGATCACCCGCCTGGAAAGTAAACTGATCCCCGATATAGACGCTTAAGCCGGCGGCGGCCCGCCCGCCGGCTCTACCCGGAAGACCACTCCCAAACATGTTGTTCTTAAAGGATCGACCCTGACATGGTGAGGCAGCGGGGAAGCTGGCAAAATCGCCAGGGTGAAAGGAACTGCAAGCAGTGGACTGTGATTCCACAGTCCACTTGACCTTGGCGCCTAAGCCCGTAAGCGGCGGCGGGCTGGATGGAACTCCCGCCGGCTTGACGGATTAAAGCTGCTCGCCGTATTTCCTGAGGTGCAACTCCTTGGCCTGGGCGATCCAGTTTTCCCGCTGAATCCGGCCGGTCGAATTGACCACTTCAGTTTCGATACGCTCGACTTCAGCAGGACTTAATTGGGCAATCTGCCGGAAGCTGACAATGCCATCCACTTTCAATTTGGTTTCGATAGCCGGCCCGATCCCGGAAATTTCCTTCAGGTCGTCCTTTTCAGCCGCCGGGGCGGACGCCCCTTTTGCCTTGCTACGCAGCAGGGCCTGTACGCTGTGATTCAATTCTTCCAGGCGTTTGGCGATAGCCTGGAAGTCCTCGCGGGTCGGTATGCCGAGACGGTTCAGCGCACGCGATACCCGTTCTTCGAAGATTTGCTCCAGATTGTCCAGGGTTTCCGCGGCTTTGTGGCGCGCTTCTTCCACCCGTTCCTTGATTTCACCTACTGTTTCGCCGGCCTTTTTTTGCGTTTCATCGAAGACTTTCCCGCTTTCCTTGACCAGCGAGTGCAGGATTTTACTGCCTTCCTGCTGAATTTTTTCAACCGTCTCCTGCGCCTTGGCAATAGCTTCCTGCGCGGTTTCGACAGCCGCCTTACCAACGGCCAGAATCTGCTCGGCAGGCGATTCAGCCTGTGATTTTGTCTCTTTCTTGTCGGTCACGGGGTATTCTCCTGAGTGAGAACGTCAATGGGCAAAAATACGGTCGGAATTGGAGGGAACGCATACACTTCAAAAGTGTAAAGCTTGCCTTTAGTATAAACATACTAACCGCCTGATACATCCCACCTGAAGTGTGGGATTCGACGAATCACCTCATAAATTATTTCTTAGTGTAAATTTTTCAGTGATGGAGACAAGTTGATACGCTATTTTGTGTAGCAAGGGCAAGGACAACACTACAGGTAGTATCTAAACATTCCCATCACTGGAAAATTTACACGACCAATTATTTACCGATCCGGATCAGCCCGCCCAGCCCGTACTCGTCCAGCACGCTGTTAAGCCTCTCGCGGATGGGGCCGGCATTCTCGAAGTGCATGACCTCGGTCAGCAGCTCTTGGGCCCGGGCCAGCGGAATGGTGCGAATCATCCATTTGATCTTGAGCAGGTTACCCAGGCTCATGCTCAATTTGTCCACCCCCATCGCCAGCAGCAATAAGGCCGCCGCCGGGTCCCCGGCCATCTCGCCACAGACGCTGACTTCGCGTCCGGCCAGGTGCACCCGCGTCACGATATACTGGATAGCCTGCAGCACCGCCGGATGGAGACCATCATAGAGTTTGGCGACCCGGTCGTTATTGCGATCCACCGCCAGCAGATACTGGGTCAGATCGTTGCTGCCGATGGAGACATAATCCACCTTACGGATCAGGGTGTCGATCTGATAGATCGTGGCAGGCACTTCCACCATCAGTCCCACCCGGGGCAGCACCGCCGGCACGCCGTCCTCCAGCAGCTCGGCATGGGCCTGCCGCAGCAACTCCAGGGCTTCGGCCAGTTCGCTGACACAGGTAATCATGGGAAACAGGATGCCCAGATTCGGGCAGGCGCTGCCGGCCCGCAGCATGGCGCGCAATTGTGTCTTGAAGATATCCGGCTGGTCCAGGCTCACCCGGATGCCGCGCCAGCCCAGAAACGGATTTTGTTCTTCGATCGGGAAATACGGCAGCGGCTTATCGCCACCGATATCCAGGGTGCGCAGCATCACCGGGTGCGGCGCCATGGCCTGCAGCACCCGCATATAGGTGGCGGCCTGTTCCTCTTCGCTGGGAAAGCGATCCCGCAGACAGAATTGCAATTCGGAGCGATACAGGCCAATGCCCTCGGCGCCGTTGTCGCGGGCGGCGGCGACATCGGCGAACAGACCGGCGTTGGCGTGCAGTTCGAGCCGATGTCCGTCCGGCGTGATCGCCGGCAGATGCCGCAGTTCTTGCAGCCCCCGCGACAATTCCGCCTCTTCTTCCACCAGTTTCAGATATTCCTGCCGCAAGGTCGGGCTCGGCTGGATGCATACCCGCGCGGTATAGCCATCCACCACGACCTCGCGGCCATTCAGTCGGCTGAGCGGCAGGTTGGTCACGCCGAATACCGCCGGTATGCCCAAACCCCGTGCCAGCAGGGCCACATGGGAAGCGCCGGTACCGTGAATCGACACCAGGCCGGCCAGCTTTTCCGGCGGCACTTCCAGAAACTGGGAGACCCCGATTTCCTCCCCCATCAGGATGGTCCGTTCCGGGTAGTGCTGGCCTTCCCGTCGCTGCTCCCCCTGCAACAGTCGCTTCAGCAGGCGCATGCCCAAATCGCGGATATCCGCGGCCCGCCCCTGGAGGTAGGGGTCATCCATTTCCTCGAAGACATTGGCATATTCCTCGATGGTGGCGCGCAGCGCCCCCGGCGCCCAGTTGCCGGCCCGGATCCGGTTGAGGGCGCCGGTCACCAGACTGTCGCTGCTCAGCAGCAGGGCATAGGCATCGAACAGCGCCCGGTCGCCGGGAGAAAGCAGGCGCTGCATGCGTTTGCTGAGGCGGCGGATCTCTTTCAATTCGGCGGCCACGGCCAGGCGGAAGCGGGCCACCTCCATCTCCCGGTCGGCAACCTGCTTATCCGGCACCGACTCCAGTTCGGCTACCGGAAAAACCACCACGGCTTCACCCAGACCCAGACCTTTGGCGCTGGTCACGCCTTCCAGAAACAGGGTGACGGCCAGAGCATCCCGGTCCAGCCGATCCAGGGACTGGCGGATTTCGGCCTGCGAGATGGAGCTTGCCAATTGCGCCGCCAGGGTCACCAAAAACGATTCTTCCTGGACGGTAAATTTACGCCGCAACCGCTGCTGGACGATCAGCACCCCCAGATTCTTACGGCGCCGGATAATAGGCACGCCGAGAAAACCATGAAAGGGAGTTTCGTCGATGGCCGCCACCGGGCTGAAAGCCGGATGCTCCGGGGCATTTTCCACGTTGACCGGCTCGGCACGGCTGGCCGCCAATCCGGTCAAGCCCTGGCCGAGCTTCAACCGTACCTGCCCGACCACCCGTGGCGGCAGGCCATCGGTCGCCATCAGCACGTGTTCCCCGCGGCTGTAGTCGGTCATATACACCGAACAGACATCGGCATGCATAGCGGACTTGACCCGTTCCACAATCAAGCTCAGGGCCTCATCCAGGTTATGCGCCGCATTGACCTCCTGGACGATACGCCGCAAGGCGTCCAGCATTAGGGCAGTCCTCGCAAAGTTTGGTGGGTAAAATTACTGGCGCTTGCTCTAGGCGCGCCGCGACTGGGCGGGAGACAGCGACGACCGGTACCGGCCTTCAGGAAACAACAAGGGAGCCAGTTCGCGCAACGCGCACAAATAAACCCGCCGCTTGAACGGAACCACCGCCCTCAGCGGATACCAGTAGTCGACCCAGCGCCAATGGTCGAACTCGGGCCTGTCAGACAAATCCAACCGTACGTCGCTCTCTTCGCCCAGCAGCCGCAACAGGAACCACACCTGCTTTTGACCGATGCAGGTCGGTTTGCTGCCGCGCCGGATCAACCGTCTGGGCAGGCGGTAATGCAGCCAGCCGACCGTTCGCCCCAGAATTTCCACATGTTCCGGTCGTAGCCCCAGTTCCTCGGCCAACTCCCGAAACATCGCCTGTTCCGGCGCGGCCAGTTCGTTTTCCCGGATACCACCCTGTGGAAACTGCCAGGAACGCTGACCAATGCGCTTGGCCCACAACACGCGCCGGTCCGCGTTGCATAAGATAATTCCGACGTTAGGCCGATACCCCTCCGAATCAATCACTTGGAAATTAATCTTAACAGCAATCGAAATTGTTTTTATTGTTTCATAATCAAGACGTTTACGCTATGGTCAAGCGACCGTCAGAGTATCCTTCCCGATTGCCGGATCGGCGGGAATTCTTTACTCTTCCAACCTACGATCCAGCGGGAGCATCAGCTTGTGAGTTTAGCCATCTTCGATCTGGATAACACCCTCCTTGGCGGCGACAGCGATTACCTATGGGGGCAATTTCTGGTGGAAAGCGGCGCCGTCGACAGGGATGTCTACGAACGGGAGAACCAACGCTTTTTTGCCGCCTACCGTACTGGTACGTTGGACATTCAGGAATATCTGGAGTTTGCCTTGCAGCCTCTGGCGGCGCATGACCCGACGGTGCTGCATGCCTGGCGGGAGCGTTTCGTGGCCGAGCGGGTTCGGCCTTTGATACTGCCCAAGGCGCTGGCGTTGTTACAGCGCCATCGGCGGGCCGGCGATATCCTGCTGATCATCACGGCGACCACCCGCTTCGTTACCCAGCCGATAGCCGATGTGCTGGGAGTATCGCACCTGCTGGCCACCGAAGTGGAAATGCGCAACGGCCGCTATACCGGCAAATCCTATGATATCCCCTGTTTTCAGGAAGGTAAGGTTCAACGGCTGGAAGCCTGGCTGGAGCAGACCGGCCACACCCTGGAAGAAAGCTGGTTTTACAGCGATTCCCTCAACGATTTGCCGCTGCTCAGCCGGGTTACCTACCCGGTGGTAGTGGATCCGGACGCCACCCTGGCCCGCTTCGCCCGTGAGCGCGGCTGGCCGGTCATCAGCCTGCGAGGTGAATAAACCGCCGGCCGCCAACCGCCGCCGGCTGTAAAAGACAGGGGACGGCGGCTATAATTTCGATCATCATGGGGCCGATTATTCGGCTCTGGGGCTTTTAACCCGTAGCATAGAGTACTTCAGGCTGGTGGATCGTGGCGCGGCATCGCTGGATTGCACTCATTATTTTTTTATCCCTGACCTGTCTCGGGGTTATCGGCGGCCTGCTGGCGTTCCGCTGGGTCCACCCGGACCCGGCCCCGCATCCACTTGCAGGGCGGGCGCCCGCTTACCCGATAGCGGTCGCGCAACCGGCCGCCGGAGTGATCCTGGTCGCCAGCCGGCAAATGCTCGACCCCCGCTTTCAGCATTCGGTCATTCTGTTGCTGGCCCATGATAACGAGGGCACCGTGGGACTGATCATCAATCGGCCGACCGCCATTTCCCTGGCGGACGCCTTGCCGGAATTGGGTGATAAAGGCGCTCACCACTTGCTGTTTTTCGGTGGTCCCGTGGCTTTGAATAGCCTGATGTTTCTGATCCGCAGCCCGGTTCCCCTGACCCAGGCCACCCTGGTGCTGGATGATATCTACGTCAGCTCCGATCGCGGGACGCTGGAGCAGTTGCTGGGTAAGCGCAAAGCGACCGGGATGCGACTGTACTTTGGCTATGCCGGCTGGGGTCCCGGTCAGTTGAACGCCGAATTGGCGCGCGGTAGCTGGCAACTGTTCCAAACCAATGCGGATACCCTGTTCCAGGAGCAAGGCGACACCCTGTGGGAGAAATTCATCGGACCGGCCAATCGGATTATGGTGCGGCGACCGACCGAGGGCGGGAGCATGCCCCGCTTGCGGGCGGGTCCGGCAGCGGCAATCATGCCAGTCCGTGTGGCCCCGACAGGGGGTTGACCCCAGGCGGGCGGGGTTGGGGCGGTTCGCGAACCGCCCCTACAATATCTGCCTGAATTGCCGTAAGTCCCTAATATGTCTCTATATCTTTAGATAACTTGAGCAAGCGGCGTAAGATGACGGCCAATCACGTACCCCGTTTGCCACTGGAGGAGTTCAAAGATGTACTCGAATGGTATTAGTAATATCAATGTCCTTTCCCAGGAGGTAATGCTGACGCCGGCGGAAATCCAGCGGCGGCTGCCTCTCAGTGAAAAGGCCGAGCAGACCGTGCTGGCGGGGCGGGAAACCATCAAGCGTATTCTCGACCGGCGGGATCATCGTCTCTTCGTGGTTGTGGGTCCCTGTTCCATCCATGACCTGGAAGCCACCCGCGAGTATGCGCGGCGCCTTAAGAAACTGGCGGACGAGGTCGGCGATACCCTGGTCATAGTGATGCGGGTTTACTTCGAAAAACCCCGCACCACGACCGGTTGGAAAGGATTCATCAACGACCCTTATATAGACGATTCTTTCTGTGTGGAGGATGGCTTGCAAAAAGCGCGCTCCCTGCTGCTGGAACTGGCGGAGATGGGTGTACCCACCGGTACGGAGGCGCTGGATCCCATCACGCCGCAGTATATTTCGGATTTGATCAGTTGGACCGCGATCGGCGCCCGCACCACCGAATCCCAGACCCATCGGGAAATGGCCAGCGGCCTGTCCACGCCGGTCGGATTCAAAAACGGCACCGATGGCAACCTCCAGGTGGCTATCAATGCCCTGCACTCGGCCTCCAAATCACACAGTTTTCTGGGCATCAATCAGGACGGCCAGTGCGCGGTGATCCGCACCAGCGGCAACGGCTACGGTCATGTCGTCTTGCGTGGCGGCAGCCGGCCCAACTATGACTCCGTGTCCATCGCCATGTGCGAGGAGCAGTTGCTGGCGGCAAAGCTGCCGATCAATATCGTGGTCGATTGCAGCCATGCCAACTGCAACAAGAAACCGGCCTTGCAGCCCCGGGTGCTGCACGATTGCGTCCATCAGATTATCGAGGGCAACCGTTCCATCGTCGGTCTGATGATCGAAAGCAATCTGGAAGCCGGCAATCAGCCGATCCCGGCGGATCTGTCGCAGTTGCGCTATGGCGTGTCGATCACCGATCCCTGCGTGGACTGGCCCACGACCGAACAGATGATGCTCGACGCCCGCGCCAGGCTGAAGGATATCCTGCCCCACCGCCTGGATGTTTAGAAGCTGTAAAGTATCCACTTAAGCCGGGACATTGAGCAAGTATACCCCTTTAACCGAGCAACTCACCGCCGTCATTCCGGCTGGGACGCCGGAATCCAGTAGCCATGGAGGGCAAGCTTCTGGATTCCCGCTTACGCGGGAATGACAATTTGCGTAAGTCCTGCGGGTAAAATCTTTCTTACTGTAAATTTTCCAGTGATGGAGACAAGTTGATACGCTATTTTGTGTAGTAAGAGCAAAGATAACACTACATGTAGTGCTCACATATTCTCATCACTGGAAAATTTACACTACCAATTGATGTCGTGCTCCAGAGAAAGGGCCATCGAACCCAAGCTGGCGCAATCGGCGAATAAATTCTCGGCGCTTACAGGGTGTCCACCGACTCACGAGTCGGCTCCTTATTAAAATTGATATCTCCAATGACAGGCAAAGCATGACCTAGTTTAAGACCGACGAGAACCCAGTCTTCCAAGGTCGAGTGCAGTTCGTTTTGGCACTGCCGTAAAGTCATACCAAACGCTATGACTCCCTTACACACCGGAATCCTACCACTAAACGTGCCATCTTCCAGCTTATCATATTCAGCTTGCATCATAGCTTGGTCTACGTATTCAGTCAGAATGTATTGTGTTGGCATGAAACTATCCTCATCTCATTATGACATGATGCCTAACGCCGGGCTTCAGCGGCGGCGCGTTAGCGCCGTCCGCTCGAGCGATTTGTTAGTGGTAGCCCGACGCTATTCGCGAGCAAGCTCGCTCCTACGGATGAAGCCGGATGCCACCTCTCGGTCAACTCAGCCGGCCAGTCTGGCCCGCAGCAGTTCCAGTACCTGTTCCCGCAGGACGAGGCTGCTGTCGCCATCCCGGCGCCCCTTGTATTCCACCTGGCCGCTGTCCAGGTTGCGCTCGCTCAGCACCAGCCGATGGGGGATACCGATCAGCTCCATGTCGGCGAACATCACGCCGGGGCGGACGTCCCGGTCATCCAGCAAGACCTCGATGCCGGCGGCCTGCAGCTCCCGATACAGGCTGGCGGCGGCTTCCCGCAGCCGCTGCGAGCGCTGGGCATTGAGGGGAAGCAACGCCACCTGGAAAGGCGCCATGGGCGGCGGCCAGATAATGCCCCGGTCATCGTGATACTGCTCGATGGCGGCGGCTACGATGCGGGAGACGCCGATACCGTAACAGCCCATGATGATGGCGAGGCTGTAGCCGTTTTCATCCACCACCGTGGCGTTCATGGCGGCGCTGTATTTCCCGCCCAGTTGAAAGATATGCCCCACTTCGATCCCGCGGGCGATGGACAGCGTACCCTGTCCGTCCGGACTGGGGTCGCCCGCCACCACGTTGCGGATATCCGCCACCACCGGTTCCGGCAGATCGCGCCTCCAGTTGACGCCGGTCAGGTGTTCGTCATTCCCATTGGCGCCGCACACGAAATCCGCCAGCCGGGCGGCGGCACGGTCGGCGATGACCGGGATATCCAGTCCCACCGGTCCCACCGAACCGGCGTCGCAGCCGGCCACCGCCCGAATCTGCTCGGGGCTGGCGAAACTCAAGGGGGCGGCCACCTCGGGCAATTTTTCGGCCTTGATCGCATTGAGCTCGTGGTCGCCCCGCAGGCACAAAGCCACCACCCCGCCATCCGCGCCCTGCACCAGCAGCGTTTTCAGCGTCTGTTGCGGGCTTAGCTGCAGAAAAGCGCTGACCTCCGCGATCGTGTGCCGGCCGGGGGTAGCCACCCGTTCGAGAGGAGCTGCGGGGGGCGGACGCTCGCCCGGCGGCGCCAGGGCTTCGGCCATCTCCACATTGGCGGCGTAGTCGCTGCCGGAGGCAAAGGCGATCGCATCCTCGCCGGAATCGGCCAGGACATGGAATTCATGGGAATAGCTGCCGCCGATACTGCCGGTGTCGGCCAGCACGGCCCGGAAACCCAGACCCAGACGGGTGAAAATACGATGATAGGCTGCCGCCATGGTGTCATAGGTGAGCTGCAGGGAATCCCTGTCGACATGAAAGGAGTACGCATCCTTCATCAGGAATTCGCGCGCCCGCATGACGCCGAAACGGGGCCGGATCTCGTCGCGGAATTTGGTCTGGATCTGATAATAGCAGACCGGCAATTGCTTGTAGCTTTTCACTTCCCGCCGCAACAGATCGGTGATGACCTCTTCATGGGTCGGACCGAAGCAGAAATCCCGCCCATGACGATCCTGCAGGCGCAGCAATTCCGGGCCGTAGTGGTCCCAGCGGCCGGATTCCTGCCACAGTTCCGCCGGCTGCACGGCGGGCATCAGCAGTTCCAGCGCACCGCTCCGATTCATCTCCTCCCGGACGATGGCTTCGACCTTGCGCAGCACGCGCAGGCCCAACGGCAACCAGATATAAATGCCGGCCGCCAGTCGGCGGATCATGCCGGCGCGCAGCATCAGTTGGTGGCTGATCACTTCGGCATCGGCGGGCGTTTCTTTCAGCGTGGCCAGAGGAAATGAGGAGACTCGCATAGTGTGCCTGTCAGCAGGGTCGATGGAGAGCGGCTGGGTCTTGTGCCGGGAGAGTGCAGTGTAAGCCTTAGCATCGAGCGGCGTACAGCAAGCTTGCCTTCCCGGTACGGTGGCGTCAGGGCTTCTTACAATACTCCTGTACAAATTTTTGGTTTTTTTCGATTTCCTCCTGACGTTGCTGCTCATCGAGGATGACCTGTTTACCGTCGGCCTCGGTGCGAATGGGATGGGGGCTTTTCACCAGAATATCCAGATTGGCTTTAGCCTGTTCACAATTGGCGGCGCGGCGCGCTTCAATATTTTCAGCGCTGGCGGCAGTGTCCGGCTGGGGCTGCTGGGGAGCTTGCCGGGCTTTATCAGCCTGTTCCGGTTTTTTCCGCTGCTGCTGTACGGCTGTCTCCGGTTCCGGACCCGCCGCAGAAGAGCGATGGATAATCTGATAGTTGACGCCAGCCGGCGGCGGGGTATCCCGATATTGGACATTGCCCTGTTCATCCACCCACTTGTAAACCGTGCCGCCGGCATAAGCCAGGGCGCCACAGACTGGCAGCAACAGCAAGACGATTCGCTTCAGCACTGGCATTCTCCAGCATCGACTCAAAAAATTAGGTGCAACCGTAGTCAGTGGCCGCTCCACAAACACTCGCTTCAAATCCCCTGGTATTTTAGTTTAATAAGTATCAAACAGTTATTGTATACTGTCACGCTCGCAGGAAACCGCCGAAGACTCTGCAAGCCACTGCGCCGGCACAGTTCCCATTACCCCAGGTTCTCCATCCTCACCGGATGGAACGTAACCCGATGGGAAGTCTGTGCCCGTAAAGCTTACAACCACCCTGTCCCCGGTTCAAAATTTCCCGCGATCGTTACGCCTATCGATTAAGCCGCGACGTTTTGTCGCCGTTTTTAACCTTGCATGAGGGTTCAGTTCTATGGAGCTAACTGGTGCCGAGATTGTCGTCCGTTGCCTCAAGGAAGAGGGTGTCGAATATGTATTCGGTTATCCGGGCGGTGCTATCCTGCATGTTTACGATGCGCTTTACAACCAGGATGATGTCAAGCATATACTGGTGCGCCATGAACAGGCCGCTGCGCATGCGGCGGACGGTTATGCCCGCGCCAGTGGCAAACCGGGGGTCGTGCTGGTCACCTCCGGTCCCGGCGTCACCAATGCCGTGACGGGGATTGCCACCGCCTATATGGATTCCATTCCGATGGTGGTGCTCTCCGGCCAGGTCCCCACCAAGCTGATCGGCAACGACGCCTTTCAGGAGGTGGACGCGGTGGGCATCACCCGCCCCTGCGTCAAGCATAATTTCCTGGTCAAGGATGTCATCCAGTTGGCCGAGACCATCAAGAAAGCATTTTTTATCGCCACCACCGGCCGGCCCGGCCCGGTGCTGGTCGATCTGCCCAAAGACGTGACGGCCGCCAAAACGGAGTTTACCTATCCCAGGAAAATCAAGATGCGTTCCTATAACCCGACCGTCAAGGGGCATACCGGCCAGATCCGCAAGGCGGTGGAACTGATCGCCGCCGCCAGGCGGCCGATGATCTATACCGGCGGCGGGGTGATTTTGGGCGACGGCTCCAGGGAACTGGTCGAACTGACCCGGTTGCTGGGCTACCCGATCACCAATACCCTGATGGGGTTGGGCGCCTATCCGGCCACCGATCCGCAATTCGTGGGGATGCTGGGGATGCATGGGACCTATGAAGCCAATATGGCCATGCACGACTGCGATGTGCTCGTCGGCATCGGCGTCCGCTTCGATGACCGCGTGACCGGCGCCCTGGACAAGTTCTGTCCGCTGGCGAAAGTCATCCATATCGACATCGATCCCTCGTCGATTTCCAAGAATGTCCGGGTGGATGTCCCGATCGTCGGGTCGGTGGGCAGCGTCCTGCGCGCCATGATCACCATGATCCGGGAGGAAAAGTTTCAGCCCGACGCCGAGGCGCTGGCCGCCTGGTGGCGGCAGATCGAGCAGTGGCGGGCGATCGAATCCCTGAAATATAACCCCAGCACTGAGATCATCAAGCCGCAGTTCGTCATCGAGCAGCTCTATCAGGTGACCGCCGGCCAGGCGATTATCACCTCCGACGTGGGGCAGCACCAGATGTGGGCCGCCCAGCACTATCATTTCGACCGCCCCCGCCAGTGGATCAACTCCGGCGGGCTCGGCACCATGGGATTCGGTCTGCCGGCGGCGATGGGCGCCAAGCTGGCGTTCCCGGAGCAGGACGTGGCCTGCGTGACCGGCGAGGGCAGCATCCAGATGATGCTGCAGGAGCTGTCCACCATCAAGCAGTACAACACGCCGATCAAGATCGTCAACCTGAACAACCGTTACCTGGGCATGGTGCGACAGTGGCAGGAGTTCTTCTACGAGAAGCGTTACTCCATGACCTATATGGACGCGTTGCCGGACTTCGTCAAGCTGGCGGACGCCTATGGCCATGTCGGCATGCGCATCGACCGGCCGGCGGATGTGGAGGGCGCGCTGCGGGAGGCCTTCGCCCTGAAGGATCGCACGGTATTTCTGGACTTTATCACCGATCAGGAAGAGAACGTCTTCCCGATGATCCCGGCCGGCGGCGGCCAGAACGAAATGCTCCTGGCCGGCAAAGACAAAATGGTTTCGACTCATGAAGAAGGGATGATTTTGGTGTGACTATGAACAACACGCGACATATTATTTCCATTTTGCTGGAAAACGAGGCCGGCGCGCTGTCACGGGTGGCCAATCTGTTCTCGGCCCGCGGCTTCAACATCGAATGCCTGACCGTGGCCCCTACGGAAGATGCCTCTCTGTCCCGGTTGACGTTGGTCACCACGGGTAACGAGGATATCATCGAGCAGATCGTCAAGCAGTTGAACAAGCTGATCGACGTGGTCAAGCTGATCGATCTCACCGAAGGCCCGCATATCGAGCGGGAACTGATGCTGATCAAGGTCAAGGCCACCGGCGAGCAACGGGCCGAGATGCAGCGCCTGACGGATATTTTCCGGGGCCGGGTCATCGATGTCACGGATTCGACCTTTACCATTGAACTGACGGGGACCTCGGACAAGCTGGACGGCTTTATCGGCGCCGTGCACAGCGACAATATTCTGGAGGTCGTGCGTTCCGGCGTGACCGGCATCGCCCGCGGCCAGAAGTCTCTGCACGTTTAACCCTGTCCTGCCTCAAGCCGGTTCCTTGGGGGGCCGGCTGTTTGCTTGGCTAACCTTAGGAACTGGCGAATGAAAATTTATTACGATAAAGATGCTGATCTGTCTCTGATCAAGGCCAAGACCGTAGCCATCGTCGGCTATGGTTCCCAGGGTCACGCTCACGCCAACAATCTGCGCGATTCCGGCGTGGCGGTGATCGTCGGCTTGCGGCCCGGCTCTCCCTCGGCGGTCAAGGCCGGGAAAGCGGGCCTAACGGTCAAGCCGGTGGAGGAGGCGGTGGCCGCCGCCGATCTGGTGATGATGCTGGCGCCCGACGAGCATCAGGCCAAGATTTATGAGGAGAATGTGGCGCCCAATCTGAAGCAGGGCGCCGCCCTGGTTTTCGCCCATGGGTTCAATATTCATTTCGGGCGAATCGAACCGCGGCTCGATCTGGATGTGTTTATGATCGCGCCCAAGGGTCCCGGCCATCTGGTGCGTTCGACCTATACCCAGGGCGGCGGCGTGCCGGCCCTGATCGCCGTACAGCAGGATGCCTCCGGCCAGGCCCGCGAGCTGGCCCTGTCCTATGCGGCGGCCATCGGCGCCGGTCGGGCCGGCGTTATCGAGACCACTTTCCGCGAGGAGACCGAGACCGATCTGTTCGGCGAGCAGGTGGTGCTGTGCGGCGGCCTGACGGCGCTGGCGCAGGCCGGGTTCGAGACCCTGGTGGACGCGGGCTATGCGCCGGAGATGGCCTATTTCGAATGCCTGCACGAGCTCAAGCTGATCGTCGATCTGATGTATGAAGGCGGCATCGCCAACATGCGCTATTCCATCTCCAACACCGCCGAGTACGGCGATCTGACTCGGGGGCCGCGGATCATCACCGAGGAAACCCGGCAGGAGATGAAGAGAATTCTGCACGAAATCCAGACCGGTCAGTTCGCCCGCGAGTTTATCCTGGAGAACCAGGCCGGCGCGCCGGTGCTGAAAGCCCAGCGGCGGCTGAGCAAAGCCCATCCGGTCGAGGTCGTGGGCGAGAAACTGCGCGCCATGATGCCCTGGATCAAGGCGAACCGGTTGGTGGATACCAGTAAGAACTGAGTGCATTACAGGCCCTCCCCTGCCTGGGGGAGGGCGATTGTCTGGTGTGATGAGAAAAAGCGATCGGTATCATCAGTGGGGAGAGGCTTTGTAAAATGCTTTATTTATTCTAAAGTACAAATATTGGCCGCCTGATAACATTGTGAACATCAAGAGAGGTTTTCATGAGTAACGAAGAAGCTTATCTGGATATGCTCCGGCGTATTCTGGACGAAGGAAAATACAGAAAACCGGAGGATGAAGAAGGGCGGTACGAATTATTCGCTCAGCCACTCCGCTTCGATTTAAGTGACAACAAGATTCCTCTAATGACGACGAAGAAGGTGTTTTTCAAGTCATTAGCAGTCGAGATGTTGTGGTTTCTTAGTGGCTCACAAGACATTGCCTTGCTGAAGGAAAACAACGTCAAGATCTGGGACCTCTGGGCCAATGAAGAAGGAGTGGTAGGTCCACTCTATGGATTCCAGTGGCGGCATTGGCGAGTTGATCCCACCGTTTCCGAGAAATACTACAATGGGGAAAAGGAGATCGATCAAATCGCGGACGTAATGTGGACCCTTCGTGAACGGCCAGAGGCGCGGAGTCATATCGTGACTGCATGGCGTCCCGATCACCTTAAGCTAATGTCAATTAAGCCATGTCACATATTATTGCAGTTCTACCGTTGGGATGATGAGGTCAGTTTGATGCTGACACAGCGCTCATGCGACGCCTACCTCGGTGTCCCTTTCAACATCGCACAATACTCACTCCTTACTCACATGGTTGCTCATCAACTCGACTGTAGAGCGAAGGAGTTTATCTGGTTCGGGGGCGACGTTCATATTTACGAGAATCACATAAACCAAGTGAGAGAGCAGCTTGATAAACCGATACTAGCGCCTCCAACTATTGCCTTCAAGCGGAAACCAGCAGATATATTTTCCTACAAGCTTGACGATTTCCATCTAAAGGGATATGTACATGCTGACTACATACCAGGCGAAGTGTCTCCCCAAGGCCAACCCGGGAAAGGGGTGCGTCTAGGAGAGTATGATTGCCGTTGCTAAGAACTTGATCAGTGACAAACTCAACCAAGGACCGCCGACTACGAAAGACATGATAGTTCAGCATCCTGGCAACTCATATATATATGAGCAGTCTAATTTTTTAATGTGTGTTCCGGCATGCCTAAATATGATCCTTAAGCGTCGGAACTTGACCACGTACCCCCAAGCTGAGATTGCATGTCAACTTGGTCTTGTTATCCCACCTGAACTAATCGTTAAATACCCCGGTGCAAGGACCAGTGCGGACGAGGAAGATTGGGGCGTACACCCGCAGTCGGATCGAACCACGATCGAAGGATTTTTAAGGAAAAAAGGGATACCGCTTGTATTCAAATATATTGGCGCCAGAGAGGTACCACCGGATAGCATTATTGATTTCCTGTCGGACAACCTGCAGCAGGATAACGATATTATTGTCGGATACAACTATGCGAAAGTATTCAAGGAAGGAAAGAATGTTGGCCATGTTAACTTGATCAAGTCCGTTAATACTTTGATCGAAACCGTGGAACTTTTAGACCCAGAACATACTGAAACGAAAACGGTGCTATTGAAAGATCTGATGCGGGGAGTATTGGATAAAAGGGATGGATTCTGGGTATTTGGAGAGTCTAATAGACGAATCATCTCTACCTATATCTAAGAGGTACGATATTGTGGAAGATCAAAGCGGAGGAACGAAAGAGTTGCGCATCGAGTGGAGCGTAACATGGCAAAGGCGTTAGACATCGAGCGGCCTTATGTAAACCTGAAAACCTACCTTGAATACAAGAAACGCGGAATAGATACGCTCCGCGAACACGAAGAAGAAATTACCCATCTTGAGGATGATAAACAGGATAACGGGGAGGATTCTCAATGAGTAACCCACCTCTTGTTCCGCCAATAAAATGCCAAGGGATAAAAACAAAGCTGGTTAAGGAAATTGCTAATCTGGCAGGCGAACTGCCAGAAGGCCGTTGGATTGAACCTTTTTGCGGCTCTTGCGTTGTCGCGTTAAATATTCAGCCTAAGCGCGCCCTGCTTTGCGATTCCAACATCCACATTATTCAGCTCTATAAAGACATCCAAGCCAAATTGTTATCCCCCATCAGCATCAAGGAGTATCTGAAAGAGCAGGGAGAGCAGTTGCGTATCATCGGGGAGGCATACTTCTACGAGGTAAGAAATCGTTTCAATACAAAACCAAATTCCTTCGACTTTCTGTTTCTGAACCGATCGTGCTTTAACGGAGTTATGCGATTCAACCGATTCGGGAAGTTTAATGTCCCTTTCTGTCGAAAGCCTGATCGATTTTCGCCAGCGTACATTACCAAGATCGTTAACCAGGTTCAGACAATCTCCAGGGTTATAACGGTTTCAAATTGGGAATTCAAAGTCGCCGATTTCAAGGAAACACTAGCTATGACGCGGCCTGACGATATTGTTTATGCCGACCCGCCTTACGCGGGTCGTCACGTTGATTATTTCAACTCGTGGTCAGAGCAGGATGAAACAGACCTTGCCAAAATGCTGTCGCAGCTTCCATGCAGATTTATCCTTTCAACCTGGCATAGCAACGAATTCAGGACCAACCAAAAAATTGAAAAGAACTGGGCATCGAACAAGTTTCACGTTTTCACGATGGCTCATTACTACCACGTTGGCGCAACGGAGGAACTCAGGCATCCCATGCTGGAAGCGCTAATAACGAATTTTGCGTATCACTATGTCGCAGATAGATCTGAGGAGCAGCAACAGTCCTTGTTTGTCGAGCAGCAGCGTGCGCACTACACGTCCGTCTAACATGGCGCTCCACACGGACGCGCCAAAAGCGACGCTTCGTTTGCCTTTGGCGCGAGTGAGCAACTTACACCCCTATCGACTGCGATCTCTACCCAGTTCACATAACCATCACCCAATTTTATATTGAGGCCGATGTGCTGCTTTAAGTCACCCGCACCGCATAAAGATCATGCTCATCCGTCTCAATGACTTTAACTTGAGCAAATTCCCCGACTACCAGTTCCTCGTCATCTGCTATATAAACCAGCCCGTCGATTTCCGGCGCATCGGCGCTGCTGCGGGCGATTACCTGACCGTCTTCGATGGCGTCCACCAGCACCTCCACGGTTTGACCGATCTTCCGCCGCAATCTGGTCGCGCTGATATCCGCCTGCAATTCCATCAGGCGTTCCATGCGTTCCTGCCTGACCTCCTCTGGCACGGGATTCGGCAGTTGATTGGCGGTGGCGCCTTCGACCGGCGAGTAGGTAAAGCAGCCCACCCGGTCCAATTGCGCTTCTTCCAAAAACACCAGCAGTTGCTCGAAATCGGCCTCCGTTTCACCCGGAAAACCGACGATAAAGGTGCTGCGCAGGGCCAGATCAGGACAGATTTCCCGCCAGCGGCGGATACGCTCCAGCGTATCCCCGCTGTTGGCAGGACGCTTCATCGCCTTGAGCAGGCGGGGACTGGCGTGCTGCAAGGGCACATCCAGATAGGGTAGGATTTTGCCTTCCGCCATCAAGGGTATCAGTTCATCCACGTGAGGATAGGGATAGACATAGTGCAACCTGATCCATACGCCCAGTTCGCCCAACGCCCCGGCCAAAGCCGTCAGATGGGTCTTGAGCGGACGGCACTTCCAGAAACCGGTGCGGTATTTGGCATCCACCCCGTAAGCGCTGGTGTCCTGCGAGATGACCAGCAATTCCCGCACGCCGGCCTGGACCAGCGTTTCGGCCTGGCGCATGACCTCGCCGATGGGATAGCTCACCAGATCGCCGCGCAATTGCGGGATGATGCAGAAGGTGCAGCGGTGGTTGCAGCCCTCGGCGATTTTCAGATAGGCGTAATGGCGGGGCGTGAGCTTGATCCCCTGCGACGGCAGCAGACTGGTGAAGGGATCGTGCGGCGCCGGCAGATGCCGATGCACCGCGTCCATGACCTCGGTGTAGGCATGGGGACCGGTTACCGCCAGTAGTTCGGGATAAGCCTCCCAAACCTGTTCGGCCCTGGCGCCCAGACAGCCGGTCACGATCACCCGGCCGTTCTGTTCCAGAGCCTCGCCGATGGCGTCGAGCGATTCCTCGATGGCGCTGTCGATAAAACCGCAGGTGTTGATCACCACCAGTTCGGCTGCGTCATAGCTCGGGACGATACGGTAACCCTCGGCCTGCAACCGGCTCAGGATCTGCTCGGAATCGACCAGAGCCTTGGGACAGCCCAGGCTGACAAAGCCCACCGTGGGAGAATCATAAGACGCTCGCCTGCTTGCCATACCTTGGGCCGCTTGCTTGAGGGAGTATCGGGATAGGGGAAAATCAGGCCTGTTCCCGTGCTCTGGCGCGCGCCGCGGCGGGACGGGACAGCAGCCGGTCGGCATAGGCTTCCAGGCGGTCGTGGCCCAGCGGCGCCTCGAAAGCTCTGGCCCAGGCCAGCGTCTGCGCCAGCATGATGTCGGCGGCGGTAAAACGATCGCCGCCGATAAACTCTTTATCGCCCAGGCCGGCATCCAGGACTTTGGCGGCGACCCCGAATTCCCAGACGGCGGTATCGATCACCGCCGGCACGCGCCGCTTCTCGGGGAGCGCAAAGCGATGCTTGGCCATCGTCCAGAGCGGTTGTTCCAGTTCGCCGATCACGAAGAAGCACCACTGATGGTAACGGGCACGTTCCTGTGTATTCACCGGCGGCGTCAGACCGGATTCTGGAAATCGATCGCCGATATAGGTGCAGATCGCGCCCGATTCCGTCAGTACGAAATCGCCGTCCCTTAGCGCCGGCACCTTGCCGCCGGGGTTAAGGTCGATGTAGGGAGGACGCCGTCCTTCACCTTTGAGAAGATCCACCTTGATGTATTCATAGTCGGCGCCGGCTTCTTCCAGCGCCCAGACGGCGCGCGCCGAGCGCGTATTAGGACAGCCAAAAATGGTGAGCATAGCGTAACCCTCGGTTGATTTGATATCAGGCATGCAGCCGCCGGCAGATAAAACCTGCGGACCCCGGCGCTGTCAAGATAAAACAGATTGTAACCAATGTTCCGATCTATCTGTCCATTCGCTCGATAAGGACCCTGAAAACTGAATTTTCATAACACCATGACCCTCGCACTGCTCATCCGTGATTTGCGCAAGACCTACGCCAACGGCTTCGAGGCTCTCAAGGGCATCGACCTGGAGGTGCAGGAGGGCGATTTCTTCGCCCTGCTCGGCCCCAACGGGGCGGGTAAATCCACCACCATCGGCATCATCTGTTCCCTGGTCCGGAAGACCGGCGGCACGGTGCAGGTGTTCGGCAAGGACCTGGACACCGACCTGGAAACCGCCAAGACCTATATCGGCCTGGTGCCGCAGGAGTTCAATTTCAATCAGTTCGAGCCGGTGGTGGAGATCGTGGTCAATCAGGCCGGCTATTACGGCCTCGACCGGCCTCTGGCTTATCAGCGGGCCGAGGTCTATCTCAAGCAACTCGGTCTGTGGGAAAAACGCCGTGAACAGGCCCGACAGTTGTCGGGCGGGATGAAACGCCGTCTGATGATCGCCCGCGCCCTGGTCCATGAACCCCGCCTGCTGATCCTCGATGAACCCACGGCCGGGGTCGATATCGAAATCCGCCGTTCCATGTGGGTGTTTCTGCGGGATATCAACGCGCGGGGGACGACCATTATCCTCACCACGCATTACCTGGAAGAGGCCGAAAGCCTGTGCCGCCATATCGCTATTATCGACCGCGGGCGGATCATCGAGCACAGCCGGATGCAGACACTGCTGAGCCGGCTGCATCTGGAAACCTTCGTGTTGAACCTCAAGCAGCCACTGCCGCTGCCACCGGAGGCGCCCGGCTATACGCTGCGACGGGTGGATGATTATACCCTGGAGGCGGATGTCTCCAAGGAGCAGGGTATCAACAGCCTGTTTCAACGGCTGTCGGAGCACGGCGTCGAGGTGTTGAGCCTGCGCAACAAGACCAACCGCCTGGAAGAACTGTTCCTACGGCTGGTGGAGAAGAGTCATGTCAATACGGCAGCACCCTTGCAGCAGTAACCTGCCGCTCCCTTCCCCCGTACGGGCGCCGGGACCACTCTGTCCGGAACGGGCGGAATTGCCGGAAACGGCCTGCCGCCCTTATTCCGGCCTACCGGACTATTAGCAATAAACATTATCGGGAATAATTTTTACCGATTATATTTCAGTAACTTATATCCAAGCCCACTCTGGCGTAGGAGCGAGCTGGCTCGCGAAGGGAGCGGTCGCCGGTAAACCGGCGATGTTCGCGAGCCAGCTCGCTCCTACAGGCGTCATGAAATAGCTGGTGTACAGCTTCAGCCGGCGGCGGCCGCTTTCATCGGCGGCAGCTCCAGCAACTCTCTTTTCGGCGTGGGCTGCTTGTTGTTGACGGCCCGCAGCAGGGTCCAATAGCCGAGCAGGTTGACCTGACTTTTATCCACTACTTCCAGGCCCGTGTCCTGTAAAAATCTATCCAGGGAAAAATCCGGTCTGAATCCCAACATTCTGGACAGCGGCGCGATCATCTTTTCCAGTCGAGCCACCACCGGATGGCGGCTGTGAAAGTGGTTGACGATGAACAACTCGCCGCCGGGTTTGCAGACCCGCCGCATTTCCGCCACCAAGCGGTCGGGATGCGGCACGACGGAAGCCACGTACATGGCCACCACCTTATCGAAGCGGTTGTCCGCGAAACTCATCTGTTCGGCGTCCATCTCGAACAGGTCCACATTGGCCAGGCCGTCGCGCTCCACCCGCGAGTGAGCATAGGCGAGCATTTCCGCGGACAGATCGATACCGGTCAAGAAGACGTGATCGGGATACAGCGGCAGCGATAGGCCGGTTCCCACGCCGACTTCCAGGATCTGGTTACCCGGCCGGCACTGCATTCTGTTGATGACCGCCCTGCGCCCCGGCTCAAACACAGCGCCGAAGTAAAAATCATAGACTCGGGCATAACGTCGATAGGATTTCCGAATAGCATCAATATCCAAAGTTGTGTGCTCCTTTATCGAGCTTCCAGACGGTAGGGTGCGGCACCTGCATAAACTTACCGTCCTGTTGCATTACACAATAACGCCACGGCCAAGCCATGGAGTCGCGAAAACGGCGTCTGCCAGCCGGTTGTCTGCCTGGAACGAAATTCGCGGCGACAGGCGGCGACGGCATGAGCACAGCCAAGACTGTTAATGTAACCAATTTCTCTTGGCAGGTCAGCACTCTTTTTCATTTTCTTGAACCGGCTGTTAACGGAACGGCCTGAGACAAGCGGATTATAGACCGTCAGCACCGACCTGCCAGAACCTGGGGCAGCAGGCGGAAAAAGTCGGCGTGGGTGATACCCATTTCGCGGTTCAGCACCTGCGCCGTCATGGTTCAACCGCCGGCGACCGGCGGCCACATCGCCAGACTGTCGGCGTCTTTGAGCGCGGTGCTGGAATGCCGGGACGGCGGCACGTAAACCCCGTTGATCATGACCAGATGGACCAATTCGCGGGGCAGGCGGAGTTGCTCGATCACCATGCCGACCGTGGCCACCTCCGCCACCTCGAGACGGCTGACATTGCGTACCGCCCCCGGCGGCAGATACTCGGACAGCATGGCGTAAAGTTTGACGGTAATCTGCATGGCTTAGGCTCTGTATTACTGTGAAAATTCCTTTAGGTCGGGTTAGACGCGCCTGCTACTGATCTTGGCAATAGCAACAGCGTTACGGGCGCGTCGTAACCCGACGCCAGCGCCCATTTTCATCACCAAGCGCGATCACGCCGGCGGGACCGGCGCCGATAATGACATAATGCATGCCGTGTTCTCCTCACCAAGTTGCAGTCTCTTTATCAATGCCAGGTGTGAGGCCGGCTTCCAGCCGGCTCCTTAAAGGCCGGCTGGAAGCCGGCCCCACCTAAACACTGACTGAGGAACTGAAGGCCATACTGCGTCGGAAGGCGCCAACGCTTGAACTGGATACGACCTTAAAGTAACTCCACCCTGTTCGGCAATTCGTTCGGATTCGCCGGCGGCGCCGGAAAATGGCGTTCGAGCAGGACGCTGACGGCACGGACGCCCTGCACCGAGCCTGCCTCGAAATCTCCCTGCCGGAACGCTTCGACCATGCCGCGGCACACTGCCTGCCACTCCGAAGACTCCACCTGACGATTGATACCCCGGTCGGCGACGATTTCCACCTGCCGGTCGGCCAACAGCACGTAGATTAAAATCCCCGTATTGGCTTCGGTATCCCACACCCCCAGGTTCGAGAAGACTTCCAGCGCCCGCTCGCGCGGCGTTTTGCCTTGCCATAAAGAGCGCATATCCAGAGTCGCTTCCACCGCAAAGCGGATTTCACCACTGTGCCTCGCTTCGCTTGCGCCGATGGCCTGTTCGATGACCTGTCGGACCTTAAGCGGGAATCGCCGCTGGACGGTAAGCCCGGTAGTCAGAAGATGTCTGGCAATACGTTGCAGATTCATTTTTACCACCCATCGGAAGCGCCACCGCCGCCGAAGCCACCGCCGCCGCCGCTAAAGCCGCCACTGGAACCACCACCGCCACCGCCGCCGCCACCGCCGCCGCCGTAATACCCCCCACCGCCGAAGCCACCACCATAGTAGCGACCACGGTTCGACCAGCGGGCGGCGCGTGAGGAGAAGTTGCTCAGCAGGATCAGAGCAAGAAAGAGTCCAACTATCACCAGCGGGAACAGATTGGTTTTAGACTCCGCCCTGGCCGGTGGTGGCAGCGGTTCTCCCTCGATCACCTGAATCATGCGCTCGACGCCAGCATCGATGCCTTCGTAAAACCGCCCCTGCTTGAACGCCGGTACGATGATTTCATTGGTGATCCGTTTCGAGGTGGCGTCGTTCAGCACGCCTTCCAGGCCATAGCCGACCTCGATCCGCAGAGTGCGATCGTCCTTGGCGACCAGCAGCAAAGCGCCGTCGTCCACGCCCTTGCGGCCCAGCTTCCAGGCCTCGGCGACCCGCAGGGCATATTGCTCGACGGTCTCCGGTTGGGTTGTCGGCACGATCAGCACCGCGATCTGACTGCCTTTGGCCTGTTCGAATGCTTGCAGGCGGGCTTCCAGGGAAGTCCGTTGCGACGCGGTCAACAAACCGGCCAGATCGGTGACGCGCGCGGTCAACGGCGGTACGGCCACCTCCGCCCAGGCGCCGGCGCCGGCGAGCAGCAGTAGCAGCAACCAGAGGCGCGTGCCCACAGCGAGGGTCATTGCGCCTTCCCGCCGGCCGGAGCCGGCGCGCCGAAGTCCACTTTGGGCGCGGTGGAAATCGCCCGTTCGTCTTCCACGGTAAAGGAGGGTTTGACCTTATAGCCGAACAGCATCGCGGTGAGATTGGTGGGGAAGGAGCGGACCACCAGATTGTAATCCTGGACGGCCTTGATATAGCGGTTGCGCGCCACGGTAATGCGGTTTTCGGTCCCTTCGAGTTGCGCCTGTAAATCCCTAAATATGGTGTCCGCCTTGAGTTGCGGGTAATTTTCCGATACCACCAGCAGGCGCGACAGGGCGGAACTCAACTGGCCCTGCGCCGCCTGGAACTGGGCCAGACGCTGGGGATCGTTCAGCAACTCGGGCGTGACTTGAATGCTGCCGACCCTGGCGCGGGCCTCGGTCACCTGGGTCAAGACCTCTTTTTCGTGACCGGCATAGCCTTTGACCACATTCACCAGATTGGGCACCAGATCGGCGCGGCGCTGATATTGATTGAGCACTTCAGCCCAACCGGCCTTGATCTGCTCGTCGGTGCTTTGCAGGTTGTTGTAGCCACAACCGCCGAGCAGCAGCGTTAATGTCAATAATAAGAACCGCCAGTGATACATAACTCTTCTCCTCGTTGGGTTTTAGAGACTGTATAAAAACTCCCTCCCCCACAAGGGGGGAGGGGACGTATCTCTGGGGAAATTAGCTAGTATTATCATGGTGTTAGTTTTTATACAGGGGCTACCAACTTAAGGCGGGACAATCCGACCCTGGGAGCGCCGGCGTCCCCGCCGGCCTCAGGGCATTCGACGCCAGTCAACAGCCGGCAAAATGCCGGCGCTACTAGGGAATCCCC
>CAIMUS010000195.1 GCA_903844665.1 uncultured Pseudomonadota bacterium
ATAATCAGAGCGGGTTTTGCCATCTATTTTTTGCCATGCTTTCAAAGCAGTATCGTGCATGTGCCCAATATAAATCAGATCATCTTTCACTTGAATACTGAACCTTTGCACTGTCAAGAATACATTTCTTCAGACGGGCATTGAGGTACTTGGGATTTACCATATCTACCTTCCTGCCTCCGAACAGTTGAGACAATTCATTCTCTATGGTGATAATCCGCAGGCCAGGCGTATGTCCCTCCTCAAATTCCACCAATACATCGATATCGCTATCCTGGCGGAAATCATCTCTGAGAATAGAACCAAACAAAGACAGTTGACGAATATGATGCCGCTGGCAGAATTGGGCCAGCTCTCGGAGCGTGAGGCGTGAGGTGTGAGGCGTGAGGTGTGAGGCGTGAGGCGTGTTCATGGGATCTGAGTCCGTTGTTTGAGAGTGCGAATTAGGCCACCAAGAAGACCAAAGACTTTGTTGATTCGTTGCATGATCGGCTCCATGTTTTTCACGTAACCCAATTTCTCCGCAATCAGCACCTGCGTATCCAATTCACTCAGCGAGCCTCGGGCGATGATCAGAAATTGCAGAAACTCCCGATCGCTTTGCCGCGCCGCTCCTTCCGCAATGTTGCTTGGCACTGAAACCGCCGCCCGTCGCATCTGGCTGGCCAAACCGTAAAGCTCCTCGCGCGGAAACGCGCTCGTCAAACGATATACATCTTCCACTAAACCGATTGCCTCCTGCCAGACTTGCAACTCATGATGCCGCCTCACGCCTCACCCCTCACCCCTAACGCCTCACGCCTCACCCCTCACCCCCCTCACGCCTCACTCTTATTCAGCCACCAGCACCAGCCCCTGACCGGGATTCAGCTCATAGGAAAATGGCCTGGGTACAAATTCTAGAGGATACTCCGGCGAGACATCCTGGAGCAATCCTCCGGTCTGAATAAACTGGTGCAGGTTGGCGGTATAGAAATGCTGCCAGTTGTGGGTATCCTTGTTCAAAATGATCAAGGCTTCCTGATCCGCTTTCTTTGTGGAAGCTTTCCACATCATCAGGATATTGGAGTTTTCATAAGGCAGGAAACTGTTGATGGACTCTTCCTGAAAAATGGGATAGCGCTTCTTGAAGGTATTGACCTTGCGGATAAAGTCGGTTAAATCGACCTCCGTCTCTTCCCAATCGCTGGGGCGCGTATACACAACATGTAAGCGCTTGCGGAAGCCGAATTCGAAACCGATGGGCATCATGATTCCGGCCGAAAACACCGCCGCAAAGAGATAACGTTGTTTCAAGGCGGCGACATTGCCACCGGATTCCTGCATCAGCCGTTCGGTATCGTGACTCTCCGGAAAACTGATGGAAGGCGACACTTCTCGCAGCAGGTGATACTGTTCTTTGAGCCAGGGACTCTGAAAATCCCACCATTTGCTGCTGTTGAAAATGAAATCGAAACCAGCGTGGGCCGTTTCTTTGGTCTGTGGTGGAGTACACCCCAGTGTTTCGGCGGCGAAAATGATATCCGGATACTGGCGTTTGATATCCTGTATCAGACGCTGCCAAAAGTTACGGGGAATATTGTAAGCAGCATCGCAGCGAAAGCCCTTGAAGCCCAGCTTAATCAGATGCTCCACGACGCCACGGCAATACTTATAGAGGCCCTCCGGATCGGAAGTATGCTCTTGATCGAATCGAATGAGATCATACCAAACGACCTTATTACCATTTTCTTCCACGCAAAAGGGGTGGGCGATACTGCCGTCCGATTCGTGGACGAACCAGTTGGGATGTTGTTGGGGCAGTTCGGAGTCCTTCGCACAGTGATTGATGACCAGATCGATCATCATCTTCAGGCCCAGTGATTCGGCCGTTTTAATGGCCGCCTTGAGCTGCTCATCGGGAGCAAGCGCCGCCGCCTGATCGACCAGCAGCGGATTCAATTGGAAATAGTCGGCAACCGAGTAAAGACTTCCCGAGACGCCTGTTTTTTGTATAGGATTAACAAAAATCCAATCGAATCCCATATCGGCGGCTCGCACCAGATGGGGTTCCCAATCGCTGAATCTGCCCGCCAGTAAGGGAAACAGATTATATAAAATCATACAAGCAAACTCCTCGCAGCAGTTGTTTTTACACTGATAGCTGGAAAAATCCGGCTGGAAAAAAGCCCCAGCGAATGGGGCTTTCTGAGCTCAGGCATTGATCTTGTGGATAGCGCGTCCGTGCACCGCCAGGGCCGCCTCGTGCATGGCCTCCGACAGGGTGGGATGACCGTGCACGGTACGGGCCAGATCCTCGCTGCTGGCGGAGAATTCCATCGCCAGCACCACTTCCTGAATCAGTTCCGAGGCATAAGGACCGAGAATGTGGCAACCCAGGATGGTGTCGGTCTCGCCATGGGCCAGCAGCTTGACCATGCCGACGGCGCCCTCTATCGCCTTGGCGCGACCGTTGGCGCTAAAGGGGAAAGTTCCCGTTTTGAAGGGAATGCCTTCCGCCTTGAGCGCCTGCTCGGTCTTGCCCACCCAGGCGATTTCCGGCGCCGTATAAATCACCCAGGGGATGGTATCGTAGTCGATCTGCACGCCCATGCCGGCGATCCGCTCGGCGACCATAACGCCTTCTTCCGAACCCTTGTGGGCCAGCATCGGACCGCGCACCACATCGCCGATGGCGTACACCCCCGGCAGATTGGTCTCGCACACCTCGTTGACATGGATATAACCGCGCTCATCGAATAATAAATCCGCTTCCTGGGCGGCGACGTTGTCGGTATTGGGACGCCGGCCGACCGCCACCAGCAGCTTGTCCACCGTGGTCTCATGGTCGCCCTCCTTGTCCTGATAGCGGACCACCACCTGGTTCTGGACCCGCTCGGTGCCGATGACCCGCGCCCCCAGGTGAATGTCCAGGCCCTGTTTGCGGAACTGGCGCAGGGCTTCGCGGGCGACCTGGTAATCCACCGGGGCCAGAAAATCCTCCACCGCTTCCAGCATGATCACTTCGGCGCCGAGCCGCCGCCAGACGCTGCCCAGCTCCAGGCCGATGACGCCGGCGCCGATGACGCCCAGCTTGTTGGGAACCTGACGAAAATCCAAGGCCCCGGTGGAATCGACGATCGATTCATTGTCGGTGGGGGCGGAACCGATCTCGATGGGTACGGAACCGGTTGCAATAATCACATTATCGGCGTCGAGAATATCCACCGTTCCTTCCAGGCTGGTGAATTCGACCTGGCGCTCCGCCAGCAGTTTGCCATGCCCTTTCAGCCAAGTGATCTTATTGGCCTTGAACAGCGTCGAGATCCCGCTGGTCAACTGCAGCACGATCTGCTCTTTGCGGGCCATCATCTGGTTCAGGTCCAGCGTGATCGGACCGACCTGGATCCCATGGGCGGGTAGCACATCCTTGGCCCGATGGTATTGCTCGGACGATTCCAGTAGGGTCTTGGACGGAATGCAGCCGACGTTCAGGCAGGTGCCGCCCAGCGCCGGCTCACCCTTGAAGTTGATCCATTTCTCGATACAGGCGGTCGTCAGGCCGAGTTGAGCACAGCGGATCGCCGCCACATAACCGGCGGGGCCACCGCCGATGATGATGACATCATAGGTATTTGCCATAAATCCTCTCCTAGACAGGTGCTGCCGGCCAACCATGACGGGCCGACCGGCAGAACGGAACAGGTATTTCGTAATTCCGTAAGCGTTCACACCCCTCCCCCTAACCCCCTCCCACAAGGGGAGGGGGAATAGGCTAAGTATCTGTTTTGCAATAACTCCCTCCCCCCTTGTGGGGGAGGGTCGGGGAGAGGGGTCTGAACGGTTACCGTAATTCCTGGTGTTAAATCTGTAACAACAGGCGTGCCGGATCTTCCAGCCCTTCTTTGATGGCCACCAGCGAGGAGACCGCTTCCCGGCCATCGATGATGCGATGGTCATAGGTCAGGGCCACGTACATCATCGGGCGGATCACGACCTGGCCGTTTTCCACCATGGCGCGGTCCATGACCTTGTGCATGCCCAGGATGCCGCTTTGCGGCGGGTTGAGAATGGGAGTGGACATCAGCGAGCCGAACACGCCGCCGTTAGTGATGGAGAACGTGCCGCCGGACAGATCCTCCATCGTCAGGGTGCCCTGGCGGGTGCGCTCGCCGAGATCGTTGATCGCCCGTTCGATATCGGCGAAGCTCAGTTGGTCGGCATCGCGCACGATCGGCACCACCAGGCCGCGCGGGGAGGACACGGCGATGCCGATATCGTAATAGCCGTGATAGATAATGTCGTTGCCATCGATGGAGCCGTTGACCGCCGGGAAGCGCTTGAGCGCCTCGATAACCGCCTTGACGAAGAAGGACATGATCCCCAGCCGCACCCCGAACTGCTTCTCGAATTTGTCCCTATAGCGGGCGCGCAGGTCCATGACCGGCTTCATATTGACTTCGTTGAAGGTGGTCAACAGAGCGGCGGTCTGCTGGGCTTCCACCAGCCGCTCGGCGATGCGGGTCCGCAGCCGGGTCATGGGCACCCGCTGCTCCAGGCGGCCACGGACATCGGGCGGGACACTGGGCGGGGCGCCCGGCGCGGCGGGCGCGACCACGGCGGGCACGGCCCTGGTAACCGCCGCGACGGCCGGGGCGGCTGCCGCCGCCGGGGCGGGATTATTCAGATAGGCCAGCACGTCGGCTTTGGTGACGCGGCCGTCACGACCGCTGCCGGAAACCTTGCGGATATCCAGATTATTTTCGCTCACCAGCCGGCGCACCGCCGGGCTGAGTCCTTCCAGATCGATGGCCGCGGCTGCCATGGGCGCCGCGGCTGCCGCCGCTACGGCTACCGCCGGCGCCGGTGGAGCGGCTGGCGCCGTGGCGGCGGGTTGGGAGCCGACGGCCTCGATGGTGGCGATCAGATCGCCGGTGGTGACCGTCTCGCCGTCGCCGCGCAGGATGGCGCCCATCACGCCATCGGCGGGAGCGGGGATCTCCAGCACGATCTTATCGGTTTCCAGGTCCACCAGGTTCTCGCCGGCCTGGATCGGATCGCCGGGTTTCTTATGCCAGGTGACCAGGGTGGCGTCGGCCACGGATTCGGGTAGGGTAGGAACTCGTACTTCGACACTCATTCTTGTTTCCTTTGCTGGTTATCGGCCCAGGGCCGCGTTGACAAGCGCTTGTTGTTGTTCCACATGTACGCTGTGGTAACCCACCGCGGGCGAGGCCGAAGCCGGCCGACCAGCGTACTGAACCGGTTGTTTGGCGCCCAGCGGGGCGTTGAGTTGATGCTGAATCTGATACCAGGCCCCCTGATTGCGAGGCTCATCCTGACACCAGACGATAGCTTTCACCTGGGGATAGCGTCCCAGTTCCTCCAGATAACGGACTTCCGGGAACGGATACAATTGTTCGATGCGGATAATGGCGACAGTGTCCAGGCCGCGTTCCCGGCGGGCTTCCAGCAGATCGTAATAGACCTTGCCGCAGCAGAACACCAGCCGATTCACCTTGCCGGGGTCGAGGTCGTCGATTTCGCCGATTATCGGCTGGAAGCCGCCCTGAATCAGATCCTCCAGGCTGTTGATCGCCAGCTTGTGGCGCAGCAGACTCTTGGGACTCATCACGATCAGCGGCTTGCGGAAGGGTCGCAGCATCTGCCGGCGTAACATGTGGTAAGCCTGGGCCGGGGTGGTGGGGACGCAGACCTGCATATTGTTTTCGGCGCACAGTTGCAGATAGCGTTCCAGCCGGGCGGAGGAATGCTCCGGACCCTGGCCTTCATAGCCATGCGGCAGCAGTAAGGTCAGGCCGCACAGCCGGCCCCATTTGGCCTCGCCGGAGGAGATAAACTGGTCGATCAGCACCTGGGCGCCGTTGGCGAAATCGCCGAATTGCGCTTCCCAGATCACCAGACCGTTTGGTTCCGCGGTCGAATAGCCGTATTCGAAGCCCAGCACCGCCTCTTCGGAAAGAATGGAATCGATCACGGTAAAGGCGGGCTGATTGGGGAACAAGTTGGCTAACGGCACATAACCGCTGCCGTCTTTTTGATTGTGCAGCACGGCATGACGATGGAAGAAGGTGCCACGGCCGCAGTCCTGGCCGGAGATTCGCACTTGGTAGCCCTGCTGCAGCAGGCTGGCATAGGCCATGTTTTCGGCGAAACCCCAGTCCAGCGGCAGGGCGCCGGCGGCCATCTTGCGGCGGTCATCCATAATCTTGGCCACGCGGGGATGCAGTTCGAAACCCTCCGGCAGGGTCAGCAGCCGTTCGGACAGCGCCCGGACGGTGTCGATCGGCACGGCGGTCACGACCGGGGCATCCCAATTCTTGTCCTTCAGCCGGGACCAGTTCACGGCGAAAGGATTTTCGACGCTGACCAGGATTTCCCGGGACACGTTCCGGCCGGCATCCACGTTGGCTCGGTATCCGGTCTGCATCTCCTTGAATTCCTGCCCGGTAATAATGCCCGCATCGATCAGTTTGTCCGCGTACAGCGCGGCGGCGGTTTTCCGGGCGCGGATCTTTTTATACATCATCGGCTGGGTGGCGGACGGCTCATCGGCCTCGTTGTGACCCAGCCGGCGGTAGCAGATCATATCGATGACCACGTCCTTGTCGAATTCCCGGCGATAGTCGGCCGCCAGCCGGGTGACGAACAGCACCGCTTCCGGGTCGTCGCCGTTGACATGGAAAATCGGCGCCTGCACCATCTTGGAGATGTCCGTGCAATACATGGCCGAACGGGTATCCAATGGGTTGCTGGTGGTAAAACCGATCTGGTTGTTGATGACGATATGGACGGTGCCGCCGGTACGGTAACCGCGCACCTGCGACATTTGCAGGCATTCCATGATTACGCCCTGTCCGGCAAAGGCCGCATCGCCATGGATCAGCACCGGCATGACCGTATCGAAGGGCAGGGTTTCCTGTTCCCCGCCTTTGCGGCGCCGCTCCAGGCGGGCGCGCACCGAGCCTTCCACCACCGGGTTGACGATCTCCAGATGGGAGGGATTGAACGCCAGCGCCAGATGGACCGGACCGCCGGGGGTCGGGACATTGGAGGAGAAACCCATGTGGTATTTCACATCGCCGGAGCTGCTTTCGGCGATGCGACGTTTGCCTTCGAACTCGGCGAATAATTCGTTGGGCGATTTGCCGATGATGTTCACCAGCACATTCAGGCGGCCCCGGTGGGCCATACCGAAGACGATCTCCTGCATGCCGGCTTTGCCGGTATGCTGGACCAGCTCATCCAGCATCGGAATCAGGCTGTCGCCGCCTTCCAGGGAGAAACGCTTCTGCCCGACATAGCGGGTATGCAGGTATCTTTCCAGCCCTTCGGAGGCGACCAGCATCTTCAAGATCCAGCGGCGCTCTTCGGCGCTGAGATCCAGATGGGCCTGTTGGCCCTCCAGGCGTTTTTGGATCCAGCGCTTTTCCTCGGTCCTGATGATATGCATGTACTCGGCGCCGATGGTGCCGACGTATACCGAGCGGGCCAGCGCCAGGATATCCCGCAGTTTCATCCGGGGAAAGGGTACGGCCAGCGAGCCGACATTGAACTCGGTGTCCATATCGGCCTCGTTCAGGCCGTGAAAACCGGGATCCAGATCGGAGACCGGTGGACGGTCACGCAGTTTCAGAGGATCCAGGTCGGCGGCCTGATGGCCTCGGGTACGGTAGGCATTGATCAGCCGCAGGACGGAAGCCTGTTTTTCGGCTGCCTCCGGCGACAGGCGTTCCCGCAAGGCCAGCGCCGCTACGGGCTGGCGGGCCAGATTGGCGAAGGATTCGCGGATCGGACCATGGGCGATATCCTGCAGACCGCCGTCGCCTTGCGTCTGGAGGCTGCGAAAATAACCCTTCCAGGCCGCATCGACGGATTCCGGATTGCGCAGATAGCGTTCGTAAAGGTCTTCGATAAAGGCGGCGTTGCCGCCGTAGAGGGGTGAACTCTGGCGAAATTGCTCAAGCAGTGTGCTCATTGGTCTGTTACTGACTCCCCGGTATCGATAAACACGTAAGAGCCGCCCGTAGGAAGCGGTTCTCAGGGTTTAAAAAATTGCAATGGCAGGTAAGGGTCATGTTGTTCGCAATACAAAACCAGTTTACCCGACCACTTTGGTGATCACGCTATCCGGACGTTCCGCTCTTTCAGGCGGTTTACGCCTATGGTCAGCCGTCATAAAAAAGACTGTTGCAGTGGGTTATGCAGCGACGGCTCGAGGCCCACGGTCTCCATGGCCCGATACTTACACGCCAAAAACTCGATTTTGGCGCAACAAGGGTGCTTATGATAACAAATCTGCGCCAGCCGTCATGCGTCAATTAAACGAGGGGTGGCCATGATTCTTCGCCCGTAGGAGCAAGCACGCTCGCGAACGGTGCCGGGCTGCTAAGAACGCCCCTTTCGCGAGCGAGCCCGCTCCTACCAGCACTCAGCACTATCTTTTACTCAGCCGGGTAGGGTGGGTAGAGCGTAGCGAAACCCATCATTCCGGGGCTTCGATCACGCGATGGGTTTCACTTCGTTCTACCCATCCTACGGGCTGTTTGCCGGCTTCCGGGTCGTGCGGGTCATCGACATAAAAGCGCGCCAGGATGTTGGTATCAAGTGCAATCATCGGTCGCTTCCCGCATCGCCCGAGCGACATCGAAGTCGGACAGGCGTCGCTCTCCCGGTCGCTGGCAGACCAGCAGGCCGTAACCGTCTTCGGGACGGGTTAGCTGGATACGGCGCTTTACCTCCGCCCGAATGGTATTCCCCTCCAAGCTGAATTCGAGCTGGCAACCGGGAGTAATACCGAGCCGGCGACGAATCTCCGCCGGGATCACGACCTGACCCTTGTCGAAAACTGTAACTGTCTGCATGACGCCAACCTTTCAATTCTTAAAAGGTAAAAGGAACTATATCAGGACTTGTGATGCGCGTGAATAGTGCGTAGGTTGAGGTGAGGAACGAACCCCAACATTTTATCGTCGGGAATGACGTTGGGGTTCCTGCGTCACCCTAACCTACGGGCTACGGGCTTTCAGCACTATCCTTTTGTGTTTCGGCGAACGCCAAGGTAGTATCCCATCCGAGTTTCGCCATCCGTACAGGAGGTTGCATCATGTTAGCGACCGTCAAGATTGACCTTCCTCAAGAACTCGCCGCCCGGTTACAACCAGTGGATGACCAGTTGCCTCGCATTCTGGAACTAGGATTACGGGAATTGAATGCTGTCACCCAACCCGAGTTTGCAGGCGCCGCCGATATCCTGGAGTTTCTGGCCAGTTTGCCGGAGCCCGAAGAAATCGTAGCGTTGCGCCCCTCCAAGGCATTGGAGGATCGGGTTCGAGATCTGCTCGAAAAGAATCGTACGGTGGGATTAACCGCCGATGAACAGAGGGAATGGGAGCAGTATGAGTATCTGGAGCATTTAGTACGTCGCGCCAAAGCAAGGGCTTACTTGAAGCTTAAAGGTTCCTGAGTTCCGCATGGGAACATATATTCCGTCAGCGTTGCGACAGGAGGTCTATGACCGCGCCGGAGGGTGTTGCGAGTATTGCCTGATTCCAGAAACTGCCGTTCTGGTTTCCCATGAAGTAGACCATATCATCGCCCAAAAGCATGGTGGCCTGACCGAATCTGAAAACCTGGCTCTCTCCTGTACGGTTTGTAACAAATACAAAGGTACAGATTTGGCCTCGTTGGACCCCGAGACGGGCGCTGTCACTCCCCTTTTCCATCCTCGGCGGGAACGTTGGATAGATCATTTCCGCCTCGTGGGAGTCGAGATCGTACCTCTGACGGCGACAGGGCGCGTTACTGTCCGACTGTTGCAGTTTAACCATTCTGATCATATCGAGGACCGTAACTTGTCGCTCGCTGCCGGGATGCTGCACTTGCCCGAGTGAGTGCGTAGAGTTCGTAGTTCGTAGGTTGGGGTGAGGAACGAACCCCAACATTTCATCGTCGGGAATGACGTTGGGGTTCCTGCGTCACCCCAACCTACGGGCTTCAGGATGAACCACGCCACCGGGTTCAGGTCCGCCGCCGTGACTTCACAGCCCAGCCGCATCGCCTCCAGCGGAATCGCCCCACCGCCGGCGAACGGATCCAGCACTTTCGGCGCCCGCCCGCCGAATGCTGCCCGAATCCTCTGCCGGAACTGCGCCAGCACCGCCACGTTTTCCTGCTCGCGCTTCCAATGCAGAATCCCGCCCACGGTTTCCTCGGCCAACGCTTCACCGTCCTTGGTTTTCCTGACCACTTGCCGCACCGTGCCGCCGATGGTTTCGCACAAGGCCCGGCGTTCCGCCGCCGTCTCCGGGTCCGGCAACAGCGTCGCCAGCAACGCCGCCCGACAGGCCGCCAGCGGTCGCCACGCCGGCCAGATATGCAGGGTCGAAATGTGCCCGTGCCGCACGTTCTTCTCATGGACGGAATCCAGCGACGTCTGTTTCAGCGGAAAAGCGCTCTCGATCGAACGGCGGTCGGTCATGGGTTGCTGTCTTTCAAGGTGATTCGTTCAACCACTTAAGCACATCGTCAATGGGCTGGCCGAAAAACTCACCGATCTGTTCCACGGTCCAACCGGCAGCCTGCAAGCGCAACGCGATCTCGCGCCGCTCCTCCAACCGTCCCTCCGAACGTCCTTTTGAAAGCCCTTGAGCAAGACCATCTTCCCAACTCGTTTCAATCACGTCCTTTTCAATCACCAGATTAGTGATATAGCGCTCATAACGGCGGCGCTCCTCCGGTGTCATCCGCATCACCGTCAATTTTTGTTCCGCCTCCGCCATTCCTGACGCCTGGTAATTGGGCGGCGCCTCGCTGTGCTTGAACAGATAAATCCACTCATCCAGCGGCGCGGCGATCACATCCTGAAATCGCTCGACATTGATCAGATAGTATTCAGGATCCCGCACCAGCAAATCCACCCGGTTGAATTTATCGCTGCCATCCTCCGGATTACTCTCGCTTTCCAACAACTCCTCGATTTTGATCGGCTCGTTGAGCAGCGCGGTCAGGAAACCTTCCAGCACGTCGAAATTGGCCTTGTCCCGCAACAGGGTTTTCATGGCCCAGTCGAAACGAATCAAGGATTGGAATTTCATTCGGTCATCTCCAGTAACCATTTACTCCCCTCGCCCGTTTACGGGAGAGGGGTTGGGGGTGAGGGTGTTCAAAATCGCGGAAAAGAAGGGGCGCTTCACGCCCCTCGCCGCTAACGCGGCGAACAGAGTTCAGAGTTTTCATCGATCAGAGAAGACATGGGGACACCACCACCCGAAAACCCTCGCTGGCGCTACGGACATCGAGGACGTCGGGGAGGCGCGCGGCGCCGCGGACGAGATCGGAGTAGTCGCCGAACGAGCCGCCGCGCAACACCCGGCGGCCTTCAGCCGTCGAATCTTCCCGTCCATCACCCGCTTCATAAGGATAGGGACGATAGAGACTACCGGTCCAATCCCAGGTGTTACCCGTCATATCAACCAGACCTTCCGGAGTCTCGCCGCCCGGAAATACGCCTATCGGCGTAGTGCGGTGAATATGCGTCTCGAAGGTATTGCAGCGGGTTGCATCGAAGTTATCTCCATAAGCATAACGACGGCCTGTGCTGCCCCGCGCCACCGCTTCCCACTCCGCTTCCGTCGGGAGCCGAAAAGATTGTCCCATCTGAGCGCTCAGCCAAGCGCAATAAGCCCGCGCCTCGTACCAGCAGATGCCGACCACCGGCTGCACCGGGTTGTTGTAGGTGTCGTCGTTCCAGGAAGCCGGCTGTGTCTGCCGACCGGACGGATACCATTCATCCAACTGAGCTTCGAATTCCTCATCGCTCATCTGCGCGTATTTTGTAAAATTCTTGATGTCCTCGGCAGTAAACTGCTTGTACTCATGCAGGCTGTCGAGGCGGTCTTGTATCCATTGGCGGTCTTTCCGCCACTGCTGTTTCGGTCCCTCTGCTGTTCCCTCGCCCCGCCGCCATGCTTTGGCCGCTTCCGTATCCCACCAGCGTTCGTCCTCATAACCCCCGGCCTCCATGAACCGCTTCCATTCGGCATTGGTCACGGGGAATTTGCCGATCTGGAAAGGCACCAATTGCACGGAATGGATTGGGCATTCGCGCTCTTTATCATTGATGTAAATCGCTTTTCCCTCCTCACTGCCCAGGGTATAGGTTCCGCCCGGAATCGCCACCAGTGGCGGCAAGAGGTAATCCCCATAGGGACCCTTGCGCCGCTCAAAGCGGGGATCACCCAGCGGTCCCAAGCTCAACCCGGCGACAATGCGGGCGCGCAGATCGGCATTGCTATCCTGAGTGCGCTCCACCAGCGCCCAGCGAATGCGTGTTTTCAGTTCCTCCGAAATGCGCACATCCGGTTGCGCTGCGCAGCGGCCCGCCAGCGGCAGATTGGTTTCCATCAGCGCGGTGACGAAAGCTTCCGGGTTGGCGCTCATCGCCACCGCCAGTGCGGTGGTTTCCTCCCAACCGGTTGCGGGAGCCGGCGGCAGCGGATCGGCCTCAGCCAGTTGCGCCAGCACCTGCGCCAAGGACGGATTGATGTGGTCGGCCCGCCAGTCGGTCCTGACCCGCTCAGGATCGGGCGCATTCGCCAGACAGCGGGCGGCGAAATATTCCTGCATGAGCTGGTGGATGAAGAGCACGTCACTGACATCGATATCCACTACCCTCAAATCTACTCCGGCTTTGAGAATATCCTTGGATCGGGCATGCTCCAGCAGAGTCAGCGCCCGTTTGCGGTCGATGCGCACTTGGGAAGCTTCACTGGTGATGCGCTGTTCCTGCATACGATAGGCCAGGCTACTGAGCTTCGGGATTAGAACACCCTCGCTTGGCAAGTCACAAGCATCCTTCCAACGGTGTTGCGTCAGTTGACAACAGTCCCATTCGGTCAGCAGTTCATCCGGCTGGAAGCGCGGATTTTCCTTCTGCCGTTCCCATTGCAGCGCCTGCCGCACGAGACTGGTGAACAAGGCCGCCCGGCCTTCAGGAATATGGCCTTCGGCGTCCTCCCGATTCACCAGCATCTTGAGGTAGATCGGGGTGCGATAGAGATCGAGTTGCGGCGTGCCCTTGAGATGCCGCCAGAGGGTAGCGCCGTGAGGACTATAGACCTGGAGAAAGTGCTCCACCTGCGGATCGATGAGCGATTCGATGCGCACATGCGGCACGGTCAGATCGTTGCTGGAGAGGGAACTGCTGTAGTCCAGGCTGCGGCAGGAGAAGATGAAACGGCTGCCCGGACAGGTCTGCGCCATTTCCAGCAGGAATTCTTTCCACAGGCCGATGGCTTCCTGTCCGGCGGACGGCATTTCGTTGAGTGCGTCCAGCAACAGGATGCCCTTGCCCGCGCGCAGCCAGTCATCCACCGGCGGCAGGTCGTGAAAGTGTTGCGTCCATTGTTCGGCCAACCACTGTCGCGGCGCCGGCAGGGGATCGCCGGGACGGGCCGGCTTGTACCGGTTCAGTGGGACGAAAAAGCTCAGCCGGGCTTGTTCCGCCGCAGGGTTCCGCAGCGCGTCCACTGCCAGATCCCATTCCAGCCGCCTGAGTAAAGTGCTCTTGCCGGAGCCTGGCGGACCCAGCAGCACCAGCGCCGGCATATCCAGAGTTTCCTGCAACACATCCCGCAAATCCTGGAACTGCCGGCTGGATTCCCAACGCGGCCCCTGGGCATCCTCACCCTTGTCCAGCAGCAGGGTCAGTTGGATAAAACGCTTGTCCAGGGCATAACGCGGCTGCGACCAGTCGGCGATCCGACCCAGCCGGTATTCCGTCAGATTGCGGGGCGCCTGCCGTAGAATCTCCGCCAGTGTGTCCGGCAGCAGGTTAAGATCGGTCGGCGGTTCTGCGGCACACACGATGTCCAGGAGCGCCTGCTGCGCCGGCGGCAGGGATGTTTCCTGATCTTTGGCGGCTTGCCGGATCAGTTCGACCCTAAACCGTAGTTGCTCACGGATTTCCAGGAACAAGCGTTTACGGCGACCGGCATTAGTGTAATGTTCCTCGATAGTCTCATCGCCGCCGGGCAGGAACTGACGGCTGCTCAGCCAGTCATGCCGCTTCCACTCACACGGCGACAGAATGATCGGGAAGAGATGCTTTTTGTGCGCCAGGAAATGTCGGATTTCCTCCTTCTGACAGTAGTCGGAATCCAGAAAAGCCTGGCTGACCAGCACCAGCGCGATATCGGCTGCCTGGATATTCGCCTTGATTACGTCGTCCCAGAGTTCACCTGTCTTAATCTCGCGATCCGTCCAGAACTTAACGCCTTCTTTTTCCAGCCCACGCAGATAATCCAGCAGAGAAATATTTCTCAGATACCGGGCATCGGCATGGCTGTAACTGACAAAGACCCTCACTGTGTCATCCATTGATATGCACCCTTCGCAGCTTTGGTTGGATTATTGCCCGCAAGCAGGTTGTTATAGTCTCGCTAATCGTTATCCAGACATTCGTTGCCACTGGCGCCTTGGGAGCGCCACACCCCAGTGCGGCCCTCACTACAAATGCCGCACTGGGGTGCGGCGCTCCCAGGCGTCGAGTGCTGTAGGGTGCGTTTTACGCACCATAAACATGCCGTGCCTGGCGCACGGGGGTGTGGTGCGTAGAACGCACCCTAGTGTGCCCGGCATGGGCCAAGACTTGCAACCTGAAACGAGGTTGCCGGAGAGAGTGACGACAACCGTAGAGAAACGCAAGGGGGAAGCCGTGAGGCCAGCCTGAAAGAAGCGTGTATCAAAGGCACGACGGCAAGAGGCGATACCGCGGGAGGCGAGCGAGGCCACGAGCGGATGAGGAAGCAAGAAGGTGCTGAATGAAGACCTGATGGTAGACGTAGTGGATAGCGCGTTCTTCGACGAAATGGACCACGACATCCTGATGCGACAGGTGAGCGCCAAGGTCGAAGATAAGCGCGTCCTGCGATTGATCGGTGGCTATCTGCGGGCGCCGGTCCAACGGGATGGACGGTTGGAGAAACGGACGCGAGGAACACTCCAAGGGGGACCCCTGAGTCCGTTGTTAGCCAACCTCTACCTGGATGCCCTGGATAAAGAACTGGAGCGGCGCGGGTTGAACTTCTGCCGCTATGCGGACGACGTGGTGATCTTTGTCAGCAGCGAACGGAGCGGACAGCG
>CAIMUS010000196.1 GCA_903844665.1 uncultured Pseudomonadota bacterium
CCCGCCTGGAAAACAATCTGCCCGCTTACACAGTCGGCAGCCTGCAACAGAAATCTCGGATGGAGGCGCTGGTGGAGGTGATTCGTGGCATTGTCAACGCCCAGAATCCGCACGAGAAGTTAGATGAAATCGTGGAGATAGCGAAAAAACTCTTCCCACTGACCTCATCGGCCAAGCATATGAATGGCAGAGACTGGGGCAGGCTTGAGCCTACACCGTCATTGAAATATCGGGCGGAGGCTTGTATGGCGGCATGAACAGCATGTTCTGGTCCTGTCAAGGGAAAAAAACTTGATAGTCGAGTAACATATTCGTAACCCATTGAAATTATTAGGCACGTTACATGGGTACATAACCAGTAGCCCTTAATGAAATCAACAGGTTACATCGAAATTGGGGTAACTTCAGGCTAGGAGTTCTCTCCCTCCAGTGTGATGACTATGCAGTTACTACGTGATGATTTGATCATCCTGCCTCCCCAAAAAGGCGGGAAGATGTATCTGGTTCGTGATCCCCGTTCCAGGGAAGTTTTCGAGTTCGGAGAATCAGAATATTTTTTGCTCGATGCCATACGCAAGCCTTATGCAGAGGCCGAACTCCTAGCGAGATTCAATGCCCGCTTCGGTTTCGAATCCACTATAGAAGATCTCCAGGAGTTTCTGGTCATTTTGAATGAATGGGGGTTACTTCAGGAATCTCTAGATACTTCTGCTTCTGAAAGAACCCCGGTAGTTCGCCTCACTCGGCGACCCCTGCGTCCCTCTCCTACAGCCTCCCATCCACGGACAGCGCCCGACACGGTCTCCCGTTCATCGCTGGACACCGGTGACCGCGGTTCTGCTGAACCTCCACAGAAGCCGTCGCCTTCACTCAACAACAAAGTTTCTACTAACCTTCCTGATAATAGCAGCAATGAAGATGCCCCTGATGGAACTGAGTCAGAGTTATCTCCACCTGAAGTTCGTAGCTCAATAAACCGCGAAATACCGCGACACAATCACTGGTCTCTATTCTGTCCGGAGAGATTTTTCGATTTGCTAATCTTGTGGCTTTATCCAATGCACTTTTTGCTCAATGTACTTCCTTTACTATGGATCATCTCTATCATTGGATTATTGTTTAACTTGCAGTGGGTTGAAGCATATTTTCCGAAAGAGTTGGCACAATTCGACTTGATCGCGCGTGTGCTAGCTGTCATGTTTACGACTAGCCTGGTTGCGCAGGGAGTTAAGGGTATCACCGCTCGATTCTATCGGGCTAATGTACCCAGTTTCGGTATTACTTTGGTATTTGGCCTGTTCCCTCGATTTCACGTTCCCATCGTCAATTTCCAAGAGTTGCCAAGAAAAGCCCGACTCCGGATTGCCTTAAATCCAATCTTGGCTCGATTGACTTTATTCAGTCTGGGTACGATTCTGTGGCTTATGACCAGATCATCCGGCACCTTGTTACCAATGATGGGCTATCTTTTGGCAGATATATCGATGCTGTCGCTCCTGCTCGATACCACTCCATTTATGCAAGGTACTGACGGTTATCTTTTGCTAACAGCTCTGCTAGAAATACCCAATCTCCGCCAAAAAGCCAATCGTGCCTTTTTTAGTTATTTCTCGAAACGCCCAAGTGCTTTTCTTTATAGAAACACTGAGAATGCTTTTGCTCTTCGAGTCTACGCCCTGGCTTGTTTGACCTACATGATCGGCCTTTTTGGACTCTATGGAGTTTTCAGTGCGTGGCATCTAGAGTCGAGTTATCAGGGTGCTGGAGTCGTCCTTTTTTTGGTAATCACAGTTTATGTATTACTGTATTTTCGCCGTCAAATCAGTTTGGGAAAAGCGAATTTGAGGGCCAAACGTGAAGCGGCCAGAGAAGCGGCCAGAGAAGCTAAAGAAAGTGGAGGCACGGGGCGACTGAGAACAACCGTTAACAGCAAACCGGAAGAGGGTTTTCGCCAACGACCAAGGGTTTCAAAAAAGCCTGACTCTAGCCAGTCAACCTGGTTACGTTATCTGCTAATAGCGTTATTCATAGGCTGCCTGTTTCTGCCTTATTATCCATACGAAACCGGCGGAACTGCTCAAGTATTGTCAGTGACTCGTAGCGAGATTCATGCAGAGACTGCAGGTGTTGTAGAAAAGGTCTTCTTTGAGGGTGGTGAATGGGTTGAAAAGGGTACTGTTATCGCCCGAATGGACAATCACACGCAGATCAAAGATGTGCTTACAACTCAGGCTGCACTTCAGGAACAACGGAGCAATATAGCAAAGCTCTTGACTACACCGACCAAAGAAGAAGTGGATCTCGCCGTTCAACAGTTAGAACTTGCGCGCGTACAGTCAAACTACAGTATTGACAGAGAAAAGCGTATGAAGAAGCTGTATGAGAGTGGCTATGTATCTCTCGACAGTTATGATTCAGTAAAGAAAAGTATGGAAGTCGATAAACAAGAAGTATTAGAGAAAGATGCTAACGTACTGGCAGTAAAAAATAAGGTCAATACGAACCAGATAGAGGCGGCTAGGGCAGAGGAAAAAAGATTACAAGAAGAATTAAAATATTATCAGGAACAATTAAGAAGGACGAGTCTTCGAGCGCCGACTGATGGCCGTATTATCACTATGGATCTGAAAAACTTTCAGAACAAATACCTGAAAGCCGGAGATCTGTTTGCCCAGATTGAAGATGCTCGCCATGTGCGCGTGCAAATTTCGATTCCAGAATCGGATGCAAGTGAAGCTTCCTTAAACGCTAGAGTTCGCCTCAAGGTCTGGGATTATCCAAATCAGTTTTTTTATGGTACGATTTCAGAGATTTATCCAGCTACCTCTACCACGAGTTCCGGCACTGTTGTGGTACAGGTGGAAAGCGTTATCCCCAATCAGAATGACCTCTTGAAGAGCGGCATGACGGGCTACGCTAAAGTGGAAGGCAGTAAAATGTTTGTAATTGAGGCATTCACCCGAGCACTTGTCCGCTTCGTACTAATCGAAGTATGGTCCTGGATACCTTGATTGCTTACGGCGGCTCCGGCAAGCGCGTTGAAACGGTGATTAGTCAATTTGAGCAACGGTTTGGGTGAGCGAAAACATGGGCATGCGATGAATGGCATATGACCAACCAAGTGACGCGCAAGCTTTTGGCGCATACCCTCGGTGTTTGGCTCAACGTTGACCAGGGGGGGTGGACCTTTAGAACTGGATTTTAGTGACTGCTTAACCTGACAAGTTGCACATCACGTGGAGTGCCAAGCAGACAAGTTACCTGGTGCCATTGCTGAGGGCAACAGGAAGCGATGAAAAAAGAGGCGCCGGGGAAGCGCCTCTAAGCGGAGGATTGAGCGAGAAAGGATATAACCTAAATGAAGAGTAGACTTCCTACGGCTATCTCCACGCTTTAAGATTAGCATTTACTGTGCCAAAAAAAAATATTTCGTAACAACAGTCACTTGTTTCCTGCGGGCGCATCGCCCGAGTCATACATGCGCTAAATGAGTGCGCCGGATGGGCTGAACAGCCCAGAACAGTGCGCTTATTTAGGTTTTGGTTAGCGTTAATCCGGGGTTGTCCGAGTATGGATTATCGATTCGATATAGCAGCTAAGACCGTTGTCTATAGTGGCTTTTTCCGGCTGGAGAAATACCGCTTGCGGCATGAGTTGTTTGCCGGTGGCTGGAGTCCGGCGATCGACCGGGAATGTCTGGAACGGGGACACGCGGTGGCGGTCCTGCCTTATGATCCACAGCGCGATCGGGTTGTCATGATCGAGCAGTTTCGGGTCGGCGCCCTGGAGCAGAGGGATGGCCCCTGGCTGCTGGAGATTGTCGCTGGCATCATCGGTCCCGGTGAAAGCAAACTGGACGTGGCGCGGCGCGAGGCCATGGAGGAAGCGAGCTGTGAATTGCTGGATATCCTGCCGGTCTGTGAGTACCTGGTCAGCCCCGGCGGCAGCACGGAAAGTATTATGCTCTACTGTGGCCGGGTCGATACCGCCGATATCGGCGGGGTGCATGGCCTGGCCGAGGAACATGAAGATATCCGCGTGCTGGTGCTGTCCAGCGATGAAGCTCTGGCGCTGCTGCACAGCGGCCGGGTGCTGTCGGCAACCACCTTGATCGCGCTCCAGTGGCTGGCGCTGCGGCGCGAAGAATTACGGGCCCGCTGGGGACAGACAGCCGGAACCGGCGCGCAACCCGGCTGAATGAGTGTGACTTCGTAGGAGCGAGCTTGCTCGCGAATCCAGCATTTGTAGGGTGCGCACTGCGCACCATTGAGCGCTCTTCTTCGGAGGAGCGAGTTGGCTCGCGAAAGGCTTGGTACGCATTGCGCACTCTACTCTTCTTGGTGTGGATTGCGTACCCTTAAAGATGCAGGCGGCGCAATTCCGGATCGGGCGCAGCTTTTTCCCATATTTCCATAAAGAAATTAAGCAGCTCACGCGCCCTGCCGCTGCCCTGGGCGGTATAGCTGCCGACGAAGTGGCGGGGCTCGGGTTGATGCAACAGGCTGCGCTGGTCGGCGATCGCAAAGGCCTGCAGGAATTCCGGCCGTTCGTGCGGCTCATCGGCGGGCAGCGTACGCAGGCTGAGCGCGCTGGTCAGGCGCTCCGCCAGTTGTAGCAACCGGGGACAGGCGCCCCGCCAGCGGGCGGCAGGCGGTAGCAGCAGATAAAACCGCAGCCGGGGTTGCCGGCTGATTTGCAGCCGGATTGCGTCCAGAACCTGGGGATCGTTATACAGCCTGGGCTCCAGCTCGGGCGTATAGAGATGGATGCTGCGTCGGGTTGCCGCCAGCAGGGCCAGCAGGGCCCCATGAATCTCCTCCAGGCCGTCGAGCAAAGTGATCTCGCTGGATCCGGGCGTCGCCTCAGTCGTCTTCATAAATGACCAGATAACCTTCGTTGAGCAAATCCAGCAGGAGCGCCTGGGCGGCTTCCTCGCGCCAGGCCGGCCGCAACCGATCGTAGCTGAATATCCGCTGTCGGCAGAGCAGGGGAGCGAGACCGGCGACCGCTGGACCGAGCGCGAACTCCTGCCCATCGATAAACAACAGAGTGAATTCAGCCTGTTCGATATAGGCGAAACGGGCGCCTGGATGGCGCTCCAACGCGCCGCCGGTTTGCAGGTGAGCTTGCAGTTCCGCCAGGCTCCAGGGTTCCGGTTCGGGTTGGGCGGCAAAAGCCGGTTTGGGTTCGGTGCTGAAGCGACCGAACCAGCGGGCGACTGTCTCCGGATCGGTGCGCAGGTAGTGCTGCAATAACCGGCCGATGTCGGCCAGAGCGGCGGCGCCGATGGCGCCGGGGTTATCCTGCAGCGTCAGGTCCGGATCGGTGTAACGGGCTTCCGGGTCGATAGCTTCGCCGAGAAACTCCATAAAACCCAACAGCAGCTCGCGGTGGCCGGGCGCGCGGAAGCCGATGGAATAGGTCAGACAGGGCTCCAGCGCGATCCCGTGATGGGCCAGCCGGGGAGGCAGATAGAGCATGTCGCCGGCTTCCAGGATCCATTCCTGCGCGGGCGTAAACTGCCGCAGAATGCGCAATTCGCTATCCGGCAGATAATCATCCCCGGCCACCGGGCCGGCGCCGATCCGCCAGCGGCGCCGGCCCAGGCCCTGCAACAGAAACACATCGTAGTCATCCAGATGCGGGCCGACCGAGCCGTGGGCGGGCGCATAGCTGATCATCAGGTCGTCGCGGCGCCAATCCGGAATAAAGCGAAAGGGTTCCAGAAAACTGGCCAGCAGCATTGGCGCCTGTTTCTCCGCATCCTGCACCAGCAGGGTCCAGTGGGTTTCCGGCAGCTTGAGAAAATCCGCTTCGCTAAAGGGACCGTGGCGCACCGTCCAGGGTTTTTCCCCATCCTCCTCCAGAATCAGGCGCGCCTCCACCCCCGGTTCGCAGGCCAGGCCGGCCAGTTCCTCGGGAGAGAGGGGATCGTGGAAGCCGGGCAAGGCGGCGCGGATCAATAACGGCTGTTTCTGCCAGTAGTCCCGCAGGAACTGTGCAGGGCTCAGGCCTCCCAGCAGGTGCATACTTGTATGGACCGGAGAGATAGGTAACACCTGTTCGGAGACATAGGTAACACCTGTTCGGAGACATAGGTAACACCTGTTCGGAGACATCGGTAACACTTGTTCGGAGACATCGGTAACACCACAAAACCATCATGACTTTA
>CAIMUS010000197.1 GCA_903844665.1 uncultured Pseudomonadota bacterium
AAGCAATTTGTTCAGGTGGACGGCGTAATCGGGGCGGCCGAGACGGCCGGGCAGCGGCGTTTCTCCCGTGCAGACGACGTTCCAGCCCCAGACGCGCCCGACATCGGCCATGAAGGTTTCGAAGGGACCGCGCAGTTGGTCTTCCGGTTCGCCAGGGGTCAGCTGCGACATCTTGGCTGAAACCATCTCGGCCATCGTCTGCAGAGCATTCAGTATTGTCATTCCGAAGCTCATCCTGGCTTTGTATTGCAAAGATGCATAATGTTGCTCGCTGCTAACTTGTAATTACCCTTGGCCGTGCGCGGTGCGCGAATGGCGCAGGCAGTCGGGCGGCAGACGATTCTACACGCCCTGTTTCAGGCTGGCTTCGATGAATATATCCAGATTGCCGTCCAGCACCGCCTGGGTATTGCCCACTTCCACGCCGGTGCGCAAATCCTTGATGCGGGACTGATCCAGCACATAGGAGCGAATCTGGTTGCCCCAACCGATATCGGCCTTGGTTTCTTCCAGCGCCTGGGAAGCGGCATTCCGCTTCTTCATCTCGAATTCATACAGCTTGGCTTTGAGCTGCTTCATGGCGGTCGCTTTGTTTTTATGTTGGGAGCGATCGTTCTGGCACTGGGTGACGATGCCGGTGGGTAGATGGGTGATGCGCACCGCCGACTCGGTACGATTGACGTGCTGGCCGCCGGCGCCGGACGCCCGATAGACATCGATGCGCAGATCGGCCGGGTTGATCTCGATATCGATGCTGTCGTCCACTTCGGGCGAGACGAACACAGCGGCGAAAGAGGTATGACGGCGGTTGCCGGAGTCGAAAGGGGACTTGCGGACCAGCCGATGCACGCCGGTTTCGGTGCGCAGCCAGCCATAGGCGTAAGAACCTTCGAAGCCGACCGTGGCGCTTTTGATCCCCGCCACTTCGCCGGGGGAGACTTCGATCAGTTCGGTTTTAAAGCCGCGCCGCTCGCCCCAGCGCAGATACATCCGCAACAGCATGTCCGCCCAGTCCTGGGCCTCGGTGCCGCCGGAGCCGGCCTGGATATCCAGAAAGGCGTTGCAGGGGTCCATTTCCCCGGAGAACATCCGCTGGAACTCCAGATCGGCCACCTGGCGTTCGTACTGTTCCAGATCCCGGAGCACGGCGGCGATGGTGGTCTCGTCGTTCTCCTCGGCGGCCAGAGTGAGCAATTCCGCAACATCCTGCAAGCCCTTGCCGAGCTTTTCCAGATTGCTCACCACCGCTTCCAGTTGGACCCGCTCGCGGCCCAGGCTCTGGGACCTTTCGGAATTGCCCCAGACCTCGGGATTTTCCAGTTCCTGGCCGATTTTGCTCAGCCGGTCGCGTTTGTTATCGAAGTCAAAGATACCTCCTCAGGGCGTCGGTGCGCCCTCGGAGGTCTTCGATCTGATGGAAATAAGGATTGAGTTCCTGCATGGATAGGGTTCCTTAAGGTGTGCGGAAAATTTATATCTTACGTGGCTTGCGGGAGTTATGCCAATCAGAGAACGACTCATATCCACGTTTGGAACACTACCCAGGCGCTGTCGGTGACCGGGTTGGAAGCCCTGGGAAAAGCTCTACTGGATTTTCAGACAGCAGCGAACCTGATCGCCTGGCTGCAGGCAACCGTCATGACAACCGCTTTGGGTCAGCGATGTCTGGCATTGTGGCAATGTTGTCTTGAGAGCATAGCGGATAGTAAGTTGGGCAGGCTGTGCTATGCTGAGATTGCGGGTAGCGGCTCGGGGTAGTCGTCAGAGAATCAGCCGTTATTCGCTCCGCCCGCTAACGCATTGCAGGAGCTAACCTAGATACAAAACAGAATACGTAAAAGTGTGTGTAATCATGAATGCTGTGTTCACTTCTAATACTAGCTTGAATCGTCCCTTAAAGGGGGCTAAGCTATGATAACGGCTGGCAACCGTAACTGCCCTACCCGTGGCGAGCCTGGCAGCGATGCCTGGCACGGTGGCTGGAGGTCTAGCCACTGGCGGGAAAGTGACG
>CAIMUS010000198.1 GCA_903844665.1 uncultured Pseudomonadota bacterium
AATTTCGCGGCCTGTACAATTGGAATTGGCGAACTCGTCACCCGTCCACGCGTAGGGGCGAGCTTGCTCGTGAACAGCCACGCCGACGGCACGCACAGCATACCCTTCTATGAGGGAGTCCTGTCCAGAGATGGGGGTCAGGCTTGCATAGTTGATGATATGCGTTTAGCCTTGACCTAACCAATCGCTCCAGCCGATGCCGCTGACGCGGCACGGCTGAGCTTAACCGTTAGGCTTTTTGAAAAACTACGTATGTCGGGAAATACGAAGATGGGTAAAGTAATCTTCAAAGAGGAGAAAAAGTATACATTTATTGATTATTTCGATTTTACCAATCCGACCGAAGAAATCGCTAGTGCTTTCGGCTATTCATTTACAACAAAAATTCTTGATTTGCCAGTCGCAACAGACATAGACAAAGATGTTATCGTTACTTTACAGGAAGATTTTTATGAAATATTGCCGAAGATTACACTGAATTCTGAAATAGCAAAAAGGGATTTTATGATTGCGCCGGTTCTATGAGGAGTCATCCGTTATGCAAAAGCAAAAATAAACGTCGAGTACCAAATTGATATCGACAACAGATTAAGTGGATCACTGGATTATTTAATACGCTCAAATCAAGAAATTATAGTAATTGTGGCCAAAAAGGGAGACCTTGATAAGGGCTTTAACCAGCTCATAGCAGAAATGATAGCATTAGATATGTATGAGGAAGAAGGATTGCCAAGCTCACTTTATGGTGCGGTTAGCAAGCGTAGGGCGCAATAGCGAAGCGTATTGCGCCGAATGAAAACCGGGGCGGACAGGGAAATGCTGTTTCACTACCGACTTGATCGAATGGCATTCCCGCCCCTCTGCGCGTTCAGTGCATCGAGCGTGAAGCAAATTAACCTCACGGTTCAAAGCGACTGTTCCAGCGCCTCGGCCTCCGCCGGGGCCTCCTGCCGGACCTGCAACTCGGCCGGAAAATCGCAGGCGAAGATACTGCCCACCCCGACCAGGCTGGTGATATGCAGCTTGCCGCCATGGTTGAGCATGACATGCTTGACGATGGCCAGGCCCAGACCGGTGCCGCCGCTGTCGCGCGAGCGGTCCCGATTCACCCGGTAAAAGCGCTCGGTGATGCGCTGCAAATGCTGCGGGGAAATACCCTCGCCGTCATCCTCGACTTCCAGATGGACGCCGCGTTCGTCCGCCTGCCAGCGAATCGTGATATGCCCGCCGTCCGGGGTATAGCGGACGGCGTTGGAAACCAAGTTGGAAAAGGCGCTGTGCAGTTCCTGCTCATGGCCGCGCAGCCACAGCCCACGATCGGCTTCCAGCACAATCCGATGGCCGCGCTCACCGCTCAGGGCAATGGTGTCATCGGCAATCTCATCCAGCAGGGCGGGTACATCCACGGCGTGCTGCAATTGCCGCTCGCCCTGGTTCTCCAGCCGCGACAGCATCAATAAATCCCCGACAAGGCGCAGCATCCGGCAGGATTGCTGATGCATCCCGCTCAGCGGCTTCTGCCAGCGGGACGGCACGGCATCCTCATTGTCCAGCAGGGTTTCCAGATAACCGTTGATGACGGTCAGCGGAGTGCGCAATTCATGGGACACATTGGCGACAAAATCCCGCCGCATCTGTTCCAGCCGATGCAAGCGGGTATTGTCGGTGGCCAGCAGCAGGCGCTGTTTTTTGCCATAGGGCGCGATCCGCACGCTCAGCACGACATCGGTATCGAGCGGCGAGGGAAAATCCAGACTTTCATCGTAACGGCGCTGGGCGAGAAAATGGACAAATTTGGGGTGCCTTACCAAAGTGGTCACCTTCAATCCGCTATCCTGCCGATGCAGATTCAACAGCCGCCGCGCCGCCTCGTTACACCACAGCACCGTATCCTCCTCGTTCAGCACCACCACGGCATCCGGCAAAGCGGCGGCGGCCGATTGAAATTGCTTAAGGATGCGGCTGACCTTGCGCTTGCGCTTGCGGCTGCGCTGGCGCAGCCGGAAACTGTGCTGGTAGACCTCGTTCCAAAAGGCGTTAGGACGGAAGGGATAGGCGCTCGGCGGGCGCGTGGGGGAACCCCGGCGCAGCCATTGCTCCAGCCGGTAGAGATGGAACAGTTGCCACCCCAGGCAGGCCAGCGCCGCCAGCAGCAGGGCCGACAACGGCTGGCCGAGCAGCCAGCCGATTGCGGCCGCCAGCCCGAACAGCCCCAGGATACGCACGAGCATGCTCCGCCAGGATTTGGACAAGCCTAGACCCTCGTGGAAAACCGGTAACCGGCGCCGCGCACCGTCTGAATCAGCGCATCGTGCCCATGCGGCTCCAGCGCCTTGCGCAACCGCCGGATATGGACATCGACGGTGCGCTCCTCGACATAGACATTGCTGCCCCACACCCGATCCAGCAACTGGCCACGGCTGTAGACTCGTTCCGGATGGGACATGAAAAACTCCAGCAGGCGGTACTCCGTGGGGCCGATTTCCAGCAACCGCTCAGCCACGCTGACCCGGTGGCTGGCGGTATCCAGCAACAGCTCATTGGCCTTCAGGATTTCATCCTCCGCCGGCGGGCCGCCGCGCCGCAGCACCGCCTTGATCCGGGCGGCCAACTCCCGCGGCGAAAAGGGCTTGGTCACGTAATCATCCGCTCCGCTCTCCAACCCCTGCACCTTGTCCTCCTCTTGGGTACGGGCGGTCAGCATGATAATCGGGATTTCCTTGGTCAAATCTTCTTTCTTCAGGCGGCGCGCATAATCGATGCCGCTGAGGCCGGGCAGCATCCAATCCAATAAGATCAGATCGGGCAGCGCTTCGGCGATCATTACCTGGGCCTGGCGGGCGTCGGCCGCTTCCTGAATCTCAAAGCCGGCGTTCTCCAGGGCAAAGCAGATCATCTCCCGGATGGGCTGCTCGTCTTCTATAATCAAAATGCGTTTTGAGTTCATAACCGTGCGTTTCCTCATCGACAACCCAGCTATTTAAGGCGAGCAATATGACAAAGAGTTTACACAACCTGCTGTATCTGCGCCGATCGCAGCCAGTTTCAGTATTTTTGCTCGTTTTCCTGTTAAGTTGGACCGGGCTGTCGCTGCTTCCCGCCGTCGTGGCGCAGTCTTCCTCCGGTAACATCGATTCCTCTCTGCCGATCCCCCTGTCCGAGCGCCGGCCCGCGCCCGATTTCAAGCTGATCGATACGCAGAGTAAGGCTCACAGCCTGTCCGATTATCGCGGCAAGGTGGTGCTGCTCAATTTCTGGGCGACCTGGTGTGAACCCTGCCGTAAGGAAATGCCCTCGCTGCAGCGGGCCTGGGAATATCTGCGCCCCAAGGGCGGAGTGGTCCTGGCGGTCAACTACGGCGACTCGGGGCCTGCGATAGATCAATTTCTCAAGGAGGTCCCGGTAGATTTTCCGGTGCTGCTGAGCGTGGACGACGAGTTGTGGACGCAATGGTCGATCAAGGGCCTGCCGATGAGCTTCGTGATCGATCCCCAGGGACGGATCGCGTACCGGCTGGCGGGCGATCTGGAATGGGACAATCCGCAGTTGCTGGACCAGATACTGGCATTGCGGGAATCCAAATAGCCTTTGGCTATCGCCATGTTTAGATAATTCAATTTTACTTATCTACGCCCACCTTTTAGTCTTACTTCCTGTTAACCCTACTCACTGTTATTTGTAAGGAGTTCATGATGAGCGTACTGGTTGCCAAGCAAGCCCCTGATTTCACCGCCCCGGCCGTGCTCCCCGATGGCACGATCACCGAAAGCTTCAAATTGTCCGCTCTGCGCGGCAAATACGTGGTGCTATTCTTCTGGCCTTTGGATTTTACCTTCGTGTGTCCGTCGGAAATCATCGCCCATGACCATCGCCTCCAGCAGTTCAAAGACCTGGGTGTGGAGGTGGTCGGTGTTTCCATCGATTCCCAGTTTACCCACCATGCCTGGCGCAATACGCCGGTGGATCAAGGCGGTATCGGCCCGGTGCAGTTTCCCATCGTGGCGGATATCAAGCATGAGATCACCCAGGCTTATGGCGTCGAGCATCCGGCCGGTGTCGCCCTGCGGGCTTCGTTCCTGATCGACCGCAACGGCATCGTGCAGCATCAGGTGGTCAACAACCTGCCGCTGGGGCGGGATGTGGATGAGATGCTGCGGGTGGTGGAAGCCTTGCAGTTTACCGAAGAGCATGGCGAAGTCTGCCCCGCCGGCTGGCGCAAGGGCAAGAGTGGCATGAAGGCCAATCCCGCCGGCGTGGCCGAGTATCTGGCGCAACACAGCAAGGAACTGTAAGGTAGGCCGCGAGGGACGCGACGCGCCCCTCGCGATTCCGCCGGGCAAGTGGCGGCGGCGTCCCGCCGCTGTCTTCGGTTTTTTCCCCGCGAGAGCGAGTTGAGGAGATAACATCTTGAGTACAACCAAACATTGCCGGCTGCTTATCCTGGGTTCCGGTCCGGCCGGCTACACCGCGGCGGTTTACGCCGCCCGCGCCAATCTTAAACCGATGCTGGTCACCGGTCTGGCCCAGGGCGGGCAGTTGATGACCACCACCGATGTGGACAACTGGCCGGGCGACGTGGAGGGGCTGCAAGGGCCGGATCTGATGGACCGGATGCGTCGCCACGCCGAACGCTTCGGCGCCGAGATCATCTTCGATCATATCCATACCGCCCAATTGCAAGACCGGCCGTTCCGGCTTGTCGGCGACAGCGGCGAATACACGGCCGACGCCCTGATCATCGCCACCGGCGCCACTGCCATGTACCTGGGGCTGGATTCGGAACAGGCTTATATGGGCAAGGGCGTCTCCGGCTGCGCCACCTGTGACGGTTTTTTCTATCGCAAGCAGAAGGTCGCGGTGATCGGCGGCGGCAATACGGCGGTGGAAGAAGCTCTTTATTTATCCAATATCGCCGCCGAAGTGACCGTAATCCATCGCCGCGACGCCTTCCGGTCCGAGAAAATCCTGGTCGGGCATTTAATGGAAAAAGTGGCGCACGGCAATATCCGACTGGAACTGGACAGTGTTCTGGAAGAGGTGCTGGGCGATGCCAGCGGCGTGACCGGGATTCGGCTGCGCAACGTCAAAACCGGGGAAATGAAAACGCTGGAGCTGCAAGGCGTATTTATCGCCATCGGCCATAAACCCAATACCGAGCTATTCCAGGGACAACTGGAGATGCGCAACGGCTATATCGTGGTTCAGAGCGGCATAACCGGCAACGCCACCGCCACCAGCATCCCCGGCGTATTTGCGGCGGGTGATGTCGCCGACCATGTGTACCGGCAGGCAATTACTTCCGCCGGCACCGGCTGCATGGCGGCGCTGGACGCGGAGAAATATCTGGAACAATTGCAGCAGTGAAATCCACCGCGTGGGCAGGCAAGCTGCCCACCCTACGGCTACTGCGCCAACAGTGTCTCGTAGAGACGAGCCAGTTCCGGGGGGGATACCTGGCATGTCATGATATCCATATCTGTATATCTTGTGCTGTGGGATGTTATACGGTTGGCAAATGCTGGCAAAATCAAATAATTCTTGTTAAGGACAGCGGGTTATGGTAGATATACGGAAACTATATAATCACTTGTTAGGCGCTCTAAGCTTTGACTTTAACGACAGGGAAATTTACTCTGTCTTTATGAAAGTCAGTGAGATACTCAAAATACTCAAGGCAGATGGCTGGTACTTGATTGCTACTCAAGGTAGCCATCGGCAGTTTAAACATCCAACAAAACTAGGACGAGTGACTGTACCTGGTAAACCGAGTGATGATCTGACTCCTGGAACGCAAAATAGCATCTTGAAACAAGCTCGCCTGAAAAAGTAATGAGGTTTACATGCGTTACGCCGTTGTGATTGAGAAAGCGGAACAGAACTACGCTGCCTATGTTCCTGATCTTCCCGGTTGCGTAGCTACCGGCAAAACCGTAGAGGAAACTGAAACCCAGATTCAGGAAGCTATTGAGTTTCACATACGTGGCATGTGTGAGGATGGCTTATCAATCCCAGAACCCTCTAGTAGGGTTGAGTACATTGAGGTCGCAGCCTAACCAAGCGCTGCAGCCGACCGCGCTACCGCGCGGCGGCTGAGCTTGAGGCGTTAGGCATACTGTAGAGAAACATGAGTGATATGAATATCAATAACATCGGGCTAGTTCTCACAGTAGTCGCGCTCGCGTTAGCGGTGTGGCAAACATGGGCAGCCAATCGTCAGGCAAGGGCATTGTTACTCATTAGTAATGCTCTCTCTACCAAATATCTAGGCACGTTTCCTGAATACATGCCTTATGTCGGAAACCTTATCGAGCGGGCTAAGCGTGAACTGTTGATAATCTGCACAATGCCAACTCACGGTGTATTCAGTGTTCATGAAATGTGGCTCTCGATGAAGCATGCGATTGAGATGGCCCTCTTGCCGGATCATAAGGTGATGGTAAGCTGTGTCTTTGCCAACGCCGCCACCCGACGAACTTTCCTCGAAGCTCAATTCCGCGTTGCCAAAGCAGATTGGAGCACCTGGCGATCAAACCCGGCGAATGCGTCGAGACTTCAATACTTCCTAAAGAAGTTCGGCCGCGGTGGCGATATCCAGGAACTGACTTTTGACGGGTTTCTCAACTTGTTTGACTCGGCTGCCAACGAGGAATTTACAACAACGTATAAGGGCGCTGAGGTGTTAGAGGTTAATTATCGTCCTCCACTGTATATGTGGGTCGTCGACGGCAAGGAAGCAATATTCGGGATATCAACAACTACACCAAGTTATATCGCCGAGGCTTTCTGGACAGCAGATGCGCGGCTTATCAATGCATTGATCAACATGCATCGAGATTGCCGTCAATGGGCTCAGCGGCATGGGTCGGTGTCCGGTGAAAGCTCGTAGGTTGAGGTGAGGCACGAACCCCAACATTTTGACCGCGGAAAAGGTGACAGATTTATTTTCTGGTGGTGAAGGTCGAAAAAGTGACAGATTTATTTTCTGGTGGTGTGCCACCTTGCCTCACGAAGGCTTGCAGCGGAGCCGGCTATGCCGGCCCGCTGAAGCCGGGTGTTAGATTTCATTCATTTTTTCAGAGGGCCAAAACTATGGACGAAGTCCTGACCATTGCCCAAATCGAAGTACAATTCAAGTCTGAGTGGGTCCTGGTCGAAGATCCCCACACCAACGAAGCTTTGAAAGTGCAAAGTGGTAGGGTACGCTGGCACAGTAAGGATCGGGATGAGGTCTATCGCAAAGCCATAGAGCTACGCCCGAAACGGTTTGCTATGCTGTATACGGGCAGGATGCCCGAAAATACGGCAATTGTGCTATGAATTTCCCGTTCGACCCGCAGCAGGGGTTGATCATTGTGGGTGCGGAGTTGTGGGGGCCTACTGGCAGCACCGTGCTACAACTGGCCCTAGACACAGGAGCAACCAGTTCGGTCGTAAATGTGGCTCCACTGATCGCCGTTGGCTATGATCCTGCACTGGTGTCAGAGCGTGTGCAAGTTACTACCGGCAGCGGAGTTGAGTTTACGCCTCGTGTCACGCTGGACAAGATTGTAGCGCTAGAACAGGAGCGGATTGGTTTTCCAGTGCTGGGTCATACTCTGCCGCCCAGTGCAGGCGTTGACGGTTTACTGGGTTTGGACTTCTTTCGTGGCCAGAAATTGACCATTGATTTTTGTAATGGCCAAGTGACGCTGGCCTAACAAAGCGCTGCAGCGGACCCGGCTACGCCAGGCCGCTGAGCTTGAACGTTAGCTCGAAGCACATGATAAAACAGAAGATCTACGTGGAGACGAGCGTCGTAAGCTATCTGGTGGCAAAGCCATCAAAGAATCTGGTTGTCGCAGCACACCAAGCTTCTACAATGGATATGTGGACTAGAATCGACGACTTTGATGCATACGTCTCAGAAATCGTAATCCAGGAAGCTTCCAAAGGTGACGAAATACAAGCAAGCCGCCGTCTTCAAATAATACAGAGGTTTCCTGTATTGGAAATTGATGACGAAATAAAAGAATTGGCAAAGGAGCTTCTTGCTGGTAAGGCAATTCCAGAGAAATGCCCTGAGGATGCTCTACATATTGCCGTTGCTGCGGCCAACGGGATGGACGTAATCGTAACCTGGAACTTCAGGCATATTAACAATCCAATTACTAGAGTAAAGATAAGACAGATAGTTGAAGACAACGGTTATGTCTGCCCAGAAATATGCTCACCAGAAGAATTCCTCGGAGATGAAGTATGAAAGATCCTATCGTAGAAGAAGTTCGTTGCTTTCGAGATGAACATTCGAAACAATTTAATTATGATCTTGATGCCATATGTGAGGATTACAAAGTTCATCAGGTTCAAGTGGGAAGTCGTCTAGTAAGACTGAAACCGAAAACAGCAGCTAACAAGGCCATCCACCCGACTGCCTCGTCACTGCGCCCCTCGGCAGCGGGTGATGGCTAACGTTATAGCGGTTATTAAGCAGAGCCGCCGGCACGAGCGCCAAGACCGTCAGTTTGAATAGCTTTGTGTTCATTGGATTCATGTTTACCTTAAGTTGGGTAAGCGTTCACCCCCCTCCCCCTAACCCCCTCCCACAAGAGGAGGGGGAATACGCTAAGTAACTGTTTTGCAATAACTCCCTCCCCCCTTGTGGGGGAGGGTTGGGGAGAGGGGTCTGAACGGTTACTAAGTTGGTTGGTGCAGTCATAGCAGTTCCCCTTCCATACATAAACAATAACGGCGTCGGTCGGGCGCGCCGACCGACGCCGGCGGGTCTTAGCCTTAGTTCAACTCGTCATCCTTGTAGTACTTGGCGCCCGTAACGCTGACGCCGACAATCAGACCCGTTTCCGTCATCTGGTACAAATGCACGCCCGGCGATACCGACACCGCGCCGCTGAACGCTCCGCCCTCGGTCTTGCTCTTCGCCGCCGCCATCGCGTTCGCCCCGAATTGCCAACCGGAGGTCACAAAATTATTGAACGCTTCGGGGGTATCGAACACGAACACCAACCGGAAGTTGTTGGCTCCCAAGCCCAATCCGGGCTGGAGTTGGACCATCTTCATGAAGGTCTCCTGCCCTGTTCTGTTGTTCACGGCGAGGCCCTCACCCTTGGCGCCGCCCAGGAACAGGATCTTCAGGCCGAAGTCGCTGAACACCGCATAGCCCGCCGCATTCCTGATGGCGTTGCGGGAGCCGGGATTGGCTTTATAGAGCTGGGCGAGCGTCTGGCCGGCCATGTCGCGCACGGAAGCCCGCTGCTCATCTACTTGGTACTGCGATTTGGGAGTCGTCGAGCAGGCCGACAGTCCCAGGCACATAACGACCAACATGGAGGTGACGAATGTACGCATTGGTTTTCTTCTCTTGTCAGGGTTGAGGTGAATACGGAACCGGGGGAAACATGGGCCAGGCCCACGTCCCACCCTGGATACTATAAGAGACTGCTCGCAGGATGGCTACGGCGAGACGCCGCCTGACAGCCCGCCGTCATTTCCAGTATTATTGCATCTCTGCTTTCCCCGCCCTGATCCACCGAGAGACCGCCCATGTTGCGTTTTCGTGGAAGTCCCGCCCTGTCCGCTTTTCGTCTGGAAAAACTGCTGACCGGCCTGCGCCGGCAGGCGCCTACCATCAGCAGTCTCTACGCCGAATTCATCCACTTCGTGGACCCTCTCGAACCGCTTACCGAAGACGACCGCTCTATCCTGGACCGTCTGCTCACCTACGGACCCCAGGCCCGACGGCTGGACGGCGAGATACCCACGCTCCTTGTCATTCCCCGGCCCGGCACGATCTCCCCCTGGTCCTCCAAGGCCACCGATATTGCCCATAATTGCGGCCTGCGGCGAATTCACCGGATCGAACGGGGCATCGCCTATCATCTGAACGCCACTGTTCCCCTCGACAGCCGGCAACTGGGCGCTATCAAATCGCTGCTGCACGACCGTATGACCGAGGTGGTGTTGGAACCCGCCGACGATCCCGCCGTGTTGTTCGCCCAGACCGAGCCGGCGCCTTTGACCTATATCGATCTTCTAACCGGCGGACGGGCGGCGTTGGAGCGGGCGAATATCACCCTGGGACTCGCCCTTTCCATCGATGAAATCGATTATCTGCTGGACAGCTTCAGCCGGCTGGGGCGCAATCCCAGCGATGTCGAACTGCTGATGTTCGCCCAGGCGAATTCCGAGCACTGCCGCCATAAGATCTTCAACGCCGACTGGATTATCGACGGTGAACCCAGGAATACCTCGCTGTTCGGCATGATCCGCAACACCTACGAACACGCCCCCACGGGCATCCTGTCGGCCTATAGCGATAACGCAGCGGTAATGCAGGGATTCCGCGGCGAGCGCTTCTTCCCCGACCCGGCGGACGGCGGCTATCGCTATCATCAGGAAGACATCCACATCCTGATGAAGGTGGAGACTCATAACCATCCGACTGCGATTTCCCCCTTTCCCGGCGCCGCCACCGGTTCGGGTGGCGAAATCCGCGACGAAGGCGCCACCGGCCAGGGCGCTAAACCCAAGGCAGGACTCACCGGCTTTTCCGTCTCCAACCTGCGCATCCCCGGCTTCGAGCAGCCCTGGGAAACGGCTTACGGCAAACCCCGGCGGATCGTCTCGGCCCTGGAAATCATGCTGGAAGGTCCGATCGGCGCGGCGGCCTTTAATAATGAGTTCGGCCGGCCCTGTCTGGCAGGTTATTTTCGGACTTTCGAGCTACCGAACCCGGCAGGCGAACTGCGTGGCTATCACAAGCCGATCATGCTTGCCGGCGGTCTGGGTAATATCCGCGCCGGCCAGGTACACAAGCAATCCCTGCCGGCCGGCACCCCGATCATCGTCATCGGCGGACCGGCCATGCTGATCGGCTTAGGTGGCGGCGCCGCCTCCAGCATGGCCGCCGGCGCCAGCGCCGAAGCGCTGGACTTCGCCTCGGTGCAGCGTGGCAACCCGGAAATGCAGCGGCGTTGCCAGGAAGTGATCGACCAGTGCTGGGCGTTGGGGGCGGACAGTCCCATCCTGTCGATCCACGATGTCGGCGCCGGCGGTCTGTCCAACGCCGTGCCGGAGATTCTCAACGACGCCGGCCGCGGCGGGCGGCTGGAATTGCGCGAAGTGCCCAATGACGACCCCGGCATGTCGCCCCGTGAAATCTGGTGTAACGAATCCCAGGAACGCTATGTGCTCGCCGTCGCCGCGGAACGGCTGGACGCTTTCAAGGCGCTCTGCGCGCGGGAACGCTGCCCCTATGCCGTGCTGGGTCAGGCCACCGCCGAACGGCAATTGCTGCTGAGCGACCGCCATTTCGATAACGATCCGGTCGATCTGCCGATGGAAGTGCTGCTGGGCAAGCCGCCCAGGATGCTGCGCCGGGTGGAGCATCGGGCGCCCGCCCTAAAATTATTGGATATTGGTGGGATTCAACTGCGCGAAGCGGTGGAGCGGGTACTGCGGCTGCCGACGGTGGCGGACAAGAGCTTTTTGATTACCATCGGCGACCGCTCGGTGGGCGGGCTGGTGGTCCGTGATCAGATGGTGGGTCCCTGGCAGGCGCCGGTGGCGGATGTGGCGGTGACGGCCAGCGGCTTCAAGGCGACTACCGGCGAGGCGATGGCCATGGCCGAGCGCACTCCCCTGGCGCTGCTGGATGCGCCGGCGTCCGGGCGGATGGCGGTGGCCGAGGCGATCACCAATATCGCCGCCGCTCGTATCGACACTCTCGGCCAGGTCCGCCTGTCCGCCAACTGGATGGCCGCCGCCGGCTATCCCGGCGAGGATGCCGCCCTGTTCGACACCGTGCGGACGGTCGCCATCGAACTCTGCCCCGAGCTGGGCATCGCCATTCCCGTCGGCAAAGACTCCCTGTCGATGCAGACCGTCTGGGAAGCAGATGGTATAAGCCGGCGTGTGGTCGCGCCGCTGTCGCTGCTCGTCTCCGCCTTTGCCCCGGTGCGTGACGTACGCGCCACGCTCACCCCGCAGTTGCGTACCGATGAGGCGGAAACCGAGTTGCTGTTGATCGACCTGGGCAGGGGCAAAAACCGGCTGGGCGGCTCGGCCCTGGCGCAGGTCTATGGCCAACTGGGCGATATTCCGCCGGATCTGGATGTTGCAGCGGATCTCAAGTTCTTCTTTATGGCGGTCCAGTCGCTGAACGCCGACGGCCGGTTGCTGGCCTATCACGATCGGGCCGACGGCGGCCTGCTGGCCACGCTGTGCGAGATGATGTTCGCCGGCGGCGTCGGCCTCAGTATCGAGCTGGACGCCCTGGGACCGGACCCCCTGACGGCGCTGTTCAGCGAAGAACTGGGCGCGGTGATCCAGATTCGCGCCAGCCAGCATAACGCGGTGCTGAACTGCCTCGACTCCGCCGGGCTGGCGGAGTGCAGCCATCTCATCGGCTGTCTGAACGCTCAGGATCGCCTGATCGTGCGCTATCGGGGCGAGGAACTGCTGAACGAGACTCGGATCACCCTGCGTCGACTGTGGTCAGAAACCAGCTATAGGATGCAATCCTTGCGCGATAATCCAGAGTGCGCTCGGGAAGCCTTCGACGCCCTGCTGGATGCCGACGATCCTGGTCTGAACGTGCGCTTGAATTTCGACCCGAACGAGGATCCGGCGGCGCCTTTTATCGCCACGGGCGCCCGACCCAGGGTGGCCATCCTGCGCGAGCAGGGCGTCAACGGTCAGGTGGAAATGGCGGCGGCTTTCGAGCGGGCCGACTTTACCGCCGTGGATGTGCATATGAGCGATATCATCGCCGGCCGGGTTTCATTGCGGGAGTTCGCCGGTCTTGCCGCCTGCGGCGGTTTCTCCTATGGGGACGTGCTGGGCGCGGGCGAGGGCTGGGCCAAATCGATCCTGTTCAACCACCGTGCCAGCGATGAATTCGCCGCCTTCTTCGCCCGCACCGACAGCTTCGGCCTGGGGGTATGCAACGGCTGCCAGATGCTGTCCAATCTCCACGAACTGATCCCCGGCGCCGGGCGCTGGCCGCGCTTCGTCCGTAACCGGGTGGAGCAATTCGAGGCCCGCTTGGTGCTGGTGGAAGTCCTGCCCTCGCCTTCCCTGTTCTTGCAAGGCATGGCCGGCTCGCGGTTGCCCATCGTCATCGCCCATGGCGAAGGGCGGGCGGAATTCCGCGCCGATGCCGGTCCCGAGCAGTTACTGGCGGCGGAACTGGTGACCTTACGCTATATCGATCACTACGGCCGGGCGACGGAACTTTATCCCTACAATCCCAACGGGTCACCACTGGGCATTACCGGCCTGACCACGCCCGATGGCCGCTTTACCATCCTGATGCCGCATCCGGAACGGGTGTTCCGCGGCGTGCAATATTCCTGGCATCCGCAGGATTGGGGCGAGGCTGGACCCTGGTTGCGGCTGTTCCGCAATGCGCGGCTGTGGCTGGGTTGATGGAGCGGGGATCGATGGAGAAATGCTTGAAATCGACAGACCGGCTGATGATGCCGGCCTGCCTGGGGGGAAGCAGGAGATCTCTGGCTTACCAGCGCAGATCCTTGAGATCGTTCAAATCCCCTTCCTCGAACAGGTCGTCCAAGTGCTTGCGTAATTCCTTTATTTCCCGATAGCGTTCGATAGAACGCCAGGCGTTGGAAGCTTTGCCAGGTCCTACATTGATCAGTTCCTCGGTTTCGTCGGTTTCTTCCAGAATGCCTTCGACGTCATCGGTAAAGTCATCGTCGCGCATGGTTGAAGCCCCTCTGTTAAGCCAGCCATCACACACCAATGAAAGCGGGTTGCCGGAAAGGTTCCCAGCCTCCAGCCGGGGATTGCCGGGGATTGCCGGGAGGCTCATCCGGCCCCGGATGTAACAGGCTTCTGCCTTGTTTTCCGATTCCCTGCGGACGCGCATCATCCATTATTATTGCTATACATGCCAGCCCTCCCCCGCCGGTCGAGGGTTAGGGAAAACTTGCAGGTCCACGGGGATAACCATATACGATGATTTAACCGTCAAGTAAATGACCCGATGCAACAAACGACGAAAATTTTTTCGCTCATCGAGTCCAGCGCCGGAAAGATGGCGCAGCCAGGCACGGGACGGACCTCGGCGCGGTCCAAGCTCTATATCACTCACCTGCCTTAAGGACCGCCATCATGCTCATCAAGAAACCTGCCGCTGTTCAGCCCTCGGAGATAACCCCTCTCCAGGTCTACCAGGAGCGTCGTCGCTTCCTGCAAACCGCGGCGGCCGCCACCGCCGGCCTGCTCGCGCCGCGTTGGCTGGCCGCCCTGCCGGCTGAGCCAGGGAGTAAACTGGCGGATGTCAAGCCCGGTCCCTTTGGCGCCGACGAACGGCCGACGGCCTATAAGGATGCGACTTCCTATAATAATTTCTATGAATTCGGCCCTGACAAGACCGATCCCGCCAAAAATGCCCATACCCTGCGGACCCGGCCCTGGACGCTGACCGTAGGGGGCCAGTGCGAACAACCCGGTCGTTACGAGTTGGAGGATTTCCTGGGTCCGCATGCCCTGGAAGAGCGCATCTATCGCCTGCGCTGCGTGGAGGCCTGGTCGATGGTGATACCCTGGGTCGGCATCCCGCTGGGCGAGGTGCTCAAGCGCTTTCAGCCGA
>CAIMUS010000199.1 GCA_903844665.1 uncultured Pseudomonadota bacterium
AAAAGCTCCGGATTGCGCGTGCCCTGTTGGATATGATGGATGATGCCCTGATTGCGGAGAAGACCGGTTTATCTCCTGACAGCGTGCGGCAGCTTCGGAATGAGGTTGCTTCTCCTCCAGCAGCATCGCCTGAATAGCTCAGACGGCGGAACCAGTTTCATAATTCCGCCCTACGGCGGGCTATGAAACGGGTTCCGTCCTATGCGGGCTTATGCGTTGCGCATACCGCAATGGAGAATTGGTATCACAACCCCGTTCCGTCGCCAGCGGTAAGCGATGAGCACGATGGCCCCCAACCCAAACAGTGTTAGCACATTTGGTTCCGGCACTGCCGCAGGAGCGATGGCCAGTTCGAAGTTAGGAATGACATAAAACTCTCCACAGCAACCTGTGATTTGGGTCGGGAACTCCAGATTTGGTCCGCTGGTGAAAATGTAGCGTCCGGGGTGTGCACCCAGGCTAATGTTGGCGTTGACCTGGATGCCGCTTACATTCGCATACCCTAAGACGTCCGCTTGGGTGGTGACCAGGGCCGCCATCGTATAGGTCTCGCCTGCGTATAGCGTCAACGGCATAATGTTTGTGTAGCGGAATTCTCCGACCAGCGGGCTGGCGGTGCCCGCAGCGACGACAGCAGAAGTCAGCAACGTCCCTGTATTGTCGAAGATCCCCACTTCATGACTCTCGCCCAAACCGTCTTGCTGGTAGTCAAAAAAGCCGAGGCTGGAAACTATCAGGTTGACAGTAGGTGTGAAGATATCTCCCGCGGTTTGGGGCGTACCATAACTGTTACCGTAGAAGTTAACAGCGTTGACACTATACGCAGGCGTAGCATTCGCGGTTGGCAGCATGAGACCACAGGCTGCACCCAGGAAGGCCCCCAGGAAGATTCTCAGACTCGAATTCGATACCTTAAACATTTTCGTTTCCTCCGGTGCTGTTGGTGGAAAAATTTCCAGCACCAAAACTCTACCCCCCCCCCCACTTTTTGCAAGGAATTTTGTAGGTAATTTTGTAAAAATTTGTTAAAAGTCCGCGTAAGGCGGAACCACGCAGTTGCGCAGGATGCTACGTTGTGCGTACCTCTCCCCCGGTTCGGTACGTACAGCGTACCTGCCTGATTTCACCATTACCTACCTGTGCGGCTTGGTCCGATACGACAAACTGGTGGGGCTTGGGAGCACAGCTCGACGGACAGATGGCAAGCGCTGCAATCCTTGCTAAAATCATGTTATCTTGTCGATATTATTAGCCGGCTGTGAGGGTTGAGTCGATGTCGACCGTTATCCATCCCGCCACCGAGATTTATTATCCCGATTCTGATGGTCAGCCCATGGCGGAAAGCGATTTTCAGCGTGAACCACTAATCTATGCCGTCGAATCCCTGCGTATTTATTTCCGCGGGCGTGAGGATGTCTATGTCTCCGGCAATATGTTTATCTATTACGAGCAAGGCAATCCGAAGGCGGTGGTGGCCCCCGATGTGTTCGCCGTGATCGGCGCGCCCAATCGGGATCGCTACTCTTATAAGCTGTGGCAGGAGCCGAAAGGACCGGACTTCGTGCTGGAGATCACTTCCAAAAGCACCCGGTCGGAAGACCGCGGCCCCAAGCGCGGGATTTATGCCCTGCTGGGCGTGAGCGAATACTGGCAGTATGACCCGACCGGCGATTACCTCCAGCCGCCGCTGCAAGCTTTCCGTCTGGTGGATGAAAACTACTGGCCCATGCCCGCCGAAACCTTGCCGGATGGCGGCAGGGTGATGCATAGCGCCGTGCTGGGTCTGGATGTCCGCCTGGAAAACGGCATCCTGCGCTTTTATGATCCCCTGACCGGGCAAAAACTGCTCAGCCACGAGGAAGCTGAGCAGGCTCGCCAGCAGGCCGAGCAGGCCCGCCAGCAGGCCGAGCAGGCCCGTTGGGAAGCGGAAGAGCGGGCCCGCCGGGAAACGGAACAGCGGCAGGCGCTGGAAGCGCGGTTGGCTGAACTCGAACGGCGCCTACGCAATGCGGACAAGTAAATAGCCAAGCCAGGTAGGTCGGGCGCCGCCGGCCTGCTTAGCCGTGGTGATGGTCGTGATGAGAGTGGCCACTATGGTCATGGTGATGCTCATGGCCAGGGTCGTGGTCATGGTGGTGAGGCTGGCCGCGATGCGCAGGTCCATGCTCATAGACGCGGGCGCCGTCCGGCTGCACCGCGGGCCGCGAGGTGGCGCCCTGCCGCAAACGGGCGCGATGCACCATGAGCGTCTGCCGCAGCCAGTGCAGCCAAGCCTCCATGCCCTCCCCCTTGCGGGCCGATATCCGCAACACCGGCGCCGGATTGGCCAGATGGCGGAAACGCTCTTCCGCCGCCGCCGGATCGAAATCATCCAGCACCGCCAGCAGATCGGTCTTGCTGAGCAGCAGCAGATCCGCCGCCCGGAACATCACCGGATACTTGGCCGGCTTGTCGTCACCCTCGGTGACCGACAGTAAAGTGACATTGACATGATGCCCCAGATCGAAGCTGGCCGGGCAGACCAGATTGCCGACGTTTTCGATAAACAGGATATCCACGCCGTCGAGCTCCAGGTGATGCAGGGCGTCATGCACCAGATGGGCATCCAGATGACAGGCCGAGCCGGTGGTTATCTGCACTACCGGCACGCCCTTGGCGCGCACTCTGACGGCGTCGTTCTCGGTTTCCAGATCCCCCTCGATCACCGCCACCTTGAGACTGCCCTGCAACGCCTCGATGGTCGCCTCCAGCAGGCTGGTCTTGCCGGAGCCGGGGGAAGACATCAGGTTGACAGCCAGCACGCCGCCGGCATCGAGATGGGCGCGATTATGTTCGGCCTGATGGTCGTTCTCGTGCAGCAGACTTTGCAGTACCGTGACCGCCGCCTTGCCATCCGCGGTACGGGCCAGCCGGCCTTCGCCCTGAACCAGGTGCTCGTTGCCGGGAGTAATGGTACAGCCGCAGGTTTCACACATCGTCGTCTTCCTCCAGTTCCAGTTCGACGCTGGCCAATAACAATTCGTCGCCACTCAAAAGTTCGGTATGCCAGTCGCCGCAGGCGCCGCAGACCAGCCGGTTAACAGCCACCTCGCCGACCGCGCCGCAGGATTGGCAGCGCACCCGAATGGGCAGGGCTACAGTGGTCAGCACCGCCTCCGCCGCCACCGTGCCGGCGCGGGCGACGGTAAACGCCTGCTCCAGCAGGGCCGCCTCGATCCCGGACAGTGGACCGATCTGCAGATAGATAGCGCTCACCGCCCGGGCGTGATGGGCGCGCGCCAGATCTTCCACCTGCCGCAGCAAATCGTGACAGATGGAAAATTCATGCACGGGCAGCCTGCGCGTCCTCCAGCGCCAGCAACTCGTCGAGCGCCTCCCAGGTGCTGCGGGCCTCCTGGGCGGTGATCTTCTGGATGGCGTAGCCGACATGCACCAGCACATGATCACCCGGTTGCACCAGTTCCTCCTGCAACAAAAACAGACTGACCTCACGTTGCACACCTTTCGCCTCGCAGCGGGCGTTGTAACCGTCCACCGCCACCACCTGCATTGCTATACCCAGACACATGATCGCTGTTCACCCTCGTCAAGTAGGGGCGGTTCGCGAACCGCCCCTACCAATCGCGAACCACCCCGTTAAGAGGCGGTTCGCGAACCGCCCCTACCGATCACGAAAAAATATTTACTGGCCGACACTGGACTTCTGGATCGGTTTTTAGGTTATGATATACACTTTGTTGCAAACTTAGCAGCACCCGCCAAGGGCGGGTTGACCAGGATCAACTTTCTTGCTAGGAAATTTAGCAATGGCCAAAATGTTGATCCAGATCAATTTTGTTGCTGCGATAGTCGCACAATTGAAAGAAACGTAGTGTCTAATAACCGCGTTGAAACTTGGGCATCCATGGTGCACAACCATCATGGTTGCACCGTCCCAAGGCAAGCTGGCGTCACCCGCCGCGCGGCCGAGCAGATACTGAGGCAATTAAAACAAGAAGAAGCTGATTTGTTAACCACCAAACCCGCATGGTACGAGATTTGCTGCCTACCCCGAACAAGCCGGCGCCGACAGCGCCACGTAACCCAGCCCCACAATCACAACTTTGCGCCGGTTTCATCATAACCCGATGAACGGCTGTAACCTCAGGTTTATCAGAACCCTGTCAGGGTGGGTTCCCGGTCCTTACATGACCGGGACGCCCTTGTAATTTTCACGCCATATTTCAGGCCACAGTAAAGAAGGAGAGTCCTTCATGCAGCAGTACAAATACATCAAGCGCTTTATCGAACTCGGCGTCCATGACGTCGCCCAGGTGGGTGGGAAAAACTCCTCCCTGGGTGAAATGTACCGGGAACTGTCCAGCAAAGACATCAAGGTTCCCAACGGCTTCGCCACCACGGCGGACGCTTACCGTTACTATATCGAGTCCAACGGTCTGCACGAGAAGATCGCCGCGATCCTGGATACGCTGGACACCACCGATATGGATGCGCTGGCCAAGGCCGGTCATGAGATCCGCGAGTGGATCCGCAATGGCGACATACCTCAGGATCTGGCGGATGAGATCGCGGTGGGCTACGAAGAACTGAGCGGTTCCAAGGGTCTGATCGACGTCGCCGTGCGCAGCTCGGCCACCGCCGAAGACCTGCCCGACGCTTCCTTCGCCGGCCAGCAGGAAACCTACCTGAACATTCGCGGCAAGGAGAACCTGCTCTACACCTGTAAGCGCGTATTCGCCTCGCTGTTCACCAACCGCGCCATTTCCTACCGTGTCCACCAGGGCTTCCAGCACATGGATGTGGCGCTGTCCATCGGCGTACAGCAGATGGTGCGTTCCGACAAGGCTTCCTCGGGCGTGATGTTCACCCTGGATACCGAATCCGGTTTCCGCGATGCCGTGTTCATCACCTCCGCCTATGGTCTGGGCGAAAACGTGGTGCAGGGCGCGGTCGATCCCGACGAATTCTATGTCCATAAACCCACCCTGGAGAAGGGCTTCAGATCCATCATCAAGCGGCGCCGGGGCCGCAAGCTGATCAAGATGATCTACGGCGACGACACCGCCGCCGGCGTCTCCACCCGCAACGTCGACGTGGATGTGCGCGAGCAGGAGAAATTCAGCATCAGCGATGACGAAGCCCTCGTCCTGGCCCGGTACGCGGTGGATATCGAGAAGCACTATTCCATGAAGGCGGGCAAGTCCCGGCCGATGGATATCGAATGGGCCAAAGACGGCTTCGACGGTCAGTTGTATATCGTCCAGGCCCGTCCGGAGACGGTGCAGTCCACCAAGAGCGCCCTGATCCACGAGGTGTTCAGGCTGGGGCGGCGCGGCACCGTGCTGTGCGAAGGCAAGAGCGTGGGTTCCAAGATCGCAGCGGGTAGATCGCGGGTGATCGCCAGTTCCTCCCATATGAACGAGGTGCAGCCCGGCGATATCCTGGTGACCGACATGACCGACCCCGACTGGGAGCCGGTAATGAAGGTCGCCGCCGCGATCGTCACCAACCGGGGCGGCCGCACCTGCCATGCCGCCATCATCTCCCGCGAGCTGGGCATTCCCGCCGTGGTCGGTTGCGGCAACGCCACCAGCCTGATCCAGGACGGCGAGGAAGTCACGGTCTCCTGCGCCGAAGGCGATGTCGGCTTCGTCTACGAGAGCATCCTGCCGTTCGAGAAGTCCCAGATCGATCTGACCGGCCTGGGTACGCCCAAGACCAAGATCATGCTGAATCTGGCCAATCCCGACATGGCCTTCGAGTCCTGCAAGTTGCCCTGCGAAGGGGTGGGTCTGGCGCGGTTGGAGTTCATTATCAACACCAATATCGGCGTGCATCCCAACGCATTGATCGAATACGACAAGCAGGACCGGCAACTGCGCAAGGAAATCCACGAGAAGATGGCCGGCTATCCCAGCCCCACGGAGTTCTACATCATGCGGCTGGCGGAAGGCGTCGGCACCATCGCCGCCTCGGTCTATCCGCGGCCTGTTATCGTGCGTATGAGCGACTTCAAGTCCAACGAGTACGCCATGCTGCTGGGCGGCAAAGCCTACGAGCCGAAGGAAGAAAACCCGATGATCGGCTTCCGTGGCGCGTACCGCTATCCGTCCAAGTCCTTCGCCCCGGCCTTCGCGCTGGAGTGCAAAGCCATCAAGCTGGTGCGCGAGGTCATGGGTCTGGATAACGTCAAGGTCATGATCCCGTTCGTGCGTACCCTGGAAGAGGCCGATGAGGTGATGAGCATCCTGGCCACCAATGGTCTGAAGCGGGGCGAAAACGGGCTGCAGGTGATCTTCATGTGCGAGATTCCCTCCAACGCCCTGCTGGCCGATCAGTTCCTGGAGAGGTGCGATGGTTTCTCCATCGGCTCCAACGACCTGACCCAGTTGACCTTGGGGATGGACCGCGACGCGGGCATGACCGGTGGCGACGAGCGTAACGAGGCGGTGCTGATGCTGATGGATATGGCCATCAAGGCCGCCAAGAAGCACGGCAAGTACATCGGCATCTGCGGTCAGGCGCCCTCGGATTTCCCCGAGATCACCCGCTGGCTGGTGGAGCACCGGATCGACACCATGTCGCTGAATCCGGACAGCGTGCTGCCGATGACCCAGGTGGTGCTGGAAGCGGAGAAAAAGCTGGGCATTTAGCCTGGTCGGTCGTTTGAGCTATGGCGCCGCGGAGTTCGCTCCGCGGCGCGCTGACTCGCAAGTGGCAAGCAACAGATGATTTTCTGCTATCAAAAAGGTGAACAAAAGTGTTCACACTTTTTTTCCTGCCCCGAAGCCCCTGACAGGCTAGCTTCGTCTCTGACAGGCGTCACTTTCCCGCCAGTGGCTAGACCTCCAGCCACCGTGCCAGGCATCGCTGCCAG
>CAIMUS010000200.1 GCA_903844665.1 uncultured Pseudomonadota bacterium
GGTCCGTCAGCGTTGCTTTGACGAGATAAATGGGCCAAACTCTACCGGCGTACACAGTGATCAGTCGGGTTTACGACGGCGGATGCACGGATCAAGCTCAAGCGGCTTTACCCGTCACTGCAACGCTGACGTGCTACTAGAGCTGCATCCAGAAGTTTTGTCAAGGGAAAAATCCTTGATAGTCGAGTATCATAAACAAGTAGTTCCACACGGCAAGAGTACCACTATCCCATGAGTGACCACCCCGAAAACTTAGTCCTTGAACACCTGCGCGCTATCCGTGCGGATATAGCCGGTTTGAAATCGGAGATGGCCGGCGTTCAGCTGCAACTCGCTGCTTTAGGTCAGCAGATAGCAGGACTGACAACAGCGGTGTATGGGCGGGCACAGCCAAACACAGGACCTTCAGCGCCGAATTGAACGCATCGAACGACGCCTGGAACTGCGTGATGAGATCACCTCATGACCACCACCTTTGTGCCCCGAGGTCGAGCGGCAGTAGTGCATAGTCACATGGCGGAGCAGGTAGGCAAGCAAGTCGGTCGGGCAAAAGCGTAAGCGTTGCCCGAAATTTCCCGAGTTCGTGGCGTTGCATGTCGGGTACGTCCTGTGCCCGACCTACCTGGCTTGGTAGTTACCCGCCGCGGCAAAGCCGTTGCCGTTCTGCTGTCGGAAGACGAGTATGCACGTTTTCGCCAAGGCCAGGTACCCGACAACTTTTGGGACCTCATTGTGGAAATGCGGTCCGATCCGGCATTCGAACCGGTCGATTGGACGCCGGAAGCAGTCGATTCATGGCGCGATCGAAGACCTGAACGGGATTTCGGATGGCCGGGATAAGGTATTTGCTCCATACGAATATCCTCTCTGAACCCGTCGCTGCCCGACCGAATCCGTTGGTAATGGAGCATATCAAGGCGAACAGCATATCTCTTGCCCTGGCTGCCGTGACCTGGCAGGAGCTGCTCTACGGCATGTACCTGTTGTCGGCTGGCAACCGCAGAGATCGCATCGAGGATTACCTCTTTCGTCGCATCCTCCCAGTGCTTCCGATCATCGCCTTCGATGAGAGTGCGTAGGTTGGGGTGAGGAACGAACCCCAACATTTCATCGTGGCAGATCAGGTTGGTTGTTCTTTCGTAATCCTAACCTACGGACTTTTCATCCCTCCCGCAGATAAATCTCGACGCGGTCGGTCGTCCAGATGGCAATACCGCTGCCGAAGAAATCCTGATCCTCGGTCCAGATCGGCAAGGTTCAGCGCCAGCGCTAAAGCCACTACGGGCCAGTCGCGTAGATCACGGGGCGCTATCCGGGTGCGGGCGACTGCTTCAAAGGACTGGTAGAGCGCTGATTCTATTGGTTGCACCAGGCGAGCGATTTCATCGAGTACGGCCAACGCCGGTCCGGCATCGAGGCCGCGGTTGCCGAGTATCTGCGGGAGATGCTGGCGAGCCTCTAAAAAACACACGTCTGGGCTATAGAACTCGCAGTTCTCTTCGTAACATTCGAGGAGAGTACGCACTCGCACGCCCAGCACGGCGCGAATCAGGATATTGGCATCCAGTACCAGTCCCTTTCTCATGGATGCCTGCCGGCACGCAAACGCTTGAAATCCGCTACCAGATCTTCTTCCGTAAGACCCTGTTCCTGAAGCATCTGCTCCAGTTGGGCGACGGCTGCTGTGAGCGCTTGCCGCTCCGCCTCGGTTCGCTTGTGCCGTACCGGGATGAAATAACCCACCGTATCGCCGTGGCGCGTGATCGCGATCGGTGAATCGCTTTCAAGCACATACGTGGCGAGTTTTGCTCGAAACTGGCGAATAGCCACTTTTTCAGGTTCAGCCATAACCATCTCAACTGTGTACCGATATGTACACATTATGTGCCGCTCAACTGCTGTGCGCAATAACAGAGCGCTTAGATTGGGTGAGGCGCGAACCTCAATCTTTCCCGCCCAGATCTACAACGTTGGGGTTCGCTACCGCTTCCCCTAACTTCTGCGGGCTATCGGCACAATTCAGCAATCAGGTCATAGAGGCCCGTGCATCGGGGTCATAACCTCGCATTCTCACAGTTGAGATTGTTGCGAATGACGGATTATGGCCGGTCGCGACCGGATATCCACTTAAGTCGGGATGCTTTACAGGCTGAGCCGGATCGGGTCGGGGTAACGGGATTGCGCCCGTTACCCCTCCCACACCACCGGACATGCGGTCTTCCGCATCCGGCGGTTGAACCCAGCGGCTTCACGTTGCCGCAAGATCCGATGGAACGTATA
>CAIMUS010000201.1 GCA_903844665.1 uncultured Pseudomonadota bacterium
CGGTTCGCGAACCGCCCCTACGGGGATTCCCTAGTAGCGCCGGCATTTTGCCGGCTGTTGACTGGCGTCGAATGCCCTGAGGCCGGCGGGGACGCCGGCGCTCCCAGGGTCGGATTGTCCCGCCTTAAGTTGGTAGCCGATATAATAGTGTAAGTTATTGAATCTTAACCAGTTATTGAATTGCTTATTTATTTGAGTCTCAATTTTTAATTATCTATTCGACCTTCAACAGTATAGTATTTTTAGGCCGAGCAGAAATCCATTTGCCAGGTAGAGGCTAGCCTGGTAGAGGGATAAAAAATGAAATTAACGCCAGCGCCAGCGCCAGGCCGATTACGATAAGTTGTTTACGCTCAAGTTGTTTGAAAGTATTCATGATTACATTCACCTCCAAAAATTGTCATGCGTGTAAGCATGAAAACCATACTATCAGGAATTAAAACCAATAGAAAAAACTTTACAAAACTTAACAAATCCAAGACTAAATGTTTATATTTAAAGCAATTTTATCTCACTCCAAGTAATTTTCAAATAGGTGTAACCATTCGGGTGCTATGCGTGATTCATCAATATACGCCAGCCATTTCAGAGTGCCTGTAGGAGCGGGCCTGCTCGCGAACAGCGCCGGTTTACCGGCGACCGCTTCATTCGCGAGCAAGCTCGCTCCTACGCCCAACTGAATCAGTAACGACAGGAAGCTAAGGCAGCTCGACGCCTTCTTCCGGCTTGCGCACATCGATTTGAAACTGCCGCATCCGGCTATACAGGAAGCGTATCTGGCTATATTCGAAGGGCGATCCTGTTTCATAATAGCGGAAATCGATTTTTTGACGGGTTTCGATAGCCTCGAGCGTGAAATAGGCGATTTCCCTTTCAGGGTGATTGTTGAGACGCAAAGGATCGATGGTGCTGGAAGCAAGCGAGTCGGTAACCAGGCCCGTGGTGTCACGCAAATTCGAAGGGCCCAGGAAAGGGAGAACCAGATAGGGACCGGCGCCTATGCCGTAATAGCCGAGCGTCAGACCAAAATCTTCCCGCCGCTTCGGCAGTCCCATCGCCGTGGCCGGGTCCCATAAGCCCACGATGCCGAAAGTGGTGTTATACACCAGACGGGCGAAGGTCTGGGCGGCCTGCTCGCCCTTCAGTTGCAGAGCGGCATTCAACAGATTCCGAACATCGGAGATATTGGAGAAAAAGTTGGAAACCCGATCTTCTACAAAATCCGGCGTGATTTTTTCATAGGCGTAGACTACGGGCAATAAGACATATTCATCGAAGCCGGCATTAAAGGTGTACATGCCGCGATTAAAACCCTCCCACGGATCGTAAACATCGATAGAATATTGGACCCCCGGTTTGACATATTCACTGATCGGACGCCTGGCAGGCTGCACCGGACCACTGGTCTGCGGCAGCGTACTGCAACCAAACAGGGAAAAACCTAGCAGTAAAAAACCCAAAATGTTGATTGAATTTGCTTTTCTCATCATGGCAGCCTTTCTTTAATTTTTGAAGAACTGGAGCATGTAGGCAACATTTTCTTTGTAACTCATATTACCGCAATGGCCGCCATGGGGATAAACCCGGAGCCGTCGGCCGAATACACGACGCAGGAAATCAAGTTCGCCGGGCGCCAGAATGATTTCATCCTGATTGGTCACCACCCCGATTTTATCGGCGTGCTGCAAATAGTCTTCGATACTGCCGAGGCCAGATGCCTTAATAAGGTCCCGCTCGGTCAACCCCGGTTGTTTCGACTGGTAGAATGGCATATAGAGATCATGAAAGTAATCCATGAAAAAAACTTGATTCGCCACAATAAAGTAGTCGGTTAAGGAATCGGTGGGATAAAGAATCAGATTTTTGGGTTTGATATAACCGGCATTATTGGCTACATCGGTGACGAATACCATATTGGCGACAGAATTACGGAACGACATAGCAATAAGCGCTTGCAGAATGTCAGTTCTGATAGACAGCTTGTTGCGGTAGGCTAAATAGAGCGCATCCTCACCGAGGAAATTCTCACCGAAACCGACGATATCTTCCTGTCTGTAGGTACTGACCAATGCATCCGTCACTTTATCGATAATTTCATTCTCCTTGGCTGGGTTGCCATGGACCGTTTTAGTATACAACCCATCCAGGATTTTCACGGAATTGTACAGATTGACGGCCGGATTGATCATAAATACTTTCTTGAAATTTAACAGCTTGTAGCGATCGTCCAGCCTGGCTACGAAAGCCGCCTGGGTGGCTCCCAGACTGTAGCCCGTCAGGTAAAAGTCGCTGACTTCGATTTCATTCTGGAGTCGTTGCCGGAGCAGTTGCATGACCCGATACAGGTCCTGGGCATCATTCTCCAAGGACCCTGGATACTGGGTGCTGGAAGCCGCCGCGACGAAGTTCGGATGGGTCGGGGAGGACAGGGTCACGACATGAAAGCCAGCCTGATAGAAGTAATTGGCCAGTTCCCTTACCTTGAACGAGCGGTAGCTGCCGCCGGTGCCGGCGATGACGAAGATCAGCGGCGCTCTGCCCGTTTGATAGATCAGCCCATTGCGCAGGGTGCTGTTGAACCACAGCAAATCCGGCTGCCTGCGGTCCTGGAATACGGTAAGTTCCAGGCGCTTACGGTTGATCTCCCGCGCTGGCAACTGGGGAGCCTGAAGCTCGCTGGGGGTGCCGATCACGGTGGCGGCATAGGGATTGGTGATGGGATATCCATAACTGTCGGCGGCCGGTGCTGGACTGACCAGAAGGGCCATGACCAGCAGCAAACAGCCTGCCGCTAAGAAGTTCGGTCTCAGTTTCATACCTGTTCTCAGTAAAGCGGGAGTTATTATGGGGCGCCGATGGCGCGGTTTTTTGGAATATATTACAACCGGGTTCAAACTGCCACACCCGTTATCTCACAACAAAGAACGCAAAGGACGCAAAGAACGCAAAATGAAGCAGGGCTACCCGCCAGGCAGCCGCACCTGAAATTCGATCCGATGGTAGCGTTCGCCGTCATGGCCGACCAGCTCCAGGGTATGCCGCCCCGGTAGCGGCAGCCACTGGTAAGCACGATCGGCGGGCGCCAGACGCGCCCCGTCCAGCAGGAAATAAGCATCCCCTCGCGCCGGCCGGCTGGCGAACAGCACGGCCTGATTCTGCCTTGGAATATCGGGATCGAGCGCGATGACGACGCCATTGGGCGGCGTTTCGATCTGTGGCGTCCGGGTCGCCGGATCGGGCAGGCGCACCAGACCGGTTTCGGTGCCGGCGATAAACCATTCCCGCCGGGCCGGCTCTACAGCCGGTTCGAACCGCACCTCGGCGGCGATGATGGCGGCTGGCGCGGGAGGCGGTTCGCTGGGAAGGACCTGATGCAGCGCGTTCATAATTTCCAGCCAGGCGGGGGCCGCGCCGCTGACGCCGGACACATCCTGCATGGCGTCCCCTTCGAAGTTTCCGACCCACACTCCTACCGTATAACGCCGGCTGAAACCGATGCACCAGTTATCCCGCATGTTATTGCTGGTGCCGGTTTTGACCGCCGTCCAGAAGCGGGTCGCCAGCGGGTTGGACAAGCCGAAGGTCAACGCCCGTCCGGTCCGGTCGCCGAGTATATCGGCCACCAGGAAAGCCGACGGCGGACTCATGATCCGGCGGGGTTCGCCGATCGGGTCGCCGGGCAGCAGGCGCAGGGGGCCGAACAGGCCGCCGTTGGCCAGGGTCCGATAGGCATTGACCTGTTCCAGCAGGCTGACATCCGCCGCCCCCAGCGCCAGGGCGTAACCGTAGAATTCCCCCGCGTCGGTGAGACCCAGATAGCCCAGCTCCCGCAGGCGGTCGCGCAAGGGCTCCATCCCGACCAGCAGCAAGGCGCGGACGGCGGGTATGTTGAGCGAACTGCCGAGCGCGGTGCGGACGCTCACCCAGCCCTTGAAATCGCGCTCGTAGTTCTGGGGAAGGTACAGGCCCGCCGTGGTTTCCAGAGGCAGCGGCGCATCGTGCAGCAGAGAGGCTGCCGTCAGATAGCGTTTCTCCAGCGCCAGCCCGTACAAAAACGGCTTCAGGGTCGAACCGGCCTGGCGGCGGGCGCCGACTCCATCCACCTGGGAAGCGCTGGACAGGGGACCGGCCGAACCGACATAGGCGAGTATGTCCCCGCTGGCGTTATCCACCACAATCGCCGCGCCATCCCGCGCATTGTGTCGTTCCAGTCCGGCCAGTTGCTGGCTCAGAATAGTGGCTGTCTGGCGTTGCAGAGGGGCATCCAAAGTCGTCTGCAGGCGTTCACCGGGCTGGCGCAGCAACCGCTGCGCGAGTTGGAGCGCCACCCCGTGTTGGGAGGGCAGGCGCGGCGGCTGGTTCAATACCGCCGACGCCAGTTGCCGGAGGGCCGCGCACTCGGTCTGAAACCGCCCGGCGGCGGCGATGGCGCAGGCGCGGTGACCGATGCGGCCGGCGCCGGCGCCGGGAGAGGGCAGGATCGCCGCCAGCAGCAGCGCTTCCGTCTCGTCCAGGCCGGCCGGGGACTTTCCGAACAGGCCCGCCGCCGTCGCCGCTATGCCTTTCAGTTCGCCGCGAAAATCGACCAGATTCAGATAGGTTTCCAGAATCTGCGCCTTGCTCCAGCGCCGCTCCAGCGCCAGGGCGGCGCGCAGTTGCCGCAGCTTCTGTTCCAGGCCGCGGCGCCCCTCGGGCGGCGTCAGCCGGGGATCCAGCATGGCGGCCACCTGCATGCTCAGGGTGCTGGCCCCGCGCGCCGGCCCGCCGCGCAAGACGCTGGAGGCCGCGGCCGCCAGCGCCCGCCAGTCCACTCCCCGGTGCTGGAAAAACCGCCGATCCTCGGCGGCGATCAGGGCGTTTACCAGCGCGGGTGAAACTTCGGCCAGCGGGGTCCAGGTCAGGCGGCGCTGGCCGAAATCGACCCGCAGGGTATGCAGCACCTCGCCATGACGATCCAGCAGATAAGCTTCCGAAGGGCGGAAATTCGAGCGGATTTCGGCGAAGGGAGGTGGTGGGGTAGGGCGGGTGATCAGGAACAGCCACAGCGCCGCACCGATGAGCAGCACGGTGGCGAACCATCCCGGGCGGCGCCAGCGGCGCGGCGGATCCTGAGTAGAGAGAAGAGTCGGCCCGGTCGGTCTCAATGTCTATTGTTTCAAACTCGAATGTACAATATCCAACTTTAAGAGGCTGTATAAAAACTCCCTCCCCCACAAGGGGGGAGGGGACGTATCTATGGGGAAATTAGCTATTATTATCATGGTGTTAGTTTTTATACAGGCTCTAAGACACTACCATATCGGGGCTTTCGACCACGCCTGGGGATCAACCCTGGCGGTGAAGATATTTATCTTAGTATAGATGGTTCCTCGAATTTCTGGCTACCCCCCTTAAGGCGGGACAATTCGACCCTGGGAGCGCCGGCATCACAGTTATAGCGCTGCGGGACAGGCGGTGTATGATGTAGCGCTATCGACCCCTCGCTCGATGAACCTCATCACCGCCGGGGGACCCAAACAACAATTTCCGGATTGGGTAATAACATCATGCAGCGGACCGAACGGGAAAACAGTGATACCTATCGGATTCTGATCGTCGCGTCGGAAATGTACCCTTACGCCAAGGTAGGCGGCTTGGCCGATATAGCCTCGGCGCTGCCGGCGGCGCTGAAGAAGATGGGACATGACGTGCGGGTGGTGATACCCCGCTACCGGTCGATCGACCTGGAGCGTTGGAACGCCGGACAGACGCTGGAGTCCATGGGCGTGTGGATGGGGGACCGGCAGGAGTGGTGCTCGGTGTTCGAGCTGACTTCGGAGGCCGGCGTGCCGGTCTATCTGATCGAACATCAGCTCTACTTCGATCGCTGGGGCCTGTACCATGATGCCAGCATGCATGATTATGACGACAATCCGGTCCGGTTCGGCTTTTTCAGCCGGGCGGCGTTGCAGGTTTGCAAGGATATCGGTTTCAAACCCGATATCGTCCACGCCAACGATTGGCAGACGGCGCTGACTCTGGCCTATCTGAAAATCTGGCATTGGGATGATCCCATCCTCGGTGGCGCCGCCGCCGTGATCACCCTCCATAACGTGGCCTATCAAGGGATTTACCCCTTGAGCTTTTACGACTATCTGGGACTGGGATGGCAAAACTTCACCGAAGAGAAATTCGAGTCCTACAAAAAAATCAATTTTCTCAAGGGCGGCATCTATTACGCCGACGTCGTCACCGCGGTCAGTCCGGCTTTCGCCAGGGAAATCACCCAACCCTATGGTGGCTTCGGCCTCGCCCCGTATCTTGGCCGGCGCGGGGACGATCTGATCGGCATTCTCAACGGTATCGACTATGCCTTGTGGGATCCTGAACGCGACCCGTTCATTCCGGCCCATTTCTCGGTCCACGATCTGGAGGGCAAGCGGGAATGCAAGCGCCAGTTGCAACAAGCCTTCGGTCTGCCGGTCGATGATGGAGTGGCGCTGATCGGCGCGATCGGCCGGTTCGTGGAGCAGAAGGGCTTCCATCTGATCGCCCAGGCGATCGAGGGCATTCTGCGGGATATGCATGTCCAGTTCGTGATTCTGGGCAGCGGCGAGCACTATCTCCAGGATTATTTCTGGAATCTGCCCGGCAGGTACAGCGGCCGGGTGGGATCTTATATCGGTTTCGATGACGGGCTGGCCCATCGGATCGAAGCCGGCTGCGACTTTTTCCTAATGCCGTCCTTATTCGAGCCCTGCGGCCTGAACCAGATGTACTCGCAGCGTTACGGCACGCTACCGATTGTCCATGCGACCGGAGGACTGGACGATACGGTGCAGAACTATGACGAGGCGACCGGCCAGGGAACCGGTTTTAAATTCTGGCAGCCGTCGCCGCAGGCTCTCCATTACACCGTCGGCTGGGCGATCAGCACCTATTACGACCGACCGCAGCATATCCGCGCGATGATTGAAACCGCGATGACGCAGGATTTTTCCTGGGAAAAGAGCGCGCGCCATTACGAGGCGGCCTATGCCCGGGCGATACGCAATAAACAGCGCCTCGATGCCGACGCGGGTTAGGGTCGCTGGTAGTGTACGAATTTAGAACACTACCCGCGTCTGCACGTCCCCGTGTCGGCGCTAAACGGGCATCGAATGGAACGATCAAAGCAACAAGTTGTCTTATTTTGTCGAAATGATACAGGTTGCTGTTGCTTTATTGATACAGGGTATGTTTCAGCCAGGCTGGCGCAGGGCGCGCGATTGAAGCGCGGAACCTGGGAGCACCCTGGAACGACTGGAGAAGTGAAATGCAGATCATGATCGCACCGTTACTCGGTTGTTTAATGCCGGTACTGGCCGTACTGGGCCTGTTCTGGGCGCTGTGGGGGTGTCCCTCCGCCGCGCCGGAGTTCGCTGCTGGCGACCGGAGCCATTTGACTCCATCGAAGGAAGCAGTATGAACGCTGGCAAACGTTTTAAGTGCAGCGACTGCTTCGCGGTAGCTGTCGGGAGGCTGTCTTTCAGAACGACAGCGGCTTGGTGAGCGTGCTGTTACCGCCGCCCGCTGTGGCCGGTTGACGGCGGGCCGCCCATACCTCCCCACTCTACACTTGCCGC
>CAIMUS010000202.1 GCA_903844665.1 uncultured Pseudomonadota bacterium
GGCGTTGGGGCTTATACGTTCCATCGGATCTTGCGGCAACGTGAAGCCGCTGGGTTCAACCGCCGGATGCGGAAGACCGCATGTCCGGTGGTGTGGGAGGGGTAACGGGCGCAATCCCGTTACCCCGACCCGATCCGGGCTTGTCTGGGCGGACTGCGGTTAGGCTCGCACTACCACCATGCAAGGTTTTAACTTGGGCGGGCTACCGAAGCTAACTCCCCGCGAGGCGCGCGATCTCCGGCCGTGGCTTTTGCCTCGCTTGCCAAACGTCGTAGGCCATCTGCTCCGCAAGCCATAGCTCCGCACGTCCGCCGCGGTCGGCGCCGAGCCATGCCTCAAGGCGCAGGGCCATGTCCGGCGAGATCGCGGCACGCCTGTTGAGGACGCGGGAGAGGGCAGTCCGGGTCACACCGAGCTGCCGAGCGGCTTCGGTGACAGTGAGTCCCAGCGCGGGCAACACATCGTCACGCAAGGTCTCGCCGGGATGGGGAGGGTTGTGCATGTCGCTCATGGGCGTCGCCTAGTGGTAATCCTGGTAATCGACAAAGACCGCGTCTGGGCCGTCGAAGGTGAAGGTCAGCCGCCAGTTCCCACTGACCCAGACGGCCCAGTGCCCGGCCAACTCCGCCGAGAGGGGATGCAGCTTCCAGCCGGGCAGGTTCATGTCCTGCGGCGAAGCAGCAACGTCAAGGCGTACCAATTGCCGCCGAAGCTTCGGCGCGTGGGCGGCTTGGATACCCGCCTTCGATCCGGTCTCGAAGAAGTGCCGAAGCCCTTTGTGCCTGAACTGCTTGATCATCCGGCGAAGTGTATAGCGTCGCTACACTCTACACAAGCGCAGCGGTAACCTGCGATGGGGTCACATGCGATGGGGTCAAGTCTTGTCTTTTGCTACAGATGGTACTGTCCTTAGGTGGCCAGTGATCGCGGCGAGGGCGCCGCTCCCACAGCGCAGAAACTTCAGGTCTCCCGTGGGAGCGGGCGCCCTCGCCGCGATCACTGGCGTTGGGGTTCCTTCATCATCCCACCCTACGAGGACTACGCTGGGGCTGCGGCGGCTGAACCTCGCGCCCATCAAAGCCGTGGACCTTCGGCGGGCATGGCCTGGAACTCGCGCCCGTACTGATCCAGACTGCTGAGCGTTCCGCAGACGAACAGGAGGTCGGCCGGGCGTACCCGGAATGACTCATCGAAAGTCACGAATACCTGGCTGTCCCTTTGTACCGCGACCACAGCCGCGCCGGTCCGTTCCTGTACTCCGGCGCGCCACGGATGCAGGCCCGCCAGCGCCCCCGCCGCCAACCGGACGAATTTGATGCGCGACTCGACGGCGACCGCCTGCTCGCCGAGTAGATGGTAGGCGAGGATTTCTCCGGCCATCTGCCCTAACGAGAGGGCGAAATCGGCGCCCGCCTGGTACAGCCGCGCGACGTTCGGCGCCCGGTTGACCCGGACGATGAGAGGAACCTCGGGGGCGTAATCGCGAACCACCGCCGTGGCGAACACCCCTTCGCTGTCGTTGTTCAACGCTAGCACCACCGCGCTCGCCGCGCGCACGTTCGCCTGATCCAGGGTCGCATGTTCGAGTACGTTGCCGACGACGTCGACGCCTGGCACGGGTTGCTTGTCGATGACGGTGGTCAGTTCGTGGGCATCACGCAGCATTTCCACCACCTTACCGCCGACCGTGCCGTAACCGGCCACCACGATGGGACCGGTGCGGTGAATCGTCGTGGCCAAGCGCTCGACCTGGGCCAGATTCGCATGGGCGCCGACCACGACCAGAATCACGCCAGGCTCGATGCGCGTATCCGGTCCTTTGGCGACGACGAAATGGCCACCGCGCCATTGGCCGATCACGCTCACGCCGTAGCGTTCGCCCAGCCGCAGTTCGCCCAGCCGCTGTCCGGCCAGCGGGCTATCCGCCCGAATCCGGAATTCGGTCAGGTCGACCTGCGTACCGAGCAGATGCAAACCCTCCGCCGGGGGACTGATGCGGGCGCTGGCGCGTGCCGCCAGCGCCGCGCCGAGCACGTGGGTCGGAGTGAACACCGCCGACGCGCCCACCTTGAGCATCGGCGGCCGGTACAGGGGATTGTCGGCGAGGGCGTAAATCGGACCGTCGAAGCCCCGCTCGCGGACGATCAGAATGCAGGTCGCATTGGCGTGGTCGTCGGCGTTGGTCACCACCGCCTGCGCCTGTTCCACCCCGGCCAATATCCCCGGATCTTCATCGAGGTTGCCGAACACTACCGAGTAGCCGCGGTCGCGCAGACTGCGAGCCAGCAGCATGTCTTCCTCCAGGATCACGAAGGCGGAACCGAGCCGTTGGAATTCCTCCAGCAGCGAGTCGAGCGCCGGGCCGTAGCGGTAGAACAACACCCGTCCCGCCATCGGTGGCAAGGCGTGCGGCAGCCGCTGCTCGAACCGTTCCTCGATATACGGCAGCACGTACACGGGAAAGATCAGCACCAGGAAAAACATGCCGATGAACTGGGTCAGGATGACCAGCAGAATCATGACCGGGTGCTTCCAGGGCGCGTAGGCGCCGTAGCCGGTGGTGGTCAACGTTTCGGAGGCCCATTCCAGACTCGACCAGAAGTCGATGGGTTTTCCTTCCAGATAGGTGGAAGCGAGCAGGTAAAGACCGCCGAAGATCAGGACCGCCGTCGGCATGCTCACCAACAGCACGATCAGGCGCCAGGTCGACCGTTGAATCTTTTGGCGCATCGCTCTAAAGAGGGCTGGCGCCGATATCGCCAAAGACAACCCCGATTGCGCCGACGATCAGCGCTGACGGGTGGCTCGTGTTCTCATTCGCTGACATTGTGTTGTCCTCATGGGCCATGATCATCATTCCGGCCAGGAAGAACCTGGATTGCGCTGCGCAAGCTCCGTTCCATCCAGACTACAACGGCTGTCCCGCCCTAAGTGGATACCCCAACCCGACAGCGACGCTCCTCACCCCCGAGCGTGAGCCTTGGCGCGCCACCACAGCCACAGAACATAGACAGCGGCAGCCGCAATGCCGAGAAGCAGCATATACAGGGCGGATTCCTGAAAATAAATCAGGATCACTTCACTAATAGCCAGTAATACGGCCACCACGCATAACCGCCAGTTAAGATAGACGCCTGCCAGGAAAGTGCTGAGTATCAACATCATGATGAGCACGAAACTGGTGCTTTGATCGTTTAACAGAATCTTGACCTGGGGCATAAAAATAATTTGCATCGCGCCCAGAAAGGCGCCCCAATGCAACACCTGCTGGAGAGCCGTTTTGGCCCGATCCTTAAGCGTAACTCCAACGTGAGGCCACTGGATGACGATACAAAACAGGCAGTAGACGGGAATCAGTAACTCCCAATACCACGCGCTCTTACCGGCATCGTAGACCGTGTAGGCAACACCGATCAGCGCTAATACGTATACGATGAAAAAGCCGAGTTCGTTTATGAACAGGCGCAGTAACCAGCTTCTTTCAGACGTGGCGGCTATAGCGCCGCCGGTAGAATCCGAATTAGTCATATAGACTCCTTTAAATCAAAAGGGGATGGAAGGAGTGATTGTTAATTTAATCAATGCTCCGCCGGTTCATTCGCCGCCCGCCGCAGCAGCCAGCGGCGCTTTTCCAGCATGGCGTCCACATCGCGATCCAACGCCGCCAGCGCCGTATCCGTGGCCAACTCGCCACGAATCACCCGCTCGGCGTATTGGGCAATCTTGCTGGCGATGCGTTCCCACTCGGGGATTTGGGGGGTTGCCTGTACCGCCTGGAGCTGCAGCCAGAACGCCTGAGTGGGCGGCTGTTCGCTCAGTGCGGCGGCCTGCCAGGCGGTCTTGCAGGCCGGCAGATCGCCGGTCAGCCGGTAGAATTCGGCCTGCCGTTCCGGCTCGGACAGGTATTCGATCAGTTTCCAGGCCGCCTCCTTATGCCTCGACGCGCGATGCAGCGCCAGACTGGCGCCGCCCGCCAGCGAAACGCCGGGGAAACGATCCGCGGCGGGGGCCGGCATGGGCGCCGTGGACCACTGCTCCTGGACCGCCGGCGGCAGCCGGCGGTTAAATTCGCCGATATTCCAGGGGCCGCTGAGGTACAGCGCAAAATAGCCGTTGGCGAATTCCTGATACAGATTGGCCACCTGGGTTGCCCCCACGGCGGGCGCCAGCCGCTGGCGGAACAGTTCCAGATAGAAAGCGAAGGCGCGGCGGAAGGCGGGGCTTTGGAAGTCGCCGTAGCGGTCATTATCCCGCAGCAGCCCGGCGCCCAACTGTAAGGCCAGAATCGCCGGCAGTTCCCATTCGTCGATCGGCAGCAGAATGGCGTAGCGCCCGGTTCCCTCCAGAGCCTTGATCCGCTGCATGGCGTCCAGCCAGGCATCCCAGGTGCGCGGCGGCTCGCGGTAGCCGGCCCTTGCCAGGATATCGCTCCGATAGAACAGCAGGCGGGTATCCACGTACCAGGGAATGCCGTACAGTACGCCGTCGAGCGCATTGGTCGCCAGAATGCCGGGGAAATAATCATCCGTCTGCACGTTGGCCGACCGGGCCGCCCGGTCGTTCAGGGGTTCCAGCGCGCCCAGCGCCACGAACTCGGGAATCCAGGTGTTGCCCAGTTGGAACAGATCGGGCATGGCGCCGCCGGCGTAGGCGGTCAGCAATTTTTCATGGGCCGCGCTCCAGGGGATTTGCTGCACCCGCACCCGAATGTCCGGATGGCGCCGCTCGAATGCCGGCAGCAGTTCCTGCACCACTTCGCCCTCCCGTCCCATGGCCCAGAATTCGATCACGACGGCGGCGCCCGGTTCCTGCCCGCAGCCGGCGAATAGGAAGGCTGAACAGCTTAATAGGAACAGCAGGCGTGCAACGTTGGAACGCACAGCAAGTCGTCGGTGGGTATCGGCCATGAATGTTCTATTATTAGAAGGAAACGCATAAGCTGGTAGCGTCGATGGGTACGGCGCTTGCGCGCCTTTACCCATCCTACAACTACTATCCCTGGTTTGGATAGAGTTAGAAAATATCTGGAGATGACCTGATGACCGTTCCGTCGAAAAACAAAAGTCTGCTGAAACGTGACTACCTGGGTCTGGACACCACCGCCATCCGGCAGGGCATGAGCCGTCACTTGAGCTACAGCGTGGCCAAAGACCCGATCACGGTGACCCGGCGCGACTGGCTCGCCATTCTGTCCTACACGCTGCGGGACCGCCTGGCGGAACGCTGGATGGCGACCATGCGCAGCTATTACCAGCAGGACGCCAAACGGGTGTATTACCTGTCGCTGGAATTTTTGATCGGGCGCGCGCTGACCAATACGCTGCTGAATCTGGATGTCTACGACGAGTGCTGCCAGGTTCTGGACGAACTCGGGGTCTCGCGGGAGGCCATTACCGAACTGGAACTGGACGCCGCCCTGGGGAATGGCGGTCTGGGGCGCCTGGCGGCCTGCTTTCTGGATTCCATGGCCACTTTGCGCCTGCCCGGCTACGGCTACGGTATCCGCTATGAATACGGCATGTTCTACCAGCGCCTGAACCAGGGCTTTCAGGTGGAATCCCCGGATAACTGGCTGCGTTACGGCAATCCCTGGGAGTTCCCGCGCGCCGAAGTGCTCTATCCCGTGCATTTCGGCGGCCGCGTCGTCGAGTATCGGGATGAATCCGGCCGCTCCGGCTATGCCTGGGCCGATACCGAGGAAGTCATGGCCATGGCCTACGACATGCCCATTCCCGGCTATGCCACCAACACGGTCAACAACTTACGGCTGTGGTCCGCCAAGGCGTCGCGGGAATTGGATCTGGCGCACTTCAACCAGGGCAATTACTTTATGGCGGTCGAGGAGAAAAACCAGTCCGAGCTGCTCTCCAAGGTGCTCTATCCCAGCGACAGCACCGAAGGGGGGCGGGAATTGCGGCTGCGTCAGGAGTATTTCTTCGTGTCCGCTTCCTTGCAGGATATCGTGCGCCGTTACCTGAGCACCCATAACGACATCCGCGGACTGCCCGATAAGGTGGCGATTCAGTTGAACGATACCCATCCGGCGCTGGCGATTCCCGAATTGCTGCGGCTGTTGCAGGACCGCCACGGCCTCGACTGGGATGATGCCTGGGATATCGGCACCCGTGTTTTCTCCTACACCAATCATACCCTGCTGCCGGAGGCGCTGGAGACCTGGCCGGTCGATCTGTTCGAGAAACTGCTGCCGCGCCATCTTCAGATCATTTACGAAATCAATCACCATTTCCTGCGAGCCGTCAACCACCGCTATCCGGGCGATCTGGACCGGATGCGGCGCCTGTCGCTGATCGAGGAGGGCAACCCCAAGCGCGTCCGCATGGGCCATCTGGCCATCGTCGGCAGCCATAAAATCAACGGGGTGGCGGAACTGCACACCCAGTTGATGAAGAGCACGACCTTTGCCGAATTCGACGAATTTTTTCCAGGGCGGATCGTGAACAAAACCAACGGCATCACCCCCCGCCGCTGGTTAAACCAGGCCAATCCGGGTCTGGCCGGACTGATCCGCAAACACATCGGCAGACGCTGGCTTACCCAGCTCGAGCAGCTTAAAAAGCTGGAGCCGCTGGCGGAGGACGAGGAGTTCCGCAACGCGTTACAGGCCGTCAAGCAGGACAACAAACAACGGCTGGCGGCTTACATCCAGAATCACCTGGGGATCCAGGTCGATCCGGCTTCACTGTTCGACGTGCAGGTCAAGCGCATTCACGAGTACAAACGGCAACTATTAAATGTCCTGCACGTCATCACCCGCTATAACCGGATTCGCGCCAATCCCGAGGGGAATTTCCAGCCCCGCACCGCCATCTTTGCCGGCAAGGCCGCGCCCGGCTACGCCATGGCCAAGCTGATCATCAAGCTGATCAACGACGTGGCGGATGTGGTCAACCACGATCCTGTCATGGACGAGCGTCTGAAAGTGGTCTTCATTCCCAATTACGATGTCACCACCGCGGAGCGCATTATCCCGGCGGCCGATCTGTCCGAACAGATTTCCACGGCAGGCACCGAAGCCTCCGGCACGGGCAATATGAAGCTGTCCTTGAACGGCGCCTTGACTATCGGCACGCTGGACGGCGCCAATATCGAGATCCGTGATGAAGTGGGCGAAGACAATATCTTTATTTTCGGCCTGACCGCCGGGCAGGCGACGGAACTGCGGCAGCGGGGTTACAATCCCTGGGATTACTACCACGCCAATCCGGAGCTAAAGCAAGTGCTGGAGATGGTAGGCGGCGGCTATTTTTCTCCGGACGATCTCGAACGCTTCCGACCCGTGGTCGATTCCCTGACCGTCGACGGCGACCGTTACCTGCTGTTGGCCGATTATGCGGATTACGTCGCCTGTCAGGAGCGGGTGGACGAACTCTACCGGCAGCCACAGGAATGGGTCAGGAAAGTCGTCCTCAATATAGCGAATATGGGCAAATTTTCCTCGGATCGCACGATTCGCGAATATGCCGAGGAGATCTGGCAGGTGGCGCCGGTGGCGCATGATTGAACGGCGGCAGGAGAGTACAATTGAAAGCGTCATCCGGTAGGAGCGGGCTGGCGCGCGAATCCTGCCGGTTTGCGGCTGTACGTTCCCTTCGCGAGCCGGCTCGCTCCTACGAACCGGCTTGCCGGGGATCGATCGAATCGTCCCACTACGGCAGGAGGCTTAACTTCAAATGTGTAGACTGGCCGCCTATCTCGGTCCTTATATCCGCCTGAGCGAGTTGCTGCTCGAGCCGGCCCATAACCTGTTGCGCCAATCTTATGGGGAACCGACCGCGGCCTCCTATCCCGGCGGCTTCGGCATAGGCTGGTATGCAGCCGATGGCAGCCCGGCGGTCTATACCCAGCCGGCGCCGGTCTGGACCGATAGCAACCTGCCGCACCTGACCCACAGCATTTACGCCCGTCTGTTTCTGGCCAGCGTCAACCACGCCATGGCGCCCTTCGGCGCCGGTCACTGCCCCGGTCAACCCTATTACGACAGCCGCCTGCTGTTCCTGCATCAGGGTTTCCTGAGTGACTTCAGCCGGTTGCGGCGCACCATTCGCGACTTTCTGGAACCTCACCTCGAAGCGGAGATCAAGAGCAATACCGCCTCCGAGCATTTATTTGCGCTGTTGCGCCATCTGCTGAGCGACGATCCCGACCTGACTATCGAACAGGCGCTGGCGGCGCTGCTGGATCTGTTGGCCGGTTGGGGGGGCGAACAAAGCAACCTGTTGAATCTGGTCATCGCCGATGGCGCCGGCCTATATGTGGTGCGGCAGGCCTGGCACACCGATTGTCCCGTCCTGTACTACAATGTCGATGACGAGGGTTTCCCGGATGCGCAACTGGTCGCCTCGGAGCCGCTGACCGACAGCGAGTTCTGGCGGCCCGTGCCGGAGTCGCATCTGCTCACCTTGAGCCCGCGCAAGCCGCCGGAATTGTTCGCTTTATAGGCATCGTCGCCGCCTGTTCGCGGCATCGAGTTCTGTAGTCCGGCAAAGGTATGCCATGCGTACCCTAGCTGGCTGGCCGATGGTATGCTTAATTGACACTGAGCACAGAGTGATACCAACTCATGACCGTAGTCTTAGATCGACATATCGAAATCACGCCCGGTATAGCGGGAGGCAAACCAAGGATCGCCGGCCATCGCATCACGGTACAAAATATCGTGATCTGGCATGAGCGAATAGGCAAAAGTGTAGATGAGATTTGCTCCGAGTATGGTCTGACGCTGGCCGACGTATATGCAGCGTTGGCTTATTACTTCGATCACAAGGCTGAAATTGATCGGAGTATAGAAGAACATGAGGATTTCGTCGCAGAGTTGCGTAAGCGCACACCTTCGGTGCTTGAGCGGAAGTTGAAAGCACATCGCGATGGCTAAAATCCGTTATTACACTGATGAACACGTGTCGCGAGCAGTTATTATCGGTTTGCGCCAGCGAGGCGTCGATGTGTTGAGCGTACCGGAAGCAAGCAGACTCGGCGATACGGATGAGGAACAGCTGGCGTTGGCGCTTGCCGAGGGGCGTGTATTATTCACCCACGATACTGATTTTCTGCGATTGGCCTCATTAAATATTAGCCATGCCGGCATCGTTTACGCACACCAGCATACTCCCGTGGGTGAGATCGTTCGAGGTTTGATGTTGATCTACCAGGTACTGGATTCGGAAGATATGGTTAACCAAGTTGAATACTTGTAGCGAGTAGGTCGGGCATAAGCAGAGCGTTGCCCGACAGGTCCCCAGTTCGGCGCGGTGCACGTCGGGTACGTCCTATGCCCGACCTACGTGGCTAACGGATTTTCTGACCAATTTACTTGGTTGAATGGTGGCTATACCTTGTGCCATCATAAATTCAAAGCGCCGCCGCTTCTGTAACCGGATAGAGGGAGTAGGGTGATGCGCCGTAGGCAGCGGTGGACCGAACCCAGACGGCGGATACGACTTGGCGGACTATTCCGCCCTACGAGATCTGGTCGCCTCGGAACCGCTGACCGACAGCGAGTTCTGGCGGCCCGTGCCGGAGTCGCATCTGCTCACCTTGAGCCCGCGTAAGCCACCGGAATTGTTCGCCTTATAGGCATCGATGCCGCGCGTTCGCGGCATCGAGCGGATTGGGCGGTGGCAGGAAAAAGTTCTGTAGTTGTGTAGTTGTGTAGGTTGGGGTGAGGAAGGAACCCCAACGTAATCCCCGCACATGAAATGTTGGGGTTCCTTCCTCACCCCAACCTACGCGCTACGCGCTCAGCGCTACAGGTCGGGCGGCAGCGGAAGCAGGAATCCGGGGTTCAGCGGGGTGATCCCGGATTGCGCTCCGCAAGCTCCGCTTCATCCGGGCTACGCTGGCTGCTATTGCACCCTGTGCAAGCCATTAGATCGGGCCGACATAGCAAGTTTCTCCTGTTTTGACCCTCTTGATTGCTTTTCGGAGTTCGGGGGCAAGTGGTCGCAAGTCTTCCAGCTTGGTACTTCCAGCAATTATTACCACTATGCCAAGTCTGAAGTTGCTCAGCATTTGTTGGTGTGGAAGGCTGCGATCGGCAGTAACGAATACATCGAACTGGGTTTCTGCCAGCCGCAGCAGCGCACCATTCTGGATACCTGCCCAGTCTGCTTCCGCCACTGTATGCACATCGAAGTGCGGCAATTCCCGCTTGAGCAGGCGTGGCAGATTTTCGTCCAATAGCACTCGCCTCATGCTACGCTTGCCAGAAGCGTCTGGGCGGCTTGTTCCAGAAAGGCATTAACCTGTTCACGACGTACACTTGGAAAGTTGTCGAGAAACTCATCCACACTGTAACCGCCTTCCAGGTAATCGATGAGGGTTTGCACGGGCACGCGGGTACCCACGAAAACGGGTTTACCAGAGAGAATTTCAGGGTCACTGTGAATGACGCTTCCATCTGGAAGATATGTAGGTCGAAGTTCGGCCATAGTGCACCTCGGCTCAGTTGGAGTAGGTGGGGTAAAGCAATTTACTCTATTTCAATGCCGGTTTCGCACAGCGTAATACACTCACATTATCACATTTACATGGGTTTTTAAGGAGCTAGCCGAGCGGAATGCATCTTGGCGGCCTATTCCGACCTACGGGCTGTGGATTCTTATGCATGAGCCCGTAGCCCGTAGGTTGAGGTGACGAAGGAACCCCAGCGTAATCCCCCCACATGAAATGTTGGGGTTCGTTCCTCACCCCAACCTACGCCCTCTTTTCCCCGAGCATGACCAGTTAGGAAACAAACGTCCTCATAAGTGTTTCTTTGATCCAGGTCAATATTTTGGAGAAAAAATGGCGTATAAAACATATTATTGCAAAGGTTTGAGACGAACAACGATTCGAGATCGGAATATCTACTGAAAAAGAGAGGAAAAAATGAATATTTTGCTTGGTCTTATCCTGCTTAGCTTTCGCTCATTTTTTCAACCCACCTGGATTTTTTATGCCGCTGCACTGAATTCTGTACCCAAGTCCACCCTCGGTTCGCTAAATGATAAGTTATAGAGTTCCTGGGGAACCTTTAATAATGTTAAAATCTTTTCTTGCAACGGGCTTAATCTTTCTACCAAGCGTCCCGTTATCTCTGATCCTTTATATTCAATCAACAGATGTAATTCCTTAAACTGTAACAATAACCTTTCTGCTGTCGGTCGCGCCGTTGCCATCTTCGGATTACCCGGCACCAGTCCCGCTAATTTCTCCTTGTTCTCTGCTAACTCGCGGCGCACTACAAACTCCATCAGCGTTAACACTTGCAAGGCAATAAATA
>CAIMUS010000203.1 GCA_903844665.1 uncultured Pseudomonadota bacterium
GTAATCCTGTGTTCGCCTACATCGTCCGCCGCCTTGCCCTCATCCCCCTGACCCTGGTTGGGATCGTCGCCATCAATTTCGCCATCGTCCAGATTGCGCCCGGCGGACCGGTGGAACAGGTGCTGGCCCGTTTCAAAGGCACCGCCGTGGAGGCGACCGCCCGTATTTCCGGCGCCAGCGGTGGGGAGACGGCGGCGGGTTCCGCCGCCAACGGGGCCAATCAGGGTAAGGTCTATCGGGGCGCGCAGGGACTGGACCCGGAATTTATCGCCGACATCAAGCGTCAGTTCGGTTTCGATAAGCCGGCCTACGAGCGCTTCTGGATCATGCTGCGCGATTATCTGCGCTTCGATCTGGGCAAGAGTTATTTCCGTGACCGCAGCGTGCTGGAGTTGATTATCGACAAGCTGCCGGTATCCATTTCCCTGGGCGTCTGGAGTACCCTGCTGATCTATCTGATCTCCATACCGCTGGGCATCGCCAAGGCGGTCCGCGACGGCTCCCGCTTCGATATCGCTACCAGCATGGCGGTGATCGTAGGCTACGCCATCCCTTCGTTTTTATTCGCCATTCTGCTGATCGTGGTATTTGCCGGCGGGCGCTATCTGGACTGGTTTCCCCTGCGGGGGCTGATCTCCGACAACTGGTCGGAACTGAGTTGGCCGGCGCGGATCGCGGATTACTTCTGGCACCTGACCCTGCCCGTCACGGCCATGGTGATCGGCGGCTTCGCCTCCCTGACGATGCTGACCAAAAACTCGTTCCTGGAAGAGATCAACAAGCACTACGTGATCACCGCCCGCGCCAAGGGCGTCAGCGAACACCAGGTGCTGTACGGTCATGTGTTTCGCAACGCCATGCTGATCGTTATCGCCGGGTTTCCGGCCACGCTGGTGGGCATGCTGTTCACCGGTTCGGTGCTGATCGAAGTGATCTTTTCCCTGGACGGACTGGGCTTGTTGGGCTTCGAGGCGGTGATCAACCGCGACTATCCGGTGATGTTCGGCGACTTATATATCTTCAGCCTGATCGGCCTGCTGCTCAATCTGGTCAGCGACCTTACTTACCATCTGGTCGATCCACGTATCGATTTCGCGGCGCGAGAGGTTTGATCTCCCCTGGGCGTGATGTCCCGCCTCCGTCATTCTATATTTATACCAATCCCGCCACGGTTCGTGAAGCCGGGGGCAGCGGATTGGGCCTCGGCGGAACGAAATCTAGCAAGATTGGCGGCAGATCACCCTTGGTGTCAAACTCACTTTCGGTTATAAATGCACGCTTCGTCTTGTATAATCGTCGATAAGATAACGCCCTGGCGCACACAGACGCCCTAACTACACTACATATTGCGAGAGTGGCGGAACTGGTAGACGCGCTGGATTTAGGTTCCAGTGGGGCAACCCGTGAGAGTTCGAGTCTCTCCTTTCGCACCACTTCCCTGTGAGGTCAGCCTGGATATCGCCTGAAGCGGGCTTACTGCCAGCGGCCGTCGGTCCAACGCCTGACATGGTATAACTTTAGAGGTTTGGAAATGCAGGTTTCAGTTGAACAGCTTGAAGGTTTGGAGCGGCGGCTGACGGTTCAGGTACCCGCCGACAAAATTGATGCAGAGATTGTCGATCGTCTCAAATCCCTGTCGCCGACGGTGAAGCTGCATGGTTTTCGACCCGGCAAGGTGCCCCTCAAGCTGCTCAAACGGATGTATGGCGACAAGGTTCGCCAGGAGGTCTTGCAGCAAATCCTGCAAAGTAGCTGTGAGAACGCTCTCGAGCAGGAAAAACTACGTCCGGTAAGTCCGCCCCGGATCGAGCCGAAGCCTATCAAGGAAGGCGAGGCTCTGGAGTACAGCGCCACTTTCGAGGTTCTGCCCGAAATCGAAGTAGCTGGGATCGAGATGCTTCAGGTGGAGCGTCCGGTGGCGGAAATCACCGAGGCGAATGTCGCTGCCACGATTGAAAAGCTGCGCTGGCAGCGGGTCACCTGGAATACCGTAGATCGTCCCGCCCGGCAGGATGACCGGCTGCTGATCGATGCCGACGGTTCCAGCAGCGGTGTCGATTTGCCTGATGGCAAGGATCAAAATGTCGCTGTGATGCTGATAGAAGGCCAGGCTCGTCCGGAGTTCCTGCAGAATCTGACCGGACTCCAGGCTGGCGCCGAAACCGAATTCGATGTCGCTTATCCAGAGGCTGACCCTGTCAGGAAGCTGGCCGGCAAGACGGTACATTACAAAATCAAAGTCAACAGCGTGGAGGAACCGATTCTGCCCGCCGTCGACGAGGAATTTATCCGATCGCTCGAAACCGCCGCGGTCGGAATGGAAGATTTCTATGAAGTTGTACGGGATAATATGGAGCGTGAGCTGCAGGAAAGAATCCGCAAGGTGATCAAGCGCCAGATCATGGAAAGCTTACTGGAGGCCAACCCGATTCCCCTGTTACCACAGACCCTGATTAAGGCCCAGATTGCCAACATAGCCAGGCAAGCGGGTTTTCCCGATGCCGATGACGAGAAAAACAACCAATTTAAGGCCCAGTTATTCGGACTGGAAGCGCGCCGGCGCACTGCCTTCGGCCTGATCCTGATGCAACTGGCGCAGGCCAATGGGATTGAGGTGGATGAAGCACGCGTGCGCAGCTATCTGTCCGCTATCTCTTCCACTTACGAGGAGCCGGCGGCGATGCTGCAACACTATGAGCGCACGCCGGAGTTGATGGGCAGTATCCGGGCGATGGCGCTGGAAGAGCAGGTGGTGGACTGGCTGCTGGAGCGCGCGCAGATAACCGATAAACCGATTAGCTTCGAGGAGATTATGCAACCTGAAACCGTCATGGTGATTCAAGCCCCCGCCGCGGCGGCGGTGCAACAAGCGAGCTCAAATGATCATGCGTAATGCGGCTAACGACATACAGGCTTTAAATCTGGTCCCTATCGTCGTGGAACAGACGGCGCGCGGCGAGCGCGCCTACGATATCTACTCCCGGCTGCTGAAGGAACGGGTGATTTTTTTGGTCGGTCCAGTCGAGGATTACTCCGCCAACCTGGTGGTGGCCCAGTTGCTGTTTCTGGAAGCGGAAAATCCCGACAAGGACATCCATTTTTATATCAACTCTCCCGGCGGTTCGGTGAGCGCCGGTCTGTCGATCTACGACACCATGCAGTTCATCAAACCGGATGTCAGCACCATGTGTATCGGCCAGGCGGCCAGCATGGGCGCCTTGTTACTGGCGGGAGGGGCTAACGGCAAGCGTTATTGCCTACCTCACTCGCGGATGATGATTCATCAGCCGCTGGGCGGTTTTCAGGGACAAGCCAGCGATATCGACATTCACGCCCGCGAAATCCTGCAGGTGCGCGACCGTCTGAACCGCATCCTGGCCAAGCATACCGGCCAACCGGTGGAAAAGATCGCTGTCGACACGGACCGCGATAATTTTATGGGCGGCGGCGAGGCTGTCGAATACGGCCTTGTCGACGCCGTTCTGTCGTTTCGCGGTGCGGTGGAAGCTTGAGCGGCCTGGGGATGAACGCAACGGTCTGTAAATTTCAGTTGATTTGTAAATACCCTGCCAATAGTGAATCTATACGGAGATTTTGATGGCTAAAGATCGAAACGGCAAGAGTAGCGACGACAAGCTCTTGTATTGCTCCTTCTGTGGCAAGAGTCAGCATGAGGTGCGCAAGCTGATCGCCGGACCGAACGTGTTTATCTGCGATGAATGCGTTGAACTGTGCAACGACATCATCCGCGAGGAAATGGAAGATAACACCCCTGTCACCGGCAGCAAGCTTCCCAAGCCTCAAGAGATCAAGCAGGTTCTGAGTGAGTATGTGATCGGTCAGGAGCATGCCAAGAAAGTGCTTGCTGTCGCCGTCTACAATCACTACAAGCGCCTGGAGCTGCAGCATCGGAGCGGCAAGAACACGGAGGTCGAGGTAAGCAAAAGCAACATACTGCTGATCGGACCGACCGGTTCCGGTAAAACCTTACTGGCGGAGACGCTGGCCCGAATGCTCGACGTGCCTTTCACCATCGCCGACGCCACCACGCTGACCGAAGCCGGCTATGTCGGCGAGGATGTCGAGAACATTATTCAAAAGCTGCTGCAAAAGTGTGACTACGACGTCGAAAAAGCGCAGACCGGCATCGTCTATATCGATGAGATCGATAAGATTTCCCGGAAATCGGACAATCCTTCCATCACCCGGGATGTATCCGGCGAGGGGGTGCAGCAGGCGCTGCTGAAATTGATCGAAGGGACGATTGCCTCGGTGCCGCCGCAGGGCGGGCGCAAGCATCCGCAACAGGAATTCTTACAGGTCGATACCTCCAATATCCTGTTCCTCTGCGGGGGCGCCTTTTCCGGGTTGGAGAAGGTGATCCGCAGCCGTTCCGAGCAGGGCGGCATCGGCTTCTCCGCCGATGTCAAGAGCAAGGTGGGCGGCAAAGGCCTCAGCGAAGTGCTCGCCGGGGTGGAACCGGAGGATCTGATCAAATACGGTCTGATTCCAGAGTTTGTCGGGCGGCTGCCGGTCGTGGCCACACTGCATGAACTGGATGAGGAGGCTCTGGTACGGATTCTGACCGAACCGAAAAACGCGATCATCAAGCAGTTTTCCAGATTGTTCGAATTAGAGGGCTGCGAACTGGAATTCCGGGAAGAAGCCCTGCGGTCGATCGCGCGTAAGGCGATGGACCGCAAGACCGGCGCGCGCGGTCTGCGCACGATCCTGGAGCATGTGCTGCTGGACACGATGTATGAACTGCCCAGCATGGACGATGTCCGTAAAGTAGTGGTGGACGAATCGGTGATTCAAGGAGAAGCCAAGCCTTACTTCATTTATGAGAACACTACCCAACGTCGGGCGGCCGCCTCGGATTGAGTCCCTCGTTAAACCCGCCACGGCCGGGTGGCGCGCCATCACCAGCCCGCCAGCGATATCCTGGCGGGGCATTGCAACGTACTATGAGTTGTACCCATTCCGTTATCAGCCTGTCCGCACGGGCGTCCGGCTGGCGGCCAGTTTGTCTGCAAGCCATCCCTGGGGCTGTCGCCACTGGAGCGCCCGCGATGAAGCAGATTTATACTCAGTATAGCTGTAGTGAGGATGAGTGATATGTCGACGCCGGTTTTGCCGCTTCGCGACGTTGTCGTCTACCCCCATATGGTCATCCCCCTGTTCGTCGGGCGGGAAAAGTCCATCCGCGCCCTGGATATCGCCATGCGGAGTGACAAGCGCATCCTGCTGGTCGCCCAGAAAAGCGCCGAAGTCGACGATCCCGGACAGACCGATATCTATGCCATGGGCACGCTGTCCAACATCTTGCAGTTATTGAAGCTGCCGGACGGGACCGTCAAAGTGCTGGTGGAGGGCAGTCAGCGCGCCCGGATCGAGCGTTTTACCGAGACTGCGAATTGTTTTCTTTCGGAAATCAATTTGTTGTACACCCCGGTTGGCGAAATGGACCGGGAACTCGAAGTGCTGATGCGGACGGTCCTGAATGTCTTCGATCAATACGTAAAACTCAATAAGAAGATTCCCGCCGAAGTGCTGAACTCACTGGCGGGTATCGACGAACCGGGTCGCCTGGCGGACACCATCGCGGCCCATATGGCCTTGAAGCTGGAGGAAAAGCAGAAAGTCCTCGAAATCCTGGATCCCCGCGCCCGGCTGGAACACATCCTGCGCCTGGTCGAAGGTGAAAACGACATTCTGCAGGTGGAGAAACGGATTCGGAACCGTGTCAAGCAGCAAATGGAGAAAAGTCAGCGGGAGTATTATTTAAACGAACAGATGAAAGCGATTCAAAAGGAATTGGGCGATTTGGAAGATGTTCCCAACGAGCTGGAGGATCTGGCCCAGAAGATCGAAAAAGCCGGCATGTCGAAGGAGGTTAAAACCAAGGCGGTGGCGGAGTTGAACAAGCTGAAGCTGATGTCGCCGATGTCGGCCGAGGCTACGGTAGTGCGCAACTATGTCGACTGGCTGGTCAGCGTACCCTGGAAGAAGCGCAGCAAAATCCGCCACGATCTGGCCGGCGCCGAGGCGATACTGGAGGCCGATCATTACGGCCTGGAGAAGGTCAAGGAACGGATTCTGGAATACCTGGCAGTGCAGCAGCGGGCGCGTAAGCTGAAAGGGCCGATTCTCTGCCTGGTAGGTCCTCCCGGTGTAGGCAAGACGTCGCTGGGGCGCTCCATCGCCCGCGCCACCAATCGCCAATTCGTGCGGATGTCGCTGGGCGGCGTGCGCGATGAAGCCGAAATTCGCGGTCATCGCCGCACCTATATCGGTTCCCTGCCCGGCAAGATCATCCAGAACATGGCCAAGGTCGGGGTGAAAAATCCGCTGTTCATGTTCGACGAGATCGATAAGATGTCCATGGATTTTCGCGGCGACCCCTCCTCCGCGCTCCTGGAAGTGCTGGATCCCGAACAGAACAATACCTTTAACGACCACTACCTGGAAGTCGATTTCGATCTGTCCGACGTGATGTTCGTGGCGACCGCGAATACCTTGAATATCCCCAGCCCGCTGCTGGACCGGATGGAGGTGATTCGCATCCCCGGCTATACGGAAGACGAAAAGCTGAATATCGCGACCCGCTACCTGGTTTCCAAGCAGATCAAGAACAACGGTTTAAAGCAGGGCGAAATCAGTATCGAAGCGGCGGCCATCGTCGATACCATCCGCTTCTATACCCGCGAGGCCGGCGTGCGTAACCTGGAACGGGAGATTTCCAAGATCTGCCGCAAGGTGGTCAAGGAAATCACCCTGCAGAGCCAGGCCGCCAAGGCGGTTATCACGCCTGAAGTGCTGGAGAAATACCTGGGGGTGCGGCGGTTCCGGTTCGGTCTGGCCGAAGAACAGGATCAGATTGGCCAGGTGACCGGGCTGGCCTGGACGGAGATCGGTGGCGAATTGTTGACCATCGAAGCGGCCCTGGTGCCTGGTAAAGGCAAGTTGATCCATACGGGCCATCTGGGCGAGGTGATGCGCGAATCGATCCAGGCGGCCCTGACGGTGGTCAGAAGCCGCGCCAAGACGCTTGGGCTCGATCCTGAGTTTTATCAAAAATATGATATCCATATCCATGTGCCCGAGGGGGCGACACCCAAGGATGGACCCAGCGCCGGCATCGGGATGTGTACCGCGCTGGTGTCGGCGCTGGCGCAGGCGCCGGCGCGCGCCAATGTGGCCATGACCGGTGAGATCACCTTGCGTGGGGAAGTATTGCCTATCGGCGGTCTGAAGGAAAAGCTATTGGCGGCGCATCGGGGCGGTATCGGCGTCGTCATTATTCCAGAGGAGAATCGCAAAGACCTGGTGGAGATTCCACAGAATATCCTGGAAAAACTCGATGTGCGGCCGGTGCGATGGATCGATCAGGTTTTCGCCATCGCCCTGCATCCACTGGCCTTATGCGACACCACCGAAGCTGAACCGCTGGAAGAACTGCAAGCGGCGGGAGAGGGGGCCAAGGTGCCGCCGCCGGAAGAAGGGGTGCGGCCGCATTAGGAGTCTGTCTGACTTAGGATCAGAACTTCAATTTTTTGGTAGTGTAAATTTTCCAGTGATGAGAACATTGAGTACTGCATGTAGTGTTATCGTAAGCGTTCACACCCCTCCCCCTAACCCCCTCCCACAAGGGGAGGGGGAATAGGCTAAGTATCTGTTTTGCAATAACTCCCTCCCCCCTTGTGGGGGAGGGTTGGGGTGGGGGGTCTGAACGGTTACGTGTTATCTTTACTCTTACTACACAAAATAGTGTATCAACTTGTCTCCACCACTGAAAAATTTACAGTAAGAAAATTTTTGTGCTTTTGCCAATTTTTAAGGGATAAAAATCCAAAGGCTGCGGAAAAACCAGGAAATCGAGCGGACTCCGCTTCGCTCCGCCGCTCATTTCCTGGTTCAACGAAAAGTTCGGCCGCCCGCACTTGGCGTTTGCCGATTTGATCGATTGGTAGGCCATAATTCACCCTAAGCGTTTACGTCAGAGGTTGTATATGAATTCGGAGAGAGCTAAACAACCGCTTATCTTTAGAGTACTTAGAAACATAGGTTACAATATTATCTTTACGTTACTATTAACCCTTGTTATAATAGCTCATCTTTATCAACTAAGTAATATACCGGTTGGTCTTTATCGGGATGAAAGTTCTATTGGCTACCACATTGCTCTGATCGCCCAGACAGGGATTGACGAACACGGTGTTTATTTTCCTCTATATTCTAAGGTTCCTGGAGAATCTATCAACCCTATCTATGTATACACTGCTGCTCTAATTTTTAAATTTTTTGGCATTTCGGAGTTTAATCTAAGGCTCACTAGTTTTATTTTTTATATTACTGCTTTAATATTTACGCTTTTACTGGTTTCCAAGATTTTTAAAAAGAGCAAAATAGTTCAAATATATACCCTTCTTTCTTTTGGATTTTTACCACACTTTTTTACATTATCTAGAATATCTTTTGACGTAATTTCCCAACTAACCTGGGTTTCTGCCGTTGTTCTTTTTATCTGGATGATATTTCATGAGGAAGAAGGAAGCAGGTTGGAGTTGGATTACCTGAAAATTTCAGTATGCGGATTAATTCTTGGCACTTCTGTATATACTTACCCTACTGCTCGCCTTCTGTCGTTCTTGATGCTGGTTTCACTTTGGGCTGTCTACTACAAAAGAGATAATATCAAGAAGTTAGTAACTATTACTTTGTTATTCTTTATTGCTTTGATTCCGTACTTCATATTCATAGTTAACAATCCGGGTGCCATAACCTCAAGATTTCACAACATTTCATACCTCTATAGTTCTATATCTGTAATCAAAAAGATTGCCATATTCGTCTATAACGTTGTGGCATATTGGTCACCCGGTTTCTTGATAAGATATGGAGATTTAAATTTACGGCATTCTACCGGTTATGGAGGAGTTATTTTTAGCATAACTTTGTTTCTTTTCTTGCTAGGTCTAGTGAATATTTTATTTAATAAAAGGCTAAATAAGTTTAGTATTTTTCTTTTGATCAATTTACTTTTATCGCCTCTTGCTGCAATATTAACTTCGGAAGGTACCCCTCATGCTTTAAGAAGCTTGTTATTAGGTTACTATATCCTGTTAATCTCATGCTATGGTTTAGGGTTTATTTTGACAGTTGGAGACTATTATCATAGAAAAATTTTGATCGCGTGTACATTAATCCTTCTAATATTCGAAGTGATCGGTTACCAGCTTAATTATTTTATCTTTTATCCATCCATAAGTGTTGAAGCTATGGATAGTTTTGACTTCAAAGAATCTTTGCAAATTGCTATAGATCAAAATCCTAAAGAAATTATCTTTGTCAATAACCCTCCTAATACTGATAAACATTTGAAGTTTTATTCATACTTAGTCGAAAATCCAAAAGGGATACCAATTAGGATGAGTGAACAGCCAATTCCCACCTTAGGAAGTTGTGTATTATACCATCGACGGAACGAGGAAAAATTAAATCAATTCCCTTATACATTCATTGAGCATGAAAACAGTAGACATTTAAATCTGATTGAAAGACTCTTCGGAGTAGCGCCTTGGTATAATATGGAAACTGTAAGTATAATTAAGGTAAGATGTTACGAAAATTCCAAGTGAGAAACGCATAGGTTGGGGTAAGGAATCAGGGCTTTAAAGGCATCGATTACCCACAACTTAGTAAGTTATTGATTTTGATAAATTGCCGAAAAGTCGGCTTTTGTAAAGAAAACCAGGTTCTTCAAGGATTTTTGTGGAAACCGGGCCTAAGCAACCTCAGAGCTTTTATCTTGCTGAGCGTAATTTCCGTAACCCATTGATTTTTTTTATAAAAAGCACTGTTCTTGCTTGAGCAATGATTCCTAACCCGGCTGGATCCAAAAAAATCCTTGAAGAACCGTATTTTTATGAAAATAAAACTTTTCAGCAGGTCAAATGCAGTTTTCTCAATTTCCTCAATAGAAGAGTTTTCAACTTTGAAAAATCGGGCTGGTATTTAGAAATTCCACGACCTGTATAGGAGCACTATAGCTCACGATGAAATCCCTCATTGCAGCCAGGATTCGATCTGGTGTCGGTAGTTGAACGTCGGGATGACGCCGGAGAAATGCATATCACGGCCTGGCGTGCTTGTGTCGGTAAACAGGAATTCAAGACTCCGCTGTCAGAACCAAATCAGTCAAGTTGTCCGCAGTCATTCGGCTCTGCCATAAATCATTCTTGCCGATTGCCTGATGAGATTTCTAAGATTAGACGCCAGTTTTGTTTTGAGTGAATACTTGGGCAAGCTAACCTGCGCTGACGCGACGGATCGATATCGTTCAATATAGCGCTGCTTTAAAACTACGAGATCATAGTGCTCGGCTGCGATCTCCCGGCCCCGTTTGCCGATCGCTGCAAGCGTATCGCGATTCGTTTTCTGCAGGGCATGGGTCAGGGCACCCGGCTTGCTCATGTCGATAAAGATGCCTTCTTTGACGATCGAGCGTTGGTTGACATGGTTCGTGCAGATGACCGGGAGCCCCATGGCCATGGCTTCGATATAGACGATGCCGAAGGTTTCGAACAGGGAGCCGAGGACGAAGACGTCAGTGGCTGCATAGGCTTTCGGTAACTCGTCATGCGGTAGCGTTGTGAAAATGATCCTATTGCCCATGAGGCGCTTGCCAAGTTCCTTGATTTCGGGTGTGTCCCTACTCTCCTGGCCCACAATCAGAAGGTAGACATCCTTCAGAGCCGCTACCTCCTTGATAACGTAGTCCATCCGCTTGTGCCAGTAGCAGATCGTTCCGACGCTGATGACCACAAATGCATCTTGGGGTATCCCATGGAGCGCCCGAAAATCGGATTCGATCTGTGGATTGAACCGATTCAGGTCCACGCCATGAGGGATCATGAATGCTTTGTTTCTGGCGCTGTGGCTCAAATTGTGCTCGGTATGCTCCTGAACGAAATCGCAATGCGGCAAGTACCGGGCAGGAATGGCGCCACCATTGGAGAACACGATCTTCGGAGTATCTCTAAACAGGTGCCGATGGTCGTAGATGACGTTGCAGACCTCTTGCTCGAGGCAATGGATGATGTCGAACTCGCCTTCGAGTAGCGGCTTGAGTGCTGCGTAGGCGAAGGTTTCGGCCTCGATGCGGGTGCGCTCCTGTTCTTTCACCGCCTCTTCCCACTTGGGCGAAACGGCGATGTGGATGTGATCAAGGTACGCGGCGTTTCGTGGAATGTTGTCGATCACCCGCTCTTTAGTAGCGGCTTCGCCACCGCCTTTGAAGAGGGTGATGTCGACCGCGTCACCGATCAGGTTGAACAGGTCTCGCGCGAAAACTTCGTGTCCACGATGAATGTTTCCAAGGCCGGAGCAGAGCAGTGCAATTTTCATGATCTATGTCGCTCGCAAAACTCTCTTGAGAGGTCAATCAGGCGCATCCTGATCGAAGCAAATTTCATCGGGTGCGGCGGGCACTTCTAAGCCGCTCGACAAGGCCAACGTATCGACCGGTATGCGATTCAATTAACGCATCGGTACTGAGAAAAGGCGATTTCAAGGCGGCTGCGCCTAATTCTTTCGTGGCACGTTCGCGCTCTGCTGGTCCGGAGTTGCGAGGTGGCGGTGCGGTCCAGCGCAGCGACCAGATTCCGCATTCTTGCAGGCTCCGCTTGAGCGAATTCTTAAGGCGGGTTTTCGCGTCAAAATTGCGCTCGATGTCATACAGCGACGTGATTCGGGTCGGCAAATAGGGCAGCGCCAAGCTGGAAAGCCAATCCCTCCATTTGAAATCAAAAATATCGTCGTTACAGCACACTGGTATCCAAGGAATTCTCATAGCATCTGCGACGATTGCACCATGCATGGCCTCGCAAATAAGGTTATCACACCGACTTATCTCGACAAGAATCCTCTCGGCATTCCATTGACAACTGATATAGCTAAAACCGAGATCCCGACAGATCGCCTCCCAATCATAATTGCGAATGCTCTGACCGGTCGGCATGAATCCAAATCGAAAGCTCTTATTGTTAGCCCTTGGGTAATCAACTGTTCGAATCAATACCGCCGCATCCGTAATCACCAAATCCTGCGGTAAACTAAGCACCCTGGCAGTTTCATATCCCCGGACCGCATGAAAAATATACTTCTCGTTAACCTGTGGAGGGCTGCCGTAGCCAAGCCCACTCCCAAATACATGCTTGATCGGGAACGCTGGAAGCCTGTGATTGAGTAGGGTGCCGATACCGACAAAGATCTCGTCTTCACTTTCATCCAGAATATCAGGAAGCAAACGCTTCCAAAGCCAGGGATTTAAGTCATCTCCAAAATTGCCATATGGATCTTTAAAATAATACAGCTTCATGCCTATATACTTCTGTTGGGCTTCCGATTGTTGGGGCTGTCATGACGATGGTGCTGCCTCGTTAATTGAACGCTACTCAACACGCCGACGTTGCATTGAACCCCAGAAACAGGTGAGTCGGATTCATATTCGAGCATGATTGTTCCTATTAAACTGCTCTTGCAGAATAGGAAGCAGCTTTCTTTCAGGGCCGTTCGGCATGCCCGCAATTTTCCACAGCACAAATATGGTCAGTGTAAATACTATCACACCTGCAGGGAGGGCTATGGCAAGCTGTAATGCAGCGGCTGAAGCACTGACTGCCGAGCCGGACGCAGGTGATATCCATCCTAGCAGCGCGGCCATAATGGCCGTGGCGAGCACCGGGCGCCATGCCACAGCGAATCTATCCCTGAAACCGACGCCCAATAGTCGCCCAATCAGCAGCATGCCAAGCGGTATCATCAGAGCGTGGACGCCAAAAACCGACCAGGCAGTTCCGACTACGCCGTAACCACGAGAAAACAGCGTAAACATGGTGGGAAGAAGGATGATGGCCTCCGCCCCCTTCAATGCGGCACCCCAATGCGGCTTTCCAAGCACGTTAAAAATAGAAATATTAGTGGCTTGGAAAACCGTCACTGCACCATACAAACCGAGTATCTGGATTAGAGGGATTGTGGCCAACCAGTTTGGGCCTAGGAGCAGCCTGACGATGGGATCGGCGAGCATGACTATACCCACACCTGCTGGCAGGGTGAGCGTAACGATGGTGCCTTGTGCCATCAGAAACGAGCTTGCCAGCATTCTGCGATCATGTGCAACGGCGGCATAACCCGGATAAACCGCCCGCATGATTGGGAATATCAACTCGCTGGTCGGCAGGGTAGATATCTCGCACGACACGCGATACAGCCCTAGTGCACTTGCATTGAGAAAACGCCCGATAAGGAAGTCCGGTCCTCGGTCGAGGAAATAGTCGATGATGCCTCTCAGTACAATCCAGCGAGAAAAAACCAGCAACTCTCGAATCTCGGACGAATTGAAGCGTGGTCGATAAGGGTGCAGCCAGTAACTCAATATGACGCCCGAAATGCGGGAGGTCGCGATGCCGCCCAGCAGGGCCCAGTAACTGCGAAATGTATAGGCTAAGGCCAAGGTAACGAAAAACGAGATGACTTTCTTAGTGAATACCAGTTGGAAGTCCTTGCCGAAGCGGAAATCCTTGCGGAAATCGACGGTTCCGATGTTATCGAAACCTTGGATCAGTGCGATGACCGCAAGCACAAAGACCACAGCTTTCAGCCTCGGCTCATTGAAGTAGGCCGCGCTCGGAATTGCCAGAGCAGCCAGCGCCAAGGCGGTAAACAACCCATAGCCTACCGATAGGGTCCACGCGCTGTCGTAGTGCGCGCGGCTGGTCTGACGGTTGCGGATTAGCGCGACATCAAACCCAAACTGACCCCCAATCTCAATAAAGCCGAAGACGGTCATCGCCATCGCCACCAACCCGAAGTCCTCCGGTATCAGCAATCGTGCGAGGATGAGCGTCGAGACGAAACCGATACCTCTTTCGATCAGCCTCATCCCGATCATCCAGATGGCGCCGACGGTGACCTTGTTGCCGACCTGATTCATCGCTGGGATCGCTTTATGCTGACTGACGGGCATCTCCCGTAAGTCGCGGCGTACGCGAACCACGTTTCGATGAACGAAAAATAAAGCGCGACGCGGCGCGACATCACTTCAGCCTCGGATCCGTCGCCCGACGGCTAATGAACGGGCGACCGTTTTCGCGAAAATTTTCCAGCCACCGGCGTGCCATAAGTCGGCGCGTAGCGACCTCAATCCACCATACCACGCGCGACCGAGATTGCCGGCCTTGAGGTGGGCGCCTGCGAAATCGCTCCAGCTCTGGGCAAGGGCGCGATTTACATCGGCCTTGCGGGCGTTGCTCCCGTCAGGGGAGCCATAGCCCCAGCGGGCGAGTGCGCGCGAAATCACCAACCCTTTGTAGTTCATCTGGGGAACCGCTGTGGTGGCGCTTGCCGGGTGTTTGCGGTACAGCGCGTACGGCCTTGGTACTCTAAGGATTTCAGTCACGCGCGACGCCCGCAACCAAAGGTCGTAGTCCTCCCCAATGGGCAGAGTCGTGTCGAAAAGACCGACCTCCTCGAATAACGAACGGTGCGCGAGCACAGTCGATGTCCACACCTCGCAGTCCAGCAGCAACTGCGGATAAATCCATCCCGATGGCCCTGCCCAACGATCAAGATCGCCCGACTGTCTGAGCAACTTATCAACGTATTCCGGCGACGGGGATGGTTCGGTACTGAACCATACTTGCCACGCGCTGTAGGCCATGCGAGCGGTGGGTTGGGCGCTGAGCATTTGCCATTGCGCTTGCAGCTTTCCCGGCAGCCAGATGTCGTCCGCATCCAGGAAGGCAATCCAATCACCTTGCGAATGCCTGATTCCGATGTTGCGGGCATCGGCAACACCCTGGTTGGTTTGCCAAAGCAGCGTCACTTCAGGGAAAGTATCGCGAACCAGTTCAGCCGATCGATCTGACGAACCACCTTCGACCACGATAACCTCGAGATCCGGCCAGTCCTGCGCAAGGACGGAGCGAACTGCGGCAGCGATGTACCTTTCCGCGTTTGAGCACGGAATGATGACAGAGATCTTCGTGGGCACTGTCATCGGCATAGATTAGCTGTCATTGGCATAGATTAGCTGTCATTGGCATGGCCACTTCGGCGCATCCGTCGACAGCAACTCGAAGGTTGGGCGTTCCAGAGGTGAAGCGTTACTGGCCGGATAAATGACAACACTTGAAATTTCAGGTCGGTGGCTACATCCATTGGCGTATTGTGGAGTCACGGCGCATTTATGGCAAGCCTCGAACAGTGTCGATTCTGCACCTGGGCGCCGCCGAGGCGTTGCTGGAGCGGTTGCGCTTCGGTTTTATAAAATAGGTTGACCACAATATGTAGTGGTTTAAAATTCTCAGAAGCACAACAAAATTTGAGCGAACGGTGGGTAGAAAATGAATAAATCCGAGTTGATCGAAGCCGTGGCCGGTTCAACCGGGCTTTCCAGGGTGGCCGCAGGCAAGGCCGTGGAGGCGGTAATCACCGCGATAACCGCTGCCCTCGAAGGCGGAGATCAGGTCAGCCTGACCGGTTTTGGCAGCTTCTCCGTACGCCAGCGGGCCGGATACTTTGGTCAGGACCCGCGCACCGGCATGGTGATCGATATCAAGGAATTGAAAATTCCCACCTTTAGACCTGGCAAGGCGCTGAGAGATGCAGTAAAATGAAAAACTTTCAGCGGGGGTGCTTAGCTCAGCCGGGAGAGCATCGCCCTTACAAGGCGGAGGTCGGGGGTTCGAACCCCTCAGCACCCACCAAGCAAGCGGTTATTCCTGGAGCGGTAGTTCAGATGGTTAGAATATCGGCCTGTCAAGCCGAGGGTCGCGGGTTCGAGCCCCGTCCGCTCCGCCATATATCAAGGGGTGTCTTCGGGCGCCCCTTTTTTTCTCCCCGCTTACCTACCCGATCGAGCAGCGGCAATTCCTTATGCTACAGACTATCAGAGACCGCGCCAGCGGTTGGATCGCTTATATTATCGTCGGTTTATTGGTCGTCACCTTTGCCCTCTGGGGGATTCAGACCTACTTCAGTCACCCCGAATCGCGGGATATCGCCAAGGTGGGTGACAGCGGCATTTCCCCGCAGGCGTTTCAGCAGGCGTTTCAACAGCAGCGGCAACGCTTTCCGCAATTGGATGCGGCCCTCCTTAAGAATACGGTATTGCAGGGTCTGATCAACGAGCAGTTGTTACAACAGGTAGCGAACGAGCAGTCGCTGCGTATTGGGGATCAGCAACTCAGCCAGGCGATACGCTCCATTCCAGCCTTTCAGCAAGACGGCGCTTTTAATCCAGACCGCTATAAACAGGTCTTACGCTCCCAGGGCTACCTTTCCGAGGGTGCTTTCGAGGAAAATTTTCGCCATATTCTGGCGCGCGAGCAGTTACGCGAGGGACTGTTGAACTCTGCGATCGTCACGCCGGTGGAACTGAATAAAACGATCGAGCTGCTAAACCAGCAACGGGAGTTGCAGTACCTCCTGCTGCCGCTGAACAACTATCTGCAAAAAGCAAGCGTCACCGATGATGCTATTAACCAGTATTTTCAGGAACAGCAGGAGCGTTTTCAGAAACCGGAACAGGTCCAGGTGGAATATCTGGAACTTAAACTGGATACCATCGCCGATAAATTGACCATCGACGAGGCTGAATTGCAGCAGCTCTATCAGGAACAAAAAGCCAAATACGTTCAACCGGAAGAACGCGGCGCCTCCCATATTCTCATTACTGTACCGCCAGGTTCGGATGCCGCCGCCATCGATAAAGCGCGGGACCGGGCCAAGGCCATCCATGCGGAGATCGCCAGCGGCGCCAAGACTTTCGACCAGGCTCTGCAAGACGCTCAGAAAGAACATGATATACAGGGCGGTCAGTTGGGGACCATCAGTCGAGGGTTGTATAAAGACCCGGGCTTTGAAAACGCGCTGTTTGCATTGTCAACCGTGGGGGCCGTCAGCGAGCCGGTACCAACGTCCTTCGGTTTTCATATTATCCGCCTGGATGGAATCAATCTGGAGAAAGTCAACAGTTTCGCCGAAGTTCGGGAAAAACTGGCGAAAGAATGGCGCTTGCAACAGGCCGAGACTCGTTTCTACGATCTATCCGAAAAGCTGAATAACGCCATCTATGAACACCCCGATAGCCTGGAGCCTGCCGCCCGGCTGCTGGATCTGCAAAGCGGCGAAAGCCCCTGGTTCACCCGCCAGGGTGGCGACGGGATCGCCGGTTTCCATCCGATCGTGGAAGCGGCTTTCAGCGACCCGGTGTTAAAGCAGGGCGCCAATAGCGAGTTGCTGGAGGTCGAGCCTAATCATATCGTGGTGCTTCGGCTGAAGGATCACAGGGAAGCCACTCCCCTTACCTTGGAAGAGTCGCGCGATCGGATCGTGACTGAGTTACGTAATCGGCAAGCCAAGGAAATGCTTGAAAAGGATCTGGTGACAGTGCGGCGACGGGCCGGGCAGGGCGAAAGCCTGGAAGCGCTGGCCAAGGAGTTCGGCGCAGAGTTGAAAAATACCGGTTCGATCGGGCGTAGAGACAGCCAACTCGATGCCCGGTTGTTGCAGGAAACTTTCCGGCTGCCGCCGCCGGCCGACAAACCGACCATCGGCGCCGCGCCACTGGCGACCGGCGATCAGGCGGTGCTCGCCATCGGCCGGGTGATCCCGGGGGAAGTGGGCAAAATGTCGGAAGCGGAGCGCAAGGCGCTGGCGCAGCAACTGACAACGCAGATTGGAGCCACGGAATTCGAGGGCTTTCTGGAGGGCTTGCGACAGCGGATTCCGATCGTCGTGCATCAGGATAAGTTGTAGCAAGCAACGCTAAGGCAAGAGCGAGTCGTGCAGCGCGTACTCATGGTCGCCTACCACTTCCCGCCGCTGGCGGGGGGCAGCGGGATTCAACGCACCCTGCGCTTCGCGCAATACCTGCCGGAATTCGGTTGGCAACCCCTGGTGCTGACCGCCTCTCCTTGTGCTATCGAGTCGGATTTCCTTCGGCAGGCTGTTCGGGCCTACCGGTGAGCAGTCGACCCACTTCATAAATCATCCGGCATGACTCGCACCCGTGTAAAGATCTGCGGTATTACCCGCCCGGAGGATGGTCTTGCGGCGGCGCGGTTGGGCGCGGATGCCATTGGTCTGGTGTTCTATCCGGGGAGTTCACGCGCGGTCGACGTGCCGACCGCCAGGCGGATTATCGCCGTACTGCCGCCGTTCGTCACCGTGGTCGGACTGTTCGTCGATGCCGAGCCTGCCACCGTAAGGGCTATTCTGCAGCAGGCGCCGCTGGGCATGCTGCAATTTCATGGTCAGGAAGACCCTGACTACTGTAATTCCTTCGGACTGCCGTATATCAAAGCCGTGCCGATGGGCGCGGGGGTGGCCGTCGGCGACTATGACAGCCGCTTTGCCGCGGCGGCAGGCTTATTGCTGGACAGCCATGGCGGCGCCACCCCGGTCGGGGGTTCCGGCCAACGCTTCGACTGGACGATGATTGCCGATACAATGACCAAACCGTCGATCCTGGCGGGAGGATTGAATCCGTATAACGTGGCGGAGGCCATCCGGCAGGTTCGACCCTGGGCGGTCGATGTCAGCAGTGGCGTGGAGTCGGCCAGGGGTATCAAAGACATTGTGCTGCTGCGCGCATTTATGCAAGCGGTGGAAGAAGGTGACAGCCGTGCCCGATAATATTGCTATCGATTTCTCCCAATTTCCGGACAGTCGCGGCCATTTCGGCCCTTATGGCGGGCAGTTCGTCGCCGAAACCCTGATGGAAGCGCTGCATGAGTTGCATCGAGCCTATCAGCGCTATCGCGAGGATCCCGACTTTGTGGCGGAACTGGATGCCGACCTGGCCGATTATGTCGGTCGCCCTTCTCCCATCTATCATGCCAGGCGTTGGAGTGAACAATTGGGCGGCGCCCGGATCTATTTGAAGCGGGAGGATCTGAACCATACGGGCGCCCACAAGATCAACAACACGGTGGGTCAGGCCCTGCTGGCGAAACGCATGGGCAAAACCCGCCTGATTGCCGAAACCGGCGCCGGTCAGCATGGGGTTGCCACCGCTACGGTCGCCGCCCGGTTGGGGATGGAGTGCGTGGTCTATATGGGTCTGGAAGATGTGCACCGCCAGTCGTTGAACGTCTATCGCATGCGCCTGCTGGGCGCCACCGTGGTGGCGGTGGAATCCGGGACGCGCACCCTCAAGGACGCTTTGAACGAGGCCATGCGCGATTGGGTCACCCAGGTGGATGATACTTTTTATATTATCGGCACGGTGGCGGGTCCGCATCCTTACCCGCTGATGGTGCGCGAGTTTCAGAGCGTCATCGGCCGTGAGACCCGCGCCCAGTTGTTGGCCGATGGCGGCCGCCTGCCGGATGCCCTGGTCGCCTGCGTGGGCGGCGGTTCCAATGCGATCGGCCTGTTCCATCCTTTTCTGGGCGATCCCCAGGTGGCTATGTACGGCGTGGAAGCCGCTGGCGAGGGCCTCAAAACCGGCCATCATGCCGCGCCGCTGTGCGTGGGGCGGCCCGGCGTCCTGCATGGCAACCGCACCTATCTGCTGGAAGACGACAACGGCCAGATCCTGGGGACTCACTCGGTATCGGCGGGACTGGATTATCCCGGTGTCGGCCCGGAGCATGCCTGGCTGAAAGACATCGGCCGGGTCAATTACGTCGCCGTCACCGACAGCGAAGCCCTGGCCGCCTTCCATGAACTGACCCGCGTCGAGGGTATTATTCCAGCTCTGGAATCCAGTCATGCGCTGGCTTATGTGCGCCAACTGGCGCCCACCCTACAGCCGCAGCAAAGCATCGTCGTCAATCTATCGGGGCGGGGCGACAAAGATATCAACATCGTCGCCGCCCTGGATGGCATCACCCTCTGAGGAGCCGCCCCCATGAGCCGTATCGCCTCTTGTTTTCAGACCTTGCGCCGGTCCGGTCGCAAGGCCCTGATTCCGTATATCACCGCCGGCGATCCCCAGCCGGCGCTCACCGTACCGCTGCTGCACGCCATGGTCGCGGCCGGCGCCGATCTCATCGAGTTGGGTGTGCCCTTCTCCGATCCCATGGCCGACGGTCCGGTGATCCAGCGGGCCTGTGAGCGGGCGCTGCGGCAAGGCGTATCCCTGCGCCAGGTGCTGGAACTGGTGCGGGCTTTCCGGTGCGAGGATCGGACCACGCCGCTGGTGTTGATGGGCTATTTAAATCCCATCGAATGCATGGGCTATCAGGACTTTGCCCGCGCGGCCGCCGCTGCCGGGGTGGACGGGGTATTGACCGTTGACCTGCCGCCGGAAGAGGCGCAGGAACTACTCACGGCGTTGCTGGCGGTGGACCTCGATCCGATTTTCCTGCTGGCGCCTACCAGCACGCCGGAACGGATTCAAAAAGTGGCGGCGCTGGCGCGTGGTTATGTTTACTACGTCTCGCTTAAAGGCGTGACCGGCGCCGCGACCCTGGATGTGCTCGATGTGGGGCAAAAGCTCGATGTTATCCGCCGTTATACCGATCTGCCGGTCGGCGTCGGTTTCGGCATCAAGGATGCGGCTTCAGCCGCTGCGGTCGCCCGCTTGGCGGATGCGGTGGTGGTAGGCAGCGCGCTGGTATCCTGGATCGAGCAACTGGAGGATGAGCCGGAACGGCTGCAAACCGAGATCACCGGACTGCTGGCGGCGATGCGCCGGGCCATGGATGCCGGCGCTTAACGTTGCGTCCCCCGGCGGGATCGATCTTGCTAAGAGTGTATGAGCGGGCGCCATAATGGAAATTCCCAGTTGGTTCGCCAAACTGAAACCCTCGCGAATTCGCACGGCCGGGATCAACCGGCGGCAGATTCCGGAAGGGCTTTGGAGCAAATGTGAAAGCTGCAGCTCGGTGCTGTACCGCGTCGAACTGGAGCGCAATCTGGATGTCTGTCCGCAGTGCGGCCATCACATGCGGATCGGCGCGCGCAAGCGCCTGGAAAGTTTCCTGGACGGGGAAGGACGGGTGGAACTGGCGGCCAATGTCGAATCGATCGACTTTCTCAAGTTCAAGGACAGCAGGAAATATAAGGACCGCCTGATCCAGGCCCAGAAAACCAGTGGTGAGAAAGACGCCTTGATCGCTCTGCGCGGTCAGCTTAAGGGCAGCCACGTGGTAGCGGCGGCCTTCGAGTTCGAGTTCATGGCCGGCTCCATGGGTTCGGCGGTGGGAGAGCGCTTTGTACGGGCGGCGCAACTCTGCCTGGATGAGCATATCCCCTTGGTTTGTTTTGTCGCCAGTGGCGGCGCCCGGATGCAGGAGGCGCTGTTCTCGCTGCTGCAAATGGCCAAGACGAGCGCCATTCTGGCGCAACTTTCCAGGCAAGGCATTCCTTTCATTTCCGTTTTGACCGATCCGACCACCGGCGGCGTTGCGGCCAGCCTGGCCATGTTGGGAGACATCACCATCGCCGAACCCAAAGCCTTGATCGGTTTCGCCGGTCCCCGCGTGATCGAACAAACGGTGCGGGAAAAACTGCCTGAAGGCTTCCAGCGCAGCGAATTTCTGCTGGAGCACGGCGCCATCGACATGATTGTCGACCGTCGCCAACTCCGGGAACGGATAGCGGCGCTCTTGGCCCTGTTGACCCGGCAGCCGGCTCTCGCAGAACCCGCCTGAAGATGGCCGAGCCGCGCTGCGCTACCCTGGAACAATGGTTGGCCTGGCAGGAAACGCTGCATCCCAGCGCCATCGATCTCGGGCTGGAGCGGGTTCGGCAGGTGGCCCGGCGGCTTAACCTGTTGGACGGGCCGGCGTTCACGGTGATCACCGTTGGCGGCACCAATGGCAAAGGTTCCTGTGTGGCTTTTCTGGAGGCCATCCTGCGGGCCGCGGGCTATCATATCGGCGCTTATACCTCGCCCCACCTGTTGCGCTACAACGAACGCATTCGCCTAAACGGCGTCGCCGTGGACGATGCCAGCCTCTGCGAGGCCTTTGTCCGCATCGATGCCGTCAGGGAGGGTATTTCTCTGACTTATTTTGAATTCGGCACACTGGCCGCCTTGTTGCTTTTCCAGCGGGCCGGGGTTCAGGTCGCCCTGCTGGAAGTCGGCCTGGGAGGACGCCTGGACGCCGTCAATATCATGGATGCCGATGCGGCGCTGATCACCGCTGTCGCCATCGACCATGTAGAATGGTTGGGGCAGGATCGGGATAGCATCGGGCGCGAGAAAGCCGGTATTTATCGGCCGGGTCGCCCCGCCATCTGTGCCGATCCATTGCCTCCCGCCGCCCTGCTGGACCATGCTCGTGCGGTGGGCGCCCTGTTTTATCTGGCCAATCGGGACTATGGTTTTTGCCGCCAGGGACAACAGTGGAACTGGTGGTGTGAGACAATACGGCTGGACGCCTTGCCGCTACCCGCATTGCCGGGCGCGCATCAGCTCGGTAACGCCGCCGGCGCGCTGATGACATTGCTGTCTCTTGCCGGGCGATTGCCTGTTCCGGTCGAGGCGATCCGCGCAGGATTAAGACAGGCTCGCATCGCCGCCCGGTTTCAGGTCGTTGCCGGCCCTGTTGAGTGGATTCTCGATGTCGCTCATAATCCGCATGCAGCCGCGGTCCTGGCCGATATGCTCGATGCCCGGCCCTGCGCTGGCAGAACCAGAGCGGTGTGGGCCATGTTGAACGATAAAGATGCGCTGGGAGTGGCCCGCGCCTTGGCGGGTGGCGTGGATTGCTGGTATACGGCGACGTTGGCGGGGCCACGCGGACGTCCGGGGGAACAGTTACTGGCTATTTTGCGGGAAGCGGGCAGCAAGGGGGCGATACGACATTACCCCACCGTCGCCGCCGCCTGTCGTGCGGCCTGGCAGGAGGCCGACAATGGGGATCGTATTCTGGTGTTTGGTTCGTTTCATACTGTTGCCCAGGCGCTGTTGTGGTCCGGTCTGGATGTAAATAATGCGCTATCGGCAACGCGAATCGTGGAGGCTTGAAGTTTTGGATAGTCGGTTGAGTCAACGTTTGATAGGGGCTGCCATTATAGTCGCCCTGGCAGTCCTATTCGGGCCGGAACTGTTGAAGAAATCCGATAGCCCGGATAAACCCGTGGTAACGACACCGATGCCGCCGGTCCCCCCGCAGGAGACCGGTAACCGTGACATGACAGTTTCTTTACCTCCTCCCCAGCCACCGGCTGCCGTCCCTTCCCCCGTTGGGGAAATGCCCGCACAACCTGCTCCAACCAGTGCCGCTGCAAGCGGCACTGGGTCCCCTGCCCCTTCACCGTCGGCAACGCCGCCGACTCCGCTGAAGGCGCCTGGACCGGCGGGAGCGGCTACTAACCCGTTGGTGGCGCCGGCGCCGATGGCTGAGGATCATTTGCCCAAGGGTCTGACGGCTAAAGAGCAGGCCGCCCGTGAGAAATCGGCCAAGGAGCAGGCGGCGCAGGAAAAAGCAGCCAGGGAGCAAGCCGTCAAAGAGCAGGCCGCCCGTGAGAAAGCGACCAGGGAGCAGGCGGCGCAGGAAAAAGCGGCCAGGGAGCAAGCCGCCAAAGGGCGAATGGGAAGAGAGCAGGTAACGGTAGAACAGACAGCGAAAGATAAGGCCGCCCGCGACAAAGTCGCCAAAGAGCAGGTGGCCCGTGAAAAAGCCGCCAAAGAGCAGGCCGCCAAAGAGCGGGCCGCCCGTGAGAAAGTGGCCAAGGAGCAAGCGGCGCAGGAAAAAGCGGCCCGAGAACAGGCCGCCGAAGAGCGGGCGGCCCGACAGAAGGCGACCGGAGAATTGGCGACAGCAGAACTGGCGGCTAAGGAACAGGCGGCGAAAGATAAGGCCGCCCGCGATAAAGCTACCAAGGAACTGGCGGCGAAAGATAAGGCCGCCCGTGAAAAAGCCGCCAAGGAACTGGCGGCGAAAGATAAGGCGGCGCGAGAAAAGGCCGCCAAAGAATTGGCGGCGAAAGATAAGGCGGCGCGAGAAAAGGTGGCCAAAACACAACCGTCTCCACGGGAACCAGCCCTGCCCAAGGTCGAATTAATTGGCCGCGCCGGCGCCACCGCCGGTACCACCGCCGTTACTCCCCCACTCCCCCCTGCCAGCAAGACCGCTGCGACCGCCAGCGGATCGAACTGGATTGTCCAGGTGGGCAGCTTCACCGAGCAGCAGAATGCTGATAAGGTCCGTAATCAATTGCGCACTCAAGGTTTTAGCGCCTTCCTGTCGACCTCGAAGTCGAGCACCGGCAGCACTCTCTACCGGGTCCGGCTGGGTCCGCAAGGCTCCCGCGCGGAAAGTGAGAAGTTGCTGCAACGCTTGCACAACCAGGGTTTCAGCGCACAAATTCTATCTCAGAACAATTGACGCTGGACAAGCCTATATGGGGTTCTGGCAAATTTTGCCAAGACATTGTTTTAATTGGTTAATAGGGTCATAGATCCGTTACATTCAGGCTCTAACAATGCCAACTAACCTGGTTTGGGTGGATTATGTCATCGTCGGCATAGTGGCTCTGTCGATATTGGCCGGCCTATTACGGGGTTTCCTCAAAGAGGCTATTTCTCTAGTCGCCTGGATTGCCGCTTTCTTTGTAGCCTTTATGTTTGTCGAGGATGGCGCCACTTATCTGATCAAGTACATCGGCATACCGGCGATACGCATCGTTCTGGCGTTCGGTATTTTGTTTCTGTGCACGCTGCTGGTAGGTGGATTGATCAATCTCATCGTCGCCCAACTGATAGAGAAAACCGGTCTTACGGGCACGGACCGATTATTGGGACTGGTTTTCGGTCTGATAAAGGGTGGAGCGATCGTCACGGTTCTGGTATTGTTGGCCGGCCTGACTCCGCTGCCGCAGAATCCCTGGTGGAAGCAATCCGTTTTGCTGCCACGTTTTGAACAGGCCGCCGTGTGGCTGCGAGGTCGTTTGCCGCCTACAATCGCTGAGAATTTTAAATTCCCGGAATCCTGAATCACTGTCGCGGGCGGTTGTCCTGCTGTTCCAGTAAAGCCCCTCGAGGTTTACTATGTGCGGAATCATCGGCATCGTAGGGCGTAGTCCAGTCAACCAGAGCTTGTTCGATGGTCTTACCGTGTTACAACACCGTGGTCAGGATGCCGCGGGCATGGCGACCTGTCAGGATAAGCGCCTGTTTTTGCGCAAGGATAATGGCTTGGTTCGGGATGTGTTCCGAACCCGTCACATGCAGCGACTGCACGGCAACATGGGTATCGGCCATGTCCGCTATCCCACGGCGGGCAGTTTCAACTCTGCCGAGGCGCAGCCGTTTTATGTCAACTCGCCTTTCGGCATCACCCTGGCCCATAACGGCAATCTCACCAATACTCCCCAATTGAAGAATGAACTGTTCCGCTCGGACCTGCGCCATATCAATACCGATTCCGATTCCGAAATCCTGCTCAATGTCTTCGCGCATGAGCTGCAGCGCGCCAGCGGCGTGTATATCGACCATAGCGATATCTTCAACGCGGTGGAAGCGGTCCATCACCGGGTGCGCGGGGCTTATGCGGTAGTCGCGCTGATTATCGGCCATGGCATCCTGGCTTTCCGTGACCCCTATGGGATCCGGCCGCTGGTTTATGGCCGGCGGGAAAGCGAGGATGGCGTGGAATATATGGTCGCCTCCGAGAGCGTGGCGCTGGATGCGCTGGACTTCAAACTGGTGCGTGACGTGGAACCCGGCGAGGCGATCTTTATCGACACCAACGGCCATGTCTATACCCGCCAGTGCGCCGATCGTCCCCTCTATTCCCCCTGTATTTTCGAATTCGTCTATCTGGCCCGGCCGGATTCGATTATCGACAATGTCTCGGTGCATAAAGCCCGGATGCGGATGGGCGAGTATCTGGCGGAAAAGATTCTGCGGGTATGGCCGGATCACGATATCGACGTGGTCATCCCGATTCCGGATACCAGCCGCACCGTGGCGCTGCAACTGGCCTCCGCCTTGGGACTCAAGTATCGGGAAGGCTTTATCAAAAACCGCTATATCGCCCGCACCTTCATCATGCCCGGTCAGAAGATGCGGGAGAAATCGGTACGGCAGAAGCTCAACGCGATTTCGCTGGAGTTCCGCGACAAGAAGGTCCTGCTGGTGGATGACTCTATCGTCCGCGGCACGACCTCGGCCCAGATCGTGCAAATGGCGCGCGAAGCCGGCGCCCGCGAGGTTTATTTCGCCTCGGCGGCGCCGCCGGTGCGCTATCCCAATGTCTATGGGATCGACATGCCGACCGCCGGCGAATTGATCGCCCATGGCCGGAGTGAAGAAGAAGTGGCCCGTGAGATCGGGGTCGACCGCCTGATCTTTCAGGATCTGCCGGATCTGGAAGAAGCGGTCCGGCGGGGCAATCCCAGACTGCGGCGTTTCGATACCTCCTGCTTCAGCGGGGAGTATGTCACCGGCGATATCGACAGCAGCTATCTGCATTGTCTGGAAGAGCAGCGTAACGACGATGCCAAGACCAAGCGCTCCAGCCGGGATAATAAAATCGCCGATCTGCATGCGTTTTGAAAGGCGCAGACCGGCGGCGCCTCGCTGGCAGCAGGTACAATTATAAAGTTGTGAGGTGCCCGCTTGTCCCTGGGAGCGCCGGCGTCCTCGCCGGCAACCAGAAAGTAGATCGTAGGTCGGGCAAAAGCAGAGCGAAAGCGAGCGTTGCCCGACAGATCCCCAGTTCGGCGCGGTGCACGTCTCGGGCACGTCCTGTGCCCAACCTACCGGGCTTGACCCCGAAGTGCGATTTCTCCGCAGACCAACCCTCAAGGGGCTTGACGATGACCATCGTGCAAATTACCTTGCCCGACGCGCTGGCGCAGGAAGTGGCCAGTGCAGGGCTTCTGGCGCCCGAGAAGATCGAGCACATCTTGCGCGAGCAGTTGTGTGCCGAGCGCATCGAGCGGCTGAAGGCAGCACGCGCAACGCTGACGGCCGAGCCGCTGGCGCCGATGACACCCGAGGAGATCAGCGCTGAGATCGAAGCCTATCGTTCCGAGCAGCGGCGTGCGGCTGGTTCTTGACACGAACACGGCGCTTTCCGGGCTGCTGTGGGGCGGCACGCCGGGGCACTTGATCGATGCGGCCGCGGCCGGGCGCATCGAACTGGCCAGCAGCGCCGCGCTGCTGGCTGAACTAGGCTGTTGAATTTGTCAGAGACATTTCCAGCACTTTTTAGTACCTCTGCCACCTTCAGCAAGGCGCTAAAAGTGACCTGTATCGGAGGCAAATCGTGGATGAAAGTAGCATGAAAAGCATTATCCTGTCATTTTGACA
>CAIMUS010000204.1 GCA_903844665.1 uncultured Pseudomonadota bacterium
CTGTTCGGGTTGGAACTGGTCAGCACACTGCTGGCCGGTTACAGCACGATGGGCAGCCGATCCCCCAATCGGCTGCCCATCGTCGGTTTTGCGGTCATGATGGCGGTGACGGTTGACGGCATGCTCGACATGGAATGATTTCGACCAGGCGCTGGTAGAGCGGCGGGAGAGTATCCCCGCTAGGGTGCTTCCGCTGCCATGACGGGCTTTGCTTCGACCTTGTAGAAGATAGCGTAAAGCGCCGGCGCGACGATCAGGGTGAGGACACAAGCAAACAACAGCCCGAACATAAGTGCCACCGCCATGGCCGCGAAAAAAGCGTCCTGCAACAGAGGTATCATGCCAAGCACCGTAGTGATGGCAACCATAAGCACGGGTCGGGACTTGCTGACGCAGCCGTCCAGAATCGCCTGATAGGGCGGCTTTCCTCGGTCGATCTCGGTGTTGACCTTGTCCAGCACCACAATCGAGTTCTTGATCTGTTCGCCGCCCAGGCTGAGCACGCCCAACAGCGCCATGAAGCCGAATGGTTGACCGGTCAACAGCAGTCCCGCCGTCACGCCGATAATGCACAATGGCACGATCAGCCAGATCACCAGCGTGGTGCGGACCGAATTGAACAGGCACACCACGATGAACACCATCAGCACCAGCGCCATCGGCAGCGGCTTGGCTAAGGCGGTGCGGGCGTCGCGGGAATCCTCGTATTCGCCGCCCCATTCGAGCGAATAGCCCGAGGGCAAGGCGATATTTTCGATCTGGGCCCGCACCCGGTTGAACAATTGGCTGGGTAGACCGGATCGCGGGTCGGCATGGACGGTGATCGTCGGAACACGGTCGCGGCGCATCACTACCGGATCTTCCCAGCTCATATGAACGTCGGAAGTCACCTGGTTCAGTGGAATCATCCGCCCGGCGACCGGACTCCAGATCTGCATATTCTGAATCTCCTGGACGTCATTGCGCTCGGCCAGCGGCGGACGAGCGATGATCGGCAACAGTCGGGTTTCCTGCGGAAAGATACCCGTGCCGGCGCCGCCCGGCTCGCGGTAGAAGCCGACCGTCCGGCCTTGAAAGCCGGTCTCCAGCGCTTGGGCGACATCCACCCGGGTAATGCCATTGCGACGCGCCTGCAGCTCGAGCAGGTCAGGGCGGATCACCAGCTCGCGCTCCCGCCAATCATCGCGCACCCCCTTGGCCCCGCCATCCTGTTCGAGGATTTGTTTGGCCTGGTCGGCCAGTTGACGCAGCGTAGCGGGATCAGGACCACGGAACCGCGCCTGCACCCGCCCGCCGCTGCCGGGACCCAATAGAAACTTTTTGGCGACAGTGTTGGCGTTCGGATAATTCTCATCCAAGTGCCGTTGGATGCCAGCCAGCAGTCCGTCGATCTTTTTCTCGTCATCGACATCGATCAGGAACTGGACGTAGGCTCTGTTCAGACTTTCCGGGCTGTAGACCAACATAAAGCGCAAGCCACCGCTGCCGACGAACGTCGTTACGTGGGTGACGTCGGGTTGGGCCTGGATAAAACGCTCGATGCTGTCGGCGAATGCCTCCGATTCATCGATATGGACGCCGGCCGGCAGAAAGGCGTCCACCATAAATTGCGGTCGAGTCGCCGCCGGGAAAAAGCTCTGTTCGACCTTGCCGAAGCCATACGGCGCCGCAGCAAACAGCACCAGCGAGAGCACTACCACCGTCCAGCGAAAGCGCAGCGCCGTCACCAGCATGCGCCGGTAAGCCCGGAAGAACAGGCTGCCGTAGGGATCGCCGCTTGCGGCTGTGTTACCGCCGGTGGGCGAAAAAAACTTATAGCTCAGAAGCGGCGTAATGGTAATCGCCGACACCCAGCTTAGGCTGAGGGAGATCAGGATGACCCAGAACAGCGAGTTGCAATACTCGCCGGTCCGGTCCTCCGATAGCCCGATCGCCGCGAAGGCGATCACGGCGATGGCCGTCGCGCCGAACAGCGGCCACTGATTCTGCGCCACCGCCTCGCGCACCACCTGGAGCTTGTTCTCGCCGGCTTCTATCCGGACCCTCAGCGACTCGATGATGATAATCGCATTGTCCGTCAGCATACATAACGCGATGATCAGCGCACCCAGGGAAATTCGCTCCATCAGGAGATCGCCGTCGAGATACATCACCAGGAACGTCGCCATGATGGTCAAAAACAGCACTGCGCCGATGATCAGCCCGGTTTTTCGCCCCATCGTAAAGAACAGCACCACGAAGACGATGGTAACCGCCTTGGCCAGATTGAAAATAAAGTCGTTAGTGGCCTGAGTGACGGCTTCGGGCTGGAAGTTGATCTCGCCAATCTCGATGCCGATCGGCTGGTTGCTTTTGAGTTCGTCCAGCTTTTGGCGGATGCCCTGACCCATGGTGACGACGTTGCCGCCTTGCACCGTGGAGATACCCAAGCCGATGGTCGGCTTGCCATCGTAGCGGAGCAGACGGCGCGGTGGCTCCTGATTGTCGCGTTCCAGTGAGGCGATGTCTTTGAGGGTAAGTTGGCGGCCCGTCCTGTCCGACCCGATTACCATATCGAGCATATCCTCCGCCGAGCGGAAACCGCCCTGCGGGTCAAGGGCGATGTATTGATCGCCGACGCGCACACGACCGCCGTCGGCGGCGATATTCTGCGCCTGAAGCTGGTTATAGATCTGCTCCTCGTTCAGACCGAGTCCCGCCAACCGTTGCCGCGAGATTTCGAGGAAAACCACTTCCTGCTGTTCGCCGAAGAATTCGATTTTTTTAACGTTCTGCACCCCCAGTAATTCACGGCGCAGGTACTCGGCGTAGCGGCGCAACTCGGGATACGAGTAGCCTTCGCCGGTAATCGCCAGAAAAATGCCGTAGACATCGCCGAAATCGTCGATCACCATCGACTTGCCACGCACCGAAGGCGGCAACAGCGGTTGGACGTCGTTGATCTTGCGCCGGAGTTCGTCCCAGACTTGGGGGATCGCATCCTGGTGGAATCGGTCTTTGATTATGGCCGACACCACGGAACGTCCGCGCGAGGATTCCGATTCGACCCGCTTGAGTTGACCGAGTTGCTGCACGGCGCTTTCGATCGGATTGGTGACCTCCTTGGCGACCTCTTCGGCGCTGGCCCCCGGATACGGGGTAATGATCAACGCTTCTTTGATGGTAAATTCCGGGTCCTCGAGCCGGCCCATCCGCTGATAGGCCATCAGCCCGCCGATAACGACGAACAGCATCACAAAGAAAACAACGCGGTCCTTATGGACAGAGATTTCACCAAGGTTCATGGCTAGACCCCTCCGAGCGCATCGCCCAGGTCGCGTACTTTCATCCCGTCGCGCAGAAACGACACGCCCGCCACGGCGATCCGCTCGTCCGGTTGCAGCCCGTCGACAATTTCGATCTGACCGCCCGCCGGCGCGCCGATTTTCACCGGCCGGCGGGTTACCTTTTGATCCGGTCCAATGATCCACACGACCTGCTGCCCCGTGCTTGCCTTGAAAACGGCGGAAACTGGCACCAGGATGCGATTGTCGAGAATACCGGCGCGGCGATAGGTAAGGGTGACCGTGGCCGTCATGCCCGGCAGCAAATTCACCTCGGGCGGGGACTTCATGGCGACGCGAACTTTGAACGTCTGCGTCGTCGGGTCCGCTGCCTGCGCGACCTCTGTGATATGAACCGGAAACTGGAGTCCAGGCGCCCCGCTGAACTCCGCAAGCATCTGCACAATGTCCGCTGTGCGGAGATCGGCGGCCATGACCGTTTCGGGCACATCCACGACGATGTCGATCTCGTCAACGTCCTGGAACCTGACGATCGGAGCCTGCGCCCTGATGTTCTGTTGCAGTTCGACAAACCGCTGAGCGATGACGCCGTCGTAAGGGGCGCGCAGCGTAGAATCCTGGAGCTGAATGTTCGCTTCGACCACGCGCGCTTCGAGTCCCCGGACTACGCCTTGCTGGGCGTCGATCTCCTCCGGTCGGGCAACCATTCCCTTCTGGAGCATCTGCCGGGCAGACCGCTGCGCTTCCTGCGCCACTTGGTAGGCAGTTCGAGTGCGCTCGTAAGCCGCCCGCGATATGGCGTTAGAGCGCAGCAAGCGCGCATGGCGATTGTATTCCGTCCGCGCATTGGCGAGTTCCGCCTCAGCCGCCCGCAGTTGCGCTTCCAGCCGCTGCCTTTGCTCGGGTCGTTCACCCGCCCGCAGCGCCTGCAGTGCCGCCCGCGCCTGGTCCAGTTGACCTTGCAGTGTCCGCAGTTGGGCCTGGAATTCATCTTGCCTCAGTTGGGCGATCAGCTCGCCCCTGGCGACCTTCTGTCCCTCCCTAACCGGCAACCTGACGAGCAAACCGGACACCGGGAAGGCAAGCTCGACATTTTTCGAGGCTTCGACCTTTCCAGGGAAGGAGCGCACATGCGGTTCTCCCCCGGCTGCCACGACCATCGTCTTGACGGGACGAACCACATCGGAACGGGGCGGAGCCTCCGGCGAGCACCCGGCAGCGAGATAGATGATCGACAAGGCGATCAGCACGGTTCGACCGAGGCCTGTACAACCGCAACTTCCGGCGTTCATGACTGCCTCCTAAGAAGGACAGGAAATTCAACGGGGCTTAATCGCCCATTTCAACCGAATGGTGCGCTCGGATCAGAATATCGTCAAGCGATGATAAAGTGTGATCATGGGCCATAAGCGCGAGCTGCTTGCCGCAACGACGGCATCCCGGACGTCTTTTGCGTTCTTTCGGTCGGCCCGGGTTCACCGACGGCGCTTGCAAACAAGCGGTCGGCAACCGAGGTGGCGTCCGATACGTTCGTCGGGCGGCTGCCGATGCCTTCCTCGATCCGGTCGAGCATGTAGGGGAAGAATGGGTTGGATGACATGCGAGCCAGGGCATCCAGAGTGACGATCAGCGTGCCGCGCTCTCCCCGCGTGGCCATCGCGCCCAGATTGACCCCGAAATCCTCCGCCGAATCGGGTTGCATTCCATACAGCGCATCGCTCATCGGAAAGGGCAGCGCCACATGCGAGAGCGAAAACACATCAGCCGGGTACGTCAATCCCCCCAGCGTGCGCGTCTGCTCCGTGGTCGCACCTGCCTCGGTAACGCGCTCGACGACCTCGCCAGTCTCGGAGCTGACGTTGGTGATGATCGTGGTGCGGAACGGGCGCGGCGGTTCGGGCAGGATGCGCGTCAGCATGTTGCCCGCCCTGGAACGCAGGAGCGGTCCTAACCTGGCGTTACGGTTCAAGTCGAACAGCACGAGTTCGCTGCCATTCGCCGGGAGGTGGACATACAGCGCGGAAACAATCGCGCGGGTGCTGACGGTGAAATCCACGATCGACTGGAAGGTCAGGATGGGCGGCAGCTCCGCGAGGCGTCCATCGCGCGCGTGGTCGGCGATCTGTTGCTGCAATCTGCGCACCACCAGCGACGATTGCCGTGCGCCGTTGACCGGGAACGAGTTGTACTTGAACGGATTGAATTCCGGCACCACGCTGAGCCACGCCGCTTTCGCAAACGGGGGAAAGATCGCCGGCCAGCCGAACACCCCGGCGAAGCGGGCAAGGTTGGTGATGCCGATCATCGGCGAGATCAGCACGATGCGATCCGGCCGCGACAGCGCCTTGTCGTCGAGCGCATCGAGCGCGTATTTCATGGCCAGCGCCCCGCCGTTGGAAAACCCGATCACGTGCAGCGGCCGCGACGGCCCGATCCGTCGCCGCGCTTCCCTGACCGCCAGACGCGTCGCCGCGGACCAGTCTTCCCATGCGACGTGGGTCAGGCCGGACGGCACCGTACCGTGACCGGGCAGGCGGATCGCGACCGAGACGTAACCATGCTCCCGGTAGCGCCGCGCGATGTGGCGCAGGCTGTACGGTGAATCCGTCAGCCCATGCAGGAGGACGACCGCACCGACGGGCGGTCCCTCGGGCTCGAGGATGTAGGAGCGGTTCCAATCCTGCTTGAAATGACCGGGATAAATCGGGCTGCCGGCGAAGTAGCGATTGGCGGGATTGCGCGCTTCCGGAGGGAGCTTTTCGGTCACCTCGGCCCGGACTGCATCGAACAGCGCGTTCTCGGCCGACACGTACTCCGCCCAATCCGCGTTGCCGATCTCTTCGGCCGTCAAATCGTACGGGACGTAGGTGTGCCAGAGTTCCAGCGGAGGGCCACGTTGCGAGTCGTAGACGCGTATCGCGAGCAGGGTCAGCACGCTCACGGCGACCACGATCGCGGTGCGCTTCAACAGCTTCGCTACCTTTGCTCTCATTGCCTCGAACCTCGTTTACCACGATCGGCTGTCGGCTATTATTTCACAACGGCGCCGCCTGTTGCCAGTGCCCGGGTGTTACCGTGTTATCTGTATCGGGCCATAGACCAGGAAGGAAACTTTGACAGTTTCCGGCTGGGCGCATACCACTCATCTGGGCGTGGAAACGCAGCGGCAGTGGTCCGACAACGCCATCGCCCCCACCACGCCGGTCCTGTTCGGGCTGTTCTCGTTGGTCTGCGTCATGGCCCATCGCTTGACGGCCGCCGGGGCGACGCTGGCGGCCCCGTACCACCGCCTGGTATGCCCAAGGCAGAGGCCACGTTTTCCGATGTCTTAGCCTTCGTGCGGCGGACCTTATGGGCCCATCAGTATTTCAGCACCTCGACAGACGCCAACGAGTGTATCCTATTTCCGAAGGCCACCTGGGAAGCCGTGCTCGATCAACTGGCAGCGACGGCTTAGCACCCTTCAGGATGGCCAAAGTCGAGTAAGCAACATAGGATGGTAAATCCGTGACAGCAATCCAACAATCCCGAGGCGGCCTGCGCCCCCTGCGCGACCTGATTCCTTTTGTCAGCCCCTATTGGCGCATTCTGGCGGCGGCGCTGGCGGCTCTGGCCGTGGCGGCGACCGCCACGTTGATCCTGCCCCTGGCGGTGCGCTCGATGATCGATCTGGGTTTCGCCAGAGAAAATGCCGCGCATATCAATCAATATTTTCTCAAGCTGTTCGCGGTGGCGTGCCTGCTGGCCCTGGCCACGGCGGCCCGCTATTACTTCGTCGCCCGCCTGGGCGAGCGGGTGGTGGCCGATATCCGCGCCCAGGTTTACGCCCATGTCATCGGCATGAGCCCCGGTTTTTTCGAGACCACCCGGACCGGAGAGGTACTTTCCCGGCTGACCACCGATACCACCCTGATCCAGTCGGTGATCGGCGCCAGCGCTTCCCTGGCCCTGCGCAATCTGTTCCTGTTGCTTGGTGGTTTTACCATGCTGACGGTGACCAGTCCGCGCCTGACCGGTTTTATCATCGTCGGAGTGCCGGTCGTCGTCCTGCCGATTATTTTATTCGGACGTCGTGTCCGCCGGCTGTCACGGGCCAGCCAGGATACGCTGGCGGATACCAGCGCCGTCGCCGGGGAGACCCTGAACGCGGTGCAAGTGGTGCAAGCGTTCACCCATGAAAACCTGGAAGCCCGGCGCTTTGCCCAAGCCGTGGAGGTCGCCTATAACACCGCATTGCAACGGATCGGCGTGCGGGCGGTGTTGACCGCGCTGGTGATCCTGCTGGTGTTCGGCGCCATCGTGATGGTGCTTTGGCTGGGCGCGCATGCGGTGCTGGACGACCGACTGTCGGCGGGTCAATTGAGTCAGTTCGTCCTGTACGCGGTGCTGCTCGCCGGCGCCGTCGGCGGCTTGAGCGAGGTCTGGGGCGAACTGCAACAGGCCGCCGGCGCCGCGGAACGCCTGCAGGAATTACTGGCCGCCCAATCGACCATCACCGCCCCGGCCCGGCCCCGGACGCTGCCGCAGCCGGTACGCGGCGCCATTCGCTTCGATAGAGTGACGTTCCATTACCCGTCGCGGCCCGACCATGCCGCCTTGGATGGCTTTTCGCTGGAAGTCCGGCCTGGCGAAACCGTGGCTCTGGTCGGTCCGTCGGGCGCCGGCAAGAGTACGGTGTTCCAGTTGCTGTTGCGCTTTTACGATCCCCGGCAAGGGCATATTTTTCTGGAGGGGGTCGATATCGCCCAGCTTCGGCCCCAGGATTTACGCCGCCAGATCGGCATCGTGCCGCAACATACGGTCATTTTCGCGGAGGACGCCATGAGTAATATCGCCTATGGCCGCCCCGACGCCGGCGAAGCGGAGGTGAAAGCGGCGGCGCAGGCGGCGCTGGCCGATGAATTCCTGGAACGTCAGCCGGAAGGTTACCATACCTTTCTGGGCGAGCGGGGCGTCCGGCTGTCGGGCGGCCAGCAGCAGCGGATCGCCATCGCCCGGGCGATTCTCAAGGATTCGCCGGTGATGCTGCTGGACGAGGCGACCAGCTCGCTGGATGCGGAAAGCGAACGCCTGGTACAGCAAGCCCTGGATCATTTGATGCAGAACCGCACCACCCTGGTCATCGCGCATCGTCTGGCCACCATCCTCAAGGTGGATCGAATCGTGGTGATGGAACAGGGGCGGGTGGTCGCCACCGGCACTCACGAGGAATTGGTGAAGCAGGGCGGTTTGTATACCCGTCTGGCCGAATTGCAATTCGGCGTCCAGGCGGCTTAGGGTGCAATAGCAGGTTAGTGACAGCGTTAAGAGCCAGTCGCATAATACCCGCTGCCCCAATAACAATGTTCTTCGCAATTACCCTTTGCGGCGGGCTTTCTCAAGATGACCACCAGGAGAAATCGACCTTATGCATATTCCCGATGGCTATTTAAGTCTGTCCACCTGTGCGGTGACATACACCGCCGCCGTGCCGTTCTGGACGGTGGCGTTATGGCGCGTCAAACGGCTGTTGAACACCCGGCTGGTGCCCTTGCTGGCGGTGTTCTCCGCCTTCTCGTTCGTGATCATGATGTTCAACCTGCCGCTGCCGGGCGGCACCACCGGCCATGCCGTGGGCATGGGCATCGCGGCGGTGGTGCTGGGACCGTGGGCGGCGATGCTGGCAATTTCGATTGCGCTGTTGATCCAGGCCATCTTCTTTGGAGATGGCGGCATCACCACGTTGGGCGCCAATTGTTTCAACATGGCCATCGTCGGTTCGCTGGTGGCATACAGCGTCTATCGTCTGGTCTCCGGCCGGTCGGCGATCGACTCCTCCAAGCGCGTGATCGCCGCGGCGGTGGCAGGTTATGTCGCTATCAACATCGCCGCCCTGCTTGCCGCCATCGAGTTCGGCATTCAACCGATCTTGTTTCACGATGCGGCGGGAACCCCGCTCTATGCGCCCTATCCGTTGAATATTGCTATCCCGGCCATGATGATTGGCCATCTGGGGTTCGCCGGGCTGGCCGAGGCGATTATCAGTGGCGGCCTGGTGGCTTACCTCCAGCGGACCGAGCCGACGCTGTTACGGCTGACGGCTCCCGGTGCGCCCGAACCTGATGCAGCCGCCGTGCAAGCGGTGGTATCGAGAGGCGGCTGGCTGAGCACGCGGACGCTCTGGGGCGCGGTGGCGGTGTTGATGATTTTGACGCCGTTGGGCTTGTTAGCCGCCGGCGTCGCCTGGGGCGAGTGGAGCACCGAGGATTTCGCCAATCCCGAGATGCGTCAGGAGATCGCGGCGGCGTCGGGCAATCAGGCGCCGCCCGAACAGACGCCGGCGGGACTGGAACGACTGGCCTCGCTGTGGACGGCGCCGCTGCCGGATTATGCGCCGGCGTTTATCCGCAGCCCCGCTGTCGGCTATATCCTGTCGGCCATGGTGGGCGCCGGCCTGATCATTCTTATCTTCCTGGGGGTTGGCTGGCTGGGGGATAAAATGCGCGGCCCCGCCGCGACGACGGCAGGTTAAAGCGCGACCGGCGTTCGTAGTACCGCGCATGTCGGAGCAATCCTTTATCGGCCACACTCACGCCCGCCGGCGCGGCGGCTTTGTCGAGCGCTTGGTGGCCGATTTGCTGGCGGTGCTGGAGCATGCCTTTTACGCCGAGCGAATGGCGCAGACCGCGGGTCTGTTGCAGCGTCTCGACCCGCGCATCAAGGTGGTGGGAACGCTGACCCTGATCTGCGCCGCCGTCCTGGCGCGGCATCTGCCGGTGATCCTGGGTCTGTTCATGAGCGCCGTCGTCCTGGCATGCCTGTCGTCTATTTCGATCCGCATGTTGGCGGCCGGGGTATGGACCAGCGTAGTGCTGTTTACGGGGGCTATCGCGCTGCCGGCGCTCTGCCTTGTCCCTGGAGAGGTATTGTATCGGCTGCCATTGCTGGACTGGCCGGTCACCCGCCAGGGATTGGAAAGCGCCGCCCTGCTGCTGAGCCGCGCGGAGACGACGGCAACCCTGGCGGCGCTGCTGATCCTGAGCACGCCCTGGACGCATGTGCTCAAGGCGCTACGGGTATTGGGCGTACCGGCGGTACTGGTTATTATTCTGGGGATGACCCACCGCTATCTCTTCCTGCTGCTGCAAACCGCTCATGATATGTTCGAAGCCCGTGAGAGCCGGCTGGTCGGAACCCTGACAGGCGCCGAACGCCGCCGCCTGATCGCCGCCAGCGCCGGAGTGTTATTGAGCAAGAGCATCTATCTGGCCAACGAGGTATTCCTGGCCATGCAATCCCGTGGTTATCGCGGCGAACACTTTACGCTCGACGAGTTTCGGCTGCGCTGGCCCGATTGGGTGGCAATCGGCGTCGTCATAGTCCTGGTGACAGCCGTTTTCCGCTTCGGCTCTTGATCGTTCAGGTCGATAGCGATGGCTGAACCGGTCTTCGATGTCTGTAATATCAAGTACAGCTACCAGCGCGTGGCCGCGCTCGATGGCCTGTCGCTGACGATCGGGCAGGGTCAGCGCATTGCCCTGTTAGGCGCCAATGGCTCGGGCAAATCCACCCTGCTGCGCGTGCTCGATGCCCTGTATTTTCCCCAGGCGGGTCAGGTTTCCGCCTTCGGCGAGCCGCTGACCGAGGAACGGCTGCAAGACGAAGCCTTCGCCTTCGCTTTCCGCCGCCGGGTCGGGATGATCTTCCAGAATCCGGAAGTGCAACTGTTCAACCCCACGGTCTTCGACGAGGTCGCTTTCGGACCCTTACAACTGCGCTGGCCCGGCGAGCGGATTCGCCGCCAAGTCACCGAAACACTGGAACTGCTGGGCATCGCCCAGTTGAAAGACCGACCGCCGCACCGTCTATCGGGCGGCGAGAAAAAACGGGTGGCGCTGGCCTCGGTGCTGATCCTCGATCCTGAAGTCTTGTTGCTGGACGAACCGACCGCCGCGCTCGATCCCCAGAGTCAGAGCCAGTTGATCGAATTCATGATCGGTTGGGGCGGCGGCGTCAAGACAGTGATCGTGGCCACCCACGATCTGGACAGCGTCGAGGATATCGCCGATCACTGTCTGGTCATGCAAAACGGCCGTATCGTCGCACAAGGACAACCCGCGACGATTCTGTACGATGAACCGCTGCTGCGCCAAACCGGCCTGATTCATGCGCATCGCCATGGCCACGCCCACGGCGAAATGCACGTTCATCATCATTTGCATCGCGCTCCGCCGGATTAAGCCTGGTATGTCTGCTCGTATGAATACGGTAGTGCTGTAGCCGGATTTTCTCGCGGACTTGATCGAGCAGAAGGGGCTTGTCAACCATAACCGGAAGGCGTATAAACCTTTTTCACAGAGTGTGTCTTTACCAAGCTGAATCATAGTCAAAATAACTACTTTTGACGCCTTGGCCGGGATAGACACCACATCTGGGGTAATTTGTGGCGCCATTTCGGGTGTCTATTTCATGTTAGCTGGCACTCATCACACTGAGCATGCGAAAACCGTTCTGGTTGATTGACGGCAAGTTGCGGGAAGCCGATTTCTTCCTCGACAAGCTACGCACGTCTCTCGCTCTCGACGATGCACGCTTCTACTTCAGCGCATTCGTGTCGGCGACGCGCTCGGTGACCTACGCGATACAGGCTTGCCTGAAAAGAGCACCTGGTTTCTCGGAATGGTACGCGGGAAGAAGGGCAGAGCTCACGAACGATCCTCTCGCCAAGTATTTTCTCTGCGCCCGCAACACGAGTGTGCACGTTGGCCTCAACCCGCTTGGCCTGCTGCAGCGCAGCATGTTGGGCACGTCTGAATTCTTTCTCTATGGCGAGAAGGTTCCTGAGCGAAATGCTGTCGCGGGCGCCACACGATACATGTCCTCACTGGTAGACATCGCTGGGGAGGCGTTTTCCAAGTTCTGGTCATTCCTCGACCTTTCCCATGACGTCACCTTAGCCTCGCTCTTGCGTGACGGGCACTCGATCGAGGATATCGAGGCCGAGTTCGGACTACCGAAAGGCTGGTCGCGTGGTGAGGGCCGGACTGACGAAGAGCGCTTGGAACTTCTCAAGCAGTACTCACGAACCGACATCCAGAGGCTTCGGCAAAAGTATCCCATGCAGGCTAACTAGCCAGCGCGTAGGTTGGGGTGAGCGCGTAGGTTGGGGTGAGGAACGAACCCCAACCTACGCGCTATTGTTATTATGAAATGTATAGCAAAGATCGGGACATACGCATGTTGGCAATTCATCTACCCCCTGAAATTGAACAACGCCTTGAGCGTTTGGCCAAGCTTACCGGACGAACCAAGGCTTATTATGCTCGTGAGGCTATCCTGGAGCATCTAGAGGATTTGGAAGATACCTATCTAGCCGTTGAGCGCTTGCAGCATCCGGCCAAGCGTTGGACCCAGGATGAACTGGAGCAGGGACTTGACCTGGACGATTGAATGGGATGATCGCGCGAGGCGGGAGTTGCGCCAACTTGATCACCAGGCCCAGCGAGAGATTCTGCGATTTTTTAGAGAGCGTATCGCTACCGATGAGGATCCGCAGAGGTTTGGTAAACCCCTGAAGCATGAATTGCAGGGCTTGTGGCGTTATCGGGTTGGCGCTTATCGCATGGTATGCCGTATCGAGGATAAGCGCTTGGTTGTTCTGGTATTGAGCGTCGGTCATCGTGGCACGATTTATCGCCAATCTCGCTAATTAGTGTCTGACCGAAAACCTCTGTTTAGCACCCTGTAGGAGCGAGCTTGCTCGCGAATCCAGCTAAATTGCCGCTGCACGTCCCTTTCGCGAGCAAGCTCGCTCCTACAGGGGGTAACCGGGTTTTGTAGTTTTCGGTCAGGCACTAAATAGGCCAATGACGATATCATGCATTTTGTCCAGTTTGGAGAAGTAAATTGTCTGTCGAGCCAACCGTTTGATGCGCGCTCAAATATACGATATCCAACTTTAAAACACTACCCTCTTCACGATATCTCGAGCTCAGCAACTCTGCGAACGTTGGGAATGCTTCCGCTTGTCAGTTCTTTATAAATGTCGATTAAATTCTCCTTCAATTCCTCCTCCGTTTCTCCCTGTGTCCAGTAGTCTGGAAATTCTTCGAGGTGTCCCAACCACATGTCGTCGTCTTTCCAATAAATATACTTGCTTTTCACCATCTCGATATCACCTCATCAGCAATCATTGAGAGTGAAGCTTGGCCCTAACGCTGGGCATGAGCCACGCGGTTTACCGCATCGGCTCCCTGCCCTCGTTAGGCTAGATAGCCAGATCGTTACTCAAAACTTGGTTTGTCCTCTATTTTCCCACTACCTGGCTTCACTTGCAGCCATTTCAGTGGTAGCCCGGATGTAGGCCAGAGGCCGGAATCCGGGATTCGAGAGTGGAACCCGGATTGCGCTTCGCAAGCTCCGCTCCATCCGGGCTACGCTGGCTGCTCGATGAACCGACCCAGGGGATGGGCCGCGAAGACGTGGAGCGCGTGACCGGGCTGATCGAGCGGGCGGCGGCTAACCGTACCGTGCTAATGGAGCGATTTGTTAGCCGTTACTGCCACCTTGCCGAAACATCAAACTCGATCAGTTCTTTCTTTGAGTTGCGCTTGCGAATGGGCCTGATCTCGATGTCGGTAAAGCCCATCTCGGCCATGATGTGGACATATATCTTCTCGACTGACAAAAGCTCACCGTAGAAGGTCGAGTTGCCGACGATGTAGTGAAGCCGGGCCCGCGGCGCGAGGATAGCTCGCAGTTCCGCGAAGTGCTGCGCCATATCGACGCAATACTTTCGGATATAGGCGGCGAGTAGGGCACCGTTCGCGTTCTTGGGGCTCGCAACACGGGCAAGCGTTGCCTCCAATTCCTGGGATGTGTAAGCGTTCTCCTCGGGCTTCCAGTCGTTAAGGCGACTCGTCGCGACGCCCCAGGTCCCACCAATCGCGAGCCAGTCGAGTTCCCCGGCGTCGCGCCCGTTCACGAGGAAGCGCAGCCAGTACATATACGGGCGCAGTTCGCGAATGTAAGACATCCGGTTGGCGTAAGGGGGCGAGGTTACAACCAGATCGAATGGCTCGGTTGTGAGCTTCGAGAGCTTTCGCGCATCATGCAGGATAACCTTCGCCTCCCCTGTCGGATTTTCGAGGGCCCCCTTGAGAACGAAGGCGACGTTCTCGTGGAAGAGGCCGGCGTAATCCGTTCCTATATCGAGCTCGGGCTGCGGGTTATCCTTGAAGGACATAGATTGATGGTTAAAGGCCGCGTTCGAGCATGCGATCAGCGTGCGGCAGAACGCAATGCGCAAAAGCTTCCCCTCACCGGTTCCTGGTGGAACGGTTTTGTCGATCGCGGCCTGTAGCCGGCAGAGGAAGGTGAGGGCGGCAGGCAGCCACCATCGCTCAATGTTGTGGATCGGCGGCGGCAACGCTGGCTCGACAATCTGCGCCTTGACCAACGCGAGTACTTCCACGCCCGCGTTTCGCGTCTGCATGACGGTGTCGGCTGAATAGTGGGCGGTCTTCGTCTGACCGAGCCAGACAAGAAATGCGTTGATGTCCGTGGTTGCGGCATCATGCCCGTGATAAGCAGCGCTCAGCGCCGTGGTGGCAGTACCGCAAAAGGGATCGAAAACGCGCAGATGGCCGTGGGTACGGTCCATCAGTTCTTCAACGATTTTCACCGAGTAGGCCGGCGTGAGGCGAAGCCAGCCATGCCGCCCGGTTGTTAGATTGTACTTGTGAGTATAGTCCGCGCGTTGCCGGAGCTGATCGAAGGCAAGGTGTGTCATCTGGCCTCCGGTGTCAGCAGGGACTGAAGAACCTTGTCGATCTCATCGCGGAGGGTCTGCCGGTTGCGCTCGAAGAATCCCGCGAGGTCGTAGCCTACGATCTCGCGCGTGAAGTCGTAAGTCGAGCGGAGCGGATCATTTAGTCCGACCAAGCCGGTGAGCACCGACCACTTCTCGGCGCGGTATCGGACCAGGATATCGGAGTCGATTTGCGCGGAGAGAATGACCGCGCAAGGTAGATAGCTCTTAATGTAAGCGGTCGCAGCATTGGCGATATCCGCATTCTGGCGTTTCGAGTCCTTACTCTTGTAACCCTGGCGGACCTCGAAGATGGTTCCTGTAAGGGCGGCGAAGACGTTGGCTTCGACGCCGACGGTATCGGCTGATTCCTTCATCCAATCATGGAAGCGCTTGCGGGCTTGCTTATTCGGGATCTCGGCAAGTGGAACGCGGCCGTCGAGGTAAAGCGTGCGCTTCTTGCCATTCGTGCCTGTCACTTCATAGGACCAAGTGACGGCTTCGGATGACAACCCGAGTGAGTCTTGGAGAACATGCCGAAAGACGCGCTCGCAGCCAATGCCGATCTGGCGATAGATGCTCGTCATCCCTCCAGCGGCCCTGTGGGCAGCGTACATTAGCGGGTTGTCGAGGCCGAACCAGCTATAGAACGGATCCTTTTGGTACAGACCTTGAAACTGCTCAAGCGTGAGACCGGCACCCGCCCCTTGGCCGAACTTGGGTTTGTACTTCGCACACACCCGGATCGGGTCCAAGATCACTTCGAGGTACTTGGCGTCGTTTTTTGACAACAACTGCGTAGACTCCTTCGAGGAATTCCTGTCTTGCGTGTCGCGCAACACCGCACGTAGTAGCACCGGGTATGACGGCTGACGTGCCGCATAACCGGCTGCCAACGAAGCGCAGCGTAGTTGGCAGTCCTAGTTGATGCGATTGTTAGGCTGCTTGCCTGTGCAGACGACGCGCCGGCGAACCATGCAACATGCCTTCCACGCTAATGTCTTCGTCTATATCGGGCCAGTGGATGCCCTGACCATCGCCGAGAATTTCAAAATTCTGTCGCTGCTCTTCGGCGGCTTCCGACAAACGCCATGACCAGATCAGCGGAACACTGATTGTGCGCCCATCGATGAGATGAGCAATAATCTCATCTTCGGTAATTTCAGCATTCAACAGACGAGGTTCTACGACGTTAACCACAGTGTTCATGCCAAGCCTCCAATATGCTCGGTAAATGGGTTTCGATGAGTTTCCGAATGACGTTGAGTTCCTTTGGCGAAAAGCCGCTATTCTTGCCGAGATAAATCGGCTCCAGCCAAAATTTGCAAATCAGTTTATCCCGTTGCACATGGACATGTTTCGGCTCGCCGCAATCGAAGCTGTAAAAGAAGAATCAATAAGGGCCGGGAATATTCTTGATGCTTGGCATTGATTCCTCATTGCGCCGATTTTTGCGTTATCGGCAAACCTCAAGCTGTTTGGCGATTTCCCGGATTCCGCGAAGCTTCATTCGGGCTACGCTTGCTTGTCGGGCACGCCCTGTGCCCGACCTACCCGGCTGTTCTTTCAGACTGGGCCGAATTGGTAAAACATCCCTACCGTAGATTCCAGGGTGGCAGCCGTCTGTTGTGCCGCCTTCCGATAGAGGCGTATCGCCTCTGCTTTATCCTTGGGGAGACCTCCACGCCCTTCCTCGTACAAGAGTCCTAGTGCTTGCTGTGCCCCTGCAGCAGCAAACCCCTTTGTTCCTTCAGTGAGCCAGCGGACTGCCTCAGCATCGTTCTGCGCAACTCCAGAACCGGTAAGGTACATCTTGCCTACAGTCGTTTTCGCAAGTGCATTGCCACTCTCGGCTGCCTTAATTGCACCCTCGTAACCACCGGCAAAATGAAATGGCTGCTTTGAGAATTCTCGCAGCGCAGACTGTGCTCCTTTACGAAACCAGGCGAGCGCCTGTTCTTCGCTATGCGGAACGCCGAGGCCATCAGCGTACATGAGACCTAACACAGAGGCTGCGCTGACATTTCCTTGTTCTACAGCTTTGCGATACCAACTCGCGGCTTCACTCTCATTCTTGGCAACACCAATTTCTTTTTGATACATAATCCCCAGGAAGCATTGCGCATCAGCCTTTCCTTGTTTCGCTTCGTTCATCATTGTAGTGACGAAATTGCGACGATATTCTTCAGACGATCCCTGTGGGTTCTGTGCGCAGGCACATAGAGAGACACCAATACTCAACACTAGAGTTATTACAAAAGGCTTCATTCTCAATTTCTCGACGAGTAATACCCGCGCCTAACAAATGATTCTATGGTTTCCATATAACCTACCACAACCCGTTGTCCTTGAAAAGAATTACTTGATCTTGCTAGCCTTTGCTAGCTGTATAACATCCCCCAGCACAAGTTATCCAACCCATGGATATCATGACATATCAGGTATTCCCCCGGAACTGGCCCGTTTCTACAAGACGCGATTGGCACAGCAGGGTGTTGCGGTCGAGCATCGTCATCACGAACCACTTTCAGCTCTCCGCTGCCACTACTGTCCCGTCTTCGGAGTGGTTGCCGGTATAGGAGAAACCGCCGGTGGTGTCGCCGCAGTCGAACCCATAATATCGCCCACCAACGGGACTCCCATGGCGCCTACGGGCACATAAATAATAGTGTGATTCTGGGAGTTGGCCATGGCCAGTTGCGCCTTGATGGCCTCGTACTGGAGATACGACGGCGTCAACTGTTGATTGATGATCGTCATGGCTTCGGCGATGCCACGGGCTTCGGCCACCCGTTTCTCGGCCTCCTTTTGGGCGATTTTGATCTCCGTATCGGTGCGCTCCAGATTCTGCGTAGCCGCCAGTTTTTTGGCCACCGCATCGGCCACCTCCGGCGGATACTGAATATTGCCGACGACCACGCTGATAATATCGAACGGGGTGTCTTTTACCAATGCCGCCAACTGCTCTTGAATACTGCGTCCGATATCGCTGATTTTGTCCTTGATATCCATGCCTTTCAACTGCTGGACGGCATTGCGGGCGGCAGTGCGCAAGGGTTCCTGCAAGTAATTCTGATACGCCACGCGCACGATCTGCTCGGGATTCTCTCCCTGTCCCAAGGTGGAGTAGCGTTCGACGAAAGCCTGCACCCGGTCCGGCCTGACCCGCCAGACGATATGGATCCGAAAACCGACGTTCAGATTATCCTGCGACAGGACCGAGTTCTGGCCCAGAAACTCCTCGCCATAGGTGTAGGGCGTAATCGACACATTGGTAACCCGCAACAACCAGCCCAGACCCGTGCTGGTAGGTCCGGTTTGCAGTCCCACATACTTGGCTTTACCGACCAGGGCGCCGCGGGTGATATAACCGACGTAACCCGCCGGGGTATAGGGGTTACTCATGAACTGGAAAACCGCCAGCACGGTGAGCAGGCCGGCGGCGGCGACCAGGATGGTCGCTCCCCGGCGCAGCCGGGGAGTCAGAGCGGGTGGAGTCAGCATGGCAAAACGCACTGGCATAATGGACCTCGGGACGCCGCTTCAAAGCCGGCAACAGTCCTACATTGGTAAGATTATAACTGATTACTTCCAAGCGCTGTCGAGGCGTAACGCCACTGCCACCCCCTGGCGGCTGACAGCCAAGCCATGTAATCTCTACGTCAACAAAGTGTAAAGCTTAAGGTGAAACCAATGATCAAAGCGGGCATCGTGGGCGGAACGGGTTACACCGGGGTGGAACTGTTGCGGTTGCTGGCGGGGCATCCGCAGGTCGAACTGACGGCGATCACCTCGCGCTCCGAACAGGGTATTGCCGTCAGTCAATTGTTTCCCAACCTGCGCGGTCACGTGGATCTCGCATTCGTCGCGCCGGATGAAGCGACTTTGCGAGCCTGCGATGTGGTGTTTTTCGCCACCCCTAACGGCGCCGCCATGCAGATGGCTCCGGCGTTGCTGGAAGCCGGGGCGAAGGTCATCGATCTGGCCGCCGATTTTCGTCTGCGTCGCGCCGAGGAATGGGAAAAATGGTACGGCATGCCGCACGCCTGTCCGGAACTGTTGCAGGAAGCCGTTTACGGCCTGCCGGAAGTCAACCGTGAGGCGATCCGCGCCGCCCGGCTGGTGGCCAATCCCGGCTGTTATCCGACGGCGGTGCAACTGGGCTTTCTCCCTTTGCTCGAAGCCGATCTGGTCGATATCCGCCATTTGATCGCCGACGCCAAATCCGGCGTCAGCGGGGCAGGGCGCAAGGCGGAAGTGGGAATACTGCTGTGCGAAGCGGGCGATAACTTCAAGGCGTATAACGTCCCCAAACATCGCCACCTGCCGGAAATCCGCCAGGGTCTGGCGACCGTAGCCCGGCAGGAGGTGGGACTGACTTTCGTGCCCCATCTGACGCCGATGATCCGCGGCATCCACGCCACCCTGTACGCCGTACTGAAGGATATCCGGGTGGACCTGCAAACCCTGTTCGAGATGCGCTACGCCAACGAGCCTTTCGTGGACGTGCTGCCCGCCGGTTCTCACCCGGAGACCCGCAGCGTCCGTGGCGCCAATGTCTGCCGCCTGGCCGTGCACCGTCCCCAAAACGGCGATACGGTCGTGGTGCTCTCGGTGATCGACAATCTGGTCAAGGGGGCCGCCGGACAGGCGGTGCAGAACATGAACCTGATGTTCGATCTGCCGGAAACCACCGGCCTGGAGACGGTCGCCTTATTGCCTTAAAACTGTGGGGCCGGCTTCCAGCCGGCCTGCCAACCTCAACCATAGCCATACAGCCAGCGGGTGGTGCCGGTATGGCTGTTTTTGACCGAATGCACGGCGCCGCGTGGAATAAAGACCTCATCGCCCGGCTCCACCCGATAGGTGGAACCGGTGACGGTCAGTTCCAGGCGGCCCTCCACCACCGTCACCAGTTCATTGGTGCTATGGACGAAATCCCGCCATTCCCGTCCGGGCGGGTCGCTGAACCCATCACAGGAATAACCCCGCCGGCGCCAGTCAGCGGCCACGACCGCCTTATCGAGCGGCGGTGAAAAGCGTTGTCTGACAAACAGATCCATCGGTACTCTCCCGCGAGCATCAATCGATAATGTTCTCAACCGTAATGGGATCGCCATCTCTGACGCGGCTCAGTTGTTTGACATCATCCCTGGTCCGCGCCCAGATATTGGTCCGGGCCGCCAGCCGAATCTCGTCTCCCCGTGAAATCGGGGTGCGACCGAAACCGATGGCGATGGCGTGTCCCTCGACCCAGAAAGCCAGTTCACCCGGTTGAACGACATCGCGGGCATCGGCTTCCAGTTCGACCTGGACGGGAACCGGAAAATACACTTCCTCGCCCCAGGTATGCGCCCTGGAGTGCAACGGCAGATGATGGTAGATCGCATCCGCCGTGGGGGTATCCAGGAGTTCCGCGGTCAGTTCTACCGCTCCGAGAGTGAGTTTGATCTTACGCATGGCTGTTCCAGATTCGGTTCGATTGATAGGATGCAATTATAAGATTTTTGGATGCTGGAAGCTTAACCGTAGTAGCGGACAGACTGCTGGAGATCGCGCGGCCAGCCCTTATCAAACTGAATATCAGGTCGAAAAAAGTGAAGCAATTGTCGTTGCCCCTGCTGGATTTTTCAGAGGCTGGCAAGCACTCCGCCAACAGGAGCGTGGAAGAGCGCGGCGCGGTGTTTACCCGAAGCGAGATTGTCGAGTTCATTCTGGATCTCGTCGGATACACCACCGATCGGCCTTTGTATGAGTTTCATATCCTGGAACCATCCTTCGGGGATGGAGACTTTTTATTGCCCGTCGTGGAGCGGTTGTTGACCGCCTATCAGGCGAACTCTCTGGATCGGTCCAACAGCATCGTCCAACTCGGCTCCTCGATCCGGGCTGTCGAGTTGCATCAGGAAAGTATCAAAAATACCCGCGCCAGGCTCCTGGCCCTGCTCCGGGCGCATGGCGTATCCGAGGATGACGCCCATCTTCTTCTTGATGCATGGATTATCGAGGGGGATTTCCTCTTGGTGGAGTTACCGGAGACATTTACGCATGCGGTGGGAAACCCGCCCTATGTGCGGCAGGAGCTTATCCCTGATATTCTCATGGCCGAGTACCGGGCACGCTACAGCACAATTTATGATCGGGCGGATTTGTATGTCCCCTTCATCGAACGCTGTCTGCTCAGCCTTGAGCCGGAAGGCCTATTGGGGTTTATTTGCGCGGACCGGTGGATGAAGAATAAGTACGGCTCACCACTCCGGGAAATGATTGCAGACCGTTATCATTTGGCCTACTACGTCGATATGGTGGGCACGCCCGCATTCCACTCCGAAGTGATGGCGTATCCCGCTATCACCGTCATCAAGCGTGGTAAATCAGGACCCACGCGGATTGCACACCGCCCTCAGATTGACCGCAACACGCTGGCGAAACTCGCTCAGACTCTGCGCGCCAGCGCTATTCCGCAGGGAAGCAGTGTTGTAGAAGTGACCGGCATCGCCAAGGGTAACGAACCCTGGATACTGCAATCCTTCGATCAGTTGGCCGTAGTGCGGCGTCTTGAAAAGGATTACCCCGTTTTGGAGGATGCCGGTTGCAGGGTCGGAATCGGGGTCGCCACCGGAGCCGATAAAGTGTTTATAGGCCCATTCAATAGCTTGGATGTAGAAGAGGATCGTAAGTTGCCGCTGGTCATGACCAGGGATATCGTGGATGGAACTGTGCAATGGCAGGGTCTTGGAGTAATTAACCCGTTCCACAATGATGGCTCTCTGGTTGAACTCTCGGCTTACCCGAAGCTCGCACGCTACTTGAAGGAACATGCCGACATGATTCGCCAGCGGAACTGTGCAAAGAAAAATCCGATGGCTTGGTATCGGACCATCGACCGAATCTATCCGGATCTGGTATATCGCCCCAAGTTACTCATCCCCGATATCAAAGGCGAAGCCCATATCGTTTACGAAGACGGTCACTTTTACCCACATCATAATCTGTATTTCATTACCTCCGAGGAATGGGATGTAATAGCCCTGCAAGCAGTGCTCCGATCAGGCATTGCAAAGCTCTTCGTATCGATCTACTCGACCCGGATGCGTGGAGGTTATCTTCGTTTCCAGGCTCAATATCTGCGGCGAATCAGGCTCCCCCGCTGGCAGGATGTTCCCAAGACTATCCAAAAAGCTCTCGTAGACGCAGCCAAGGTGGGAAACCTAGAGGCATGCAATCATGCGGTATCCGACTTGTATCGGTTGACTCCCGAGGAAAAGGCGGCGATAGGAGGCAACAATAGCGAGGATTGGCAGCTCGCGTAGAGCGGAATAGGCCACCAAGCCGTATTCCGCCGAATAGTTTCCGCTCACCCGCCTCATGCGACGCATTATGCTGCGCTAATGTGCCCTACACGGGCTGCTGGTGCTGGAACAACCGATAGATCAAAGCTGATCGGTTGTCCGCTGTAACAGGCTTGGCAGGTGTAGGTGTCGAGCGTGGTGATGGTTGTTCATCGTTTTGTCTACTGTTGGAGTGTTTGGGGCGGGCTTAACGCCTTGAAAATTAAGGGGTGCGCCGATAGACATGAGACACTTTGACTCATTCTGTCCAATGTTACGCGGTGCGGCGCAGGGCGCCTCCTCCCGTTCCCTATTGCCTCGGTTGAAGGCGCATCACCTTCGGCGGGTTGATCACATTCGCGGCCATCCACCCCGGAGCCGTGACGGCCAGGACTCAATCCCCAGCTTCCCCGCCCTTCCCGGTCAGCCGATCAGCTCGTTCCGGGACGCAATGCCGGGACCGGAATGCCGGGACCGGGATGCGATGCCGAGGGCGACGAGGGAGGCCAAGGCCAGCGAAAGCGTGCCCGGTTCCGGGACGGCTGTGCCAGTGACGGTGAACCCGTTGTCGTAGAGGGTACTCGTCACGAAAGTGGACTTCCAGGGGTTCGTGGTGTTCGGGACGCCGTTGGTTGTGTTCGCGAAGATCTCGCCGTTGGCGGACACACCGGTCCCGAAGGTCGTGGAACTGCCCCCGGCCCACCGGACGTTGACGTTGTCTGTCGTATCCGGGTTGAAGAGGGTCAGATAATAGCTGCCGGGGTTGAGCGTCAGGCCGCTGAACAGAGCGGCCAGGGTGATATCCCCTGCGGTCGCAAAGTTAGGGACGGTAACGTTCGCCGTGGCGAGCGGGGACCCGGCCCCGGGACCCACCGCGTCCGTCAGATAAGCGGAAACGGTTTCGCTGCTGCCGTCAACGCTCCCCACCAGTGCGGAGATGTTGACGCCGGTGTAAGTGTTGGTCTGCGTCCAGGACATCGTCTCGACCTGGCTGTTCGGCCCGCCGACGCGGAACGACGTGCCCGCGTTGGGGCTGATGTCGACGATTAGAGCGGCCTGGGAGGTGGCTGCGCTGCCAAGCATGGCGGTTGCCAGCAAGGCCTTAACCAGCAGACATTTGCGGACGGACTTTGGCATGGGAACTATCCTCTATGACGGATCGTGATGTGATTGGTAAATTATAGCAAAGGCATAACAAGCCCATCCAGGGCAATCGCGCTATGTTTGTTGAGGTCCGAAGATTAACTGGGCGCGGTAGCCGGGTAGGTGGGCATGGCCCACGCTTTCCTGTGAACCCCGGTTAGAATGGTGAGCCGTGCCACCTTACAAGACTGGAGCTTCGAGCATGTCCAAAGAAGTACAAATGTCGATCAAAATGGAGCCAGAACTGCGCGATCAATTCATGGCCATTGCCGCCAGCCGGCACCGTCCAGCGGCTCAGATCATCCGCGACCTGATGCGCCTTTACATTGCGCAGAGCGAACCCCCTAACGAACTGACCGCCGATACCATTCGTAAGGCTCGGCGTGGCGAAGACGTTTTCCATGCCAAGGATGCCGAAGACCTGTTTCAGCAGTTGGGCATCTGATGCGCTCGGCGATCTACACCGGCCAGTTCAAACGGGACGATCGTATGAGATTACGGAACATCCTGTTACTGATTGCCGCAAGTGCAACAGCTTGGCATTATACTGGCTTTACATCCCCTCAACATCGGTCGTTAGGGTTACAAAGATTCCTGCAGTGGAGGTAAGCATGGAACAGACGATACCTTTCGGGGAAGTTCTGGAAGCGATTGACAAGTTATCCTGGGAAGAACAAGAGACACTTCTGGATATTGTGCAGCACCGCTTAGTCGAACGGGGCCGCAAGCAGTTGGCTGCTGACATTCAGGAGGCGCGGACAGAGTTCGCGGCAGGTCGGTGCCAACCAACCACGGTGGAAGATCTCATGAAAGAGATTCTATCGTGAAACGAATGCTGATCCGGTCCAGTGCCTTTGTACGGGCAGCCAAGCACCTGCTCAAAAAGCATCCTCAGCTTGCGAAAGACCTTCGGGTAGCTTTGGATGTAATGTCAGAAGATGTGTTTGATTCCAAGTTGCTGTGCATGGGGTGGATTACCTCATTACCTGGAACTTCAAGCACATCGCCAATCCAATCCTGCAAGAGCGGGTAGCCATCTTTCTGGAAGCCCACGGTTACCTGATCCCCTTTATCTGTTCGCCACAGGAATTGCTCGGAGAGAACGATGACGCGATTGACTGATGAAATTGTTGATGAGATTCACTCCATTCGTCAACAACATGCCACCCGCTTCGATTTCGACATTGATCGTATCATCGACGATCTGCGCGTCGGCCAGGAAAAGCATGCTGCCGAGGGTTGGCCCTTGCGCAAAGCCTCGGACACACCGCCGATCAATCCTAACTCTGCATTGCAGCGGACTCGCTTCGCTCGCCGCTGAATATTCATGTTAAACCTCCAATTTCATGGTGCCTGTAGGAGCGAGCTTGCTCGCGAACATCGCCGGTTTACCGGCGACCGCTGCATTCGCGAGCAAGCTCGCTCCTACGCGAGAGCGGACGACTGGTTACGCCCGATTTAATTCGACAACCGGATTAATCTTTCAAAGGCTGGACAGGATAAGGAGCGCCTACTGTGCCTGGATGTACTCCAAGCCGGAAACGCTTATACTCCCCGCCTGTTCTAACTGATCATGCTCTGTAGGAAAAAAGCACCCCCAGGGATAAAAGTCGGTTCCCCTGTCGGGTTACGACGCGCCCATCACGTCTCTGCTAGCGGCTGGCTCGGTGGAGGGCGCGTCTAACCCGACCTACGGGGATTTTCACGGTAACCTGTTCCCCGTAAAGACGCCCCATGTTCTCCGCTCCCCATTTGTTTGTCGCCCTGTCCGGTCATGGCTTCGGTCATCTGGCCCAGGCCGCACCGGTGCTCAACGCCCTGCGCCGACGCCTGCCGGCATTGCGGTTGACTGTTCAGAGCGCTCTGTCCGGCGACGTTTTGCAGGCCCGTATCGCCGGCGAGCTGACCCATATTCCCGAAGCCACCGACCTTGGCATGATCATGGCGAGCGCCCTGGAGGTGAAAACGGCTGAAAGCCTGGCCGCCTATCGGGCGTTTCATGCCGACTGGGAACACTGCTTTGCCCGGCAAACCGCACTGCTTAGGGAGCATGCGCCGGATTTACTGTTCGCCAACATTCCCTATCTGCCGCTGGCCGCCGCCGCCCAGGCGGGGATTCCGGCGGTGGCGTTATGCTCTTTGAACTGGGCCGATATCCTTAAGTCTTACTGGCCGGAGGATGCCGAGGTAAAGTCATGGCGCGAGATCATGCTGGCGGCCTATAACAGCGCGGCGGTGTTCCTGCGTCCCGTCCCCGCCATGCCGATGCCGGAGTTACGCAATACCCAGGCAATCGGCCCTATCGCCGCCCTGGGTCGGGACCGTAGAAGCGAGCTTAACCGGCGTTTCGGCTTGCCGGAGGATGGCATCCTCGTACTGATTACCCTGGGTGGCATCGATACGCCCTTGCCGATGGCGCGCTGGTCGGTCCATCCGGGCCTTTATTGGATCATCCCGGAAGCTTGGAACTTGCAGCGCGCCGATTGCCTGCACCGGGAGCAGGTGGCGGATATCCCGTTTATCGACCTGCTGTGCTCCAGCGATCTGCTGCTCACCAAGCCCGGCTACGGCGCCTTCGCCGAAGCGGCCTGCAACGGCAGACCGGTGCTGTATGTGGAACGGGATAATTGGCCGGAGACGCCTTACCTGGTGGATTGGCTGCATGTGCACGGCAACGCCTTGCTGCTGTCGCAAGAGACGCTGCTCGACGGCGATCTGGCGGAGCCGGTGCAGACGCTGCTGGCTCAGTCGCGCCGACCGGCGCTGCCGCCCCAGGGGATCGATATGGCCGCCGACCGGCTCTATCGTTATCTGACGGGGGTTGGCCAATAGACGCAGGCTTGCCGGAAACGGCCTGGCGGCCTTATTCCGGCCTACGGCTGCTGTCCAGGGCTTAGAGCAGATGAAAATGGCGCCAGATTTCCCGCATACTGTCCGCCGCGCCCATGGACAGCTTGTAATCCACCAGGCGGGAGACGGCGGTCTGACCGGGATTGATCTCCACCGTCGGAACCCCCGTCCGGCTGGCTTCCATGACCGGGCCGGCGATATAGGGAAAGACACTGGTGGTGCCGATGCTGAACACCATATCGAAGCCCTGTTCCAGTTCTTCATAGAGACGATTCACCGCATGCATCGGCAGCATCTCGCCGAACAGCACCACCCGTGGGCGGAGCACGGCGCCGCAGGAAGGACAGTAAGGAGGAATGTCCAATTCGCCGTAATGGGGTACCCAGGTTTCATACTGACAGCGGGTGCAATGCAGCTCGTGGATATCGCCGTGAATCTCGATAAGATTGCGGCTGCCGGCCTGGCGATGGAACCCGTCCACGTTCTGGGTGAGCACGCAGATGTTATCGAAATGGGTTTGCAGATCGGCGATGACCTGGTGCGCCTCATTGAATGAGGCTGCCCGGCAGGACTGTTCGATCTGATGGATGTATTTCCAGGTGATATGCGGAGCGGCTTCCAGGGTTTCACCGGACAGGGCATCCTCGATGGCCATGTTTTCTTCGGTCATCCCGCTGTTATAGAGTCCGCCGATACCCCGATAGGTGGGCAGTCCGGAATCCGCGGAAAGTCCCGCGCCGGTGATGAACAACAACCGTCGGGCACGATGCATCTCATCGACGATACGGTCGATCAGGTCTTGATGTTGGGGCGCAAGCATGAGTCTCTCCTACTCTTTGGCAGGCTGAAGTCATAATCGGAACTGTCATATTAACAGTTTGACACAGCATTTCCCGTAGCTCCAGAGGGTTACAAACCGATGTCAAGACACTTAACGTCCAAGTTGACGGAATACTATGCCTTTCCAACCAACCGGAGCGGTCTGCTCATGATCTGCACGTTATCACTGCTGCTGGCCTGTACCGCGGTCAAATCCACCGCTTCAGGCGGCCAGGACGACAAACTGCCGCCGTGTCCGGCAAGTCCTAACTGCGTCAGCAGCGACGCCACCGATGAGGTGCACCGGGTCGAGTCCTATCGACTGCTGGTCGCGTCGCGACAAGGATGGCAGGTCTTGCTTGAAGTCGTCGCTGCGCTGCCGCGAACCACCGTTGTCACTGCAAACGACGGTTACCTGCATGCCGAATCCCGCAGCGCGCTCTTCGGTTTTGTGGACGATGTGGAATTTCAGTTGCGACCGGCGGGCAAAATCATTGCGGTGCGCTCGGCCTCGCGGCTGGGGTATTGGGATCTGGGCGTCAATCGCCGTCGGGTGGAGCAGATTCGTGAGTTACTCCGGGCGCGTGGCGTTGTCGGATGATCCGCAACCGGCATTACACTCGATAAAGAAGAGCAAGCAATGTATTGGCAGACGATCAAGAAATCTCCAGAATCTCAGCAGACCTGTCCCAATCTATCGGACTACGAGCAGGCCAGAGCCAGCTTCTCCTGGAACCAGGTACGGCAGGAACTCATCGGTTTGCCGAACGACCAGGGTCTGAATATTGCCTATGAAGCCGTGGAGCGCCATGCCCTCGGTCCAAGCCGTGAGCGGGTGGCGCTGCGCTGGCTGGGCAAGGACGGCGGTGTGCAGGACTATAGCTATGGCCGCTTGCAGGAACTCACCAACCGCTTCGCCAATGTCCTCGAATCCCTGGGAGTGGACAAGGGCGATAAGGTATTCGTGCTGGCCGAGCGCATCCCGGAGTTGTATATCGCCGCGCTCGGCGCCCTGAAAGCGGGAGCGGTGTTCTGTCCGCTGTTTTCCGCTTTCGGTCCGGAGCCGATCGCCGCGCGCCTGGCGATCGGCCAGGGTAAGGTATTGGTCACCACCGAGCGCCTGTATCAGCGCCGCAAGCTGGCGACCTTGCGCGGCGCGCTGCCGGATCTGAAGCAGGTGCTGCTGGTGCGGCAGGAAGGCGAACGTGTCGACCTGCCCGACACCCATGATTTTCACGAACTACTCGCGGTGGCGGCGGCGGATTTCACCATTCCACCCACCGACCCCGAGGATCTGGCCCTGCTGCACTTTACCAGCGGCACTACCGGCAAACCCAAGGGAGCGGTTCACGTGCATGCAGCGGTATTGGTGCATTACCTCACCGGCAAATGGGTGCTGGACCTGCGTCCGGACGACATCTTCTGGTGTACGGCCGATCCCGGCTGGGTGACGGGCACTTCGTATGGAATCATCGCCCCTCTGGTCAACGGAGTAACCAACTTGATGGTCGAAGAGGAATTCGAGGCCGAACGCTGGTACCGGATTCTCCAGGAGCAGCGGGTGAACGTCTGGTATACCGCGCCGACCGCCATCCGGATGCTGATGAAAGCCGGAACGGAACGGGCGCGCGGTTATGATTTCAGCCGGCTGCGGCTGCTGGCCAGCGTCGGCGAACCCCTCAATCCCGAAGGGGTCGTCTGGGGCCAGGAGGCTTTCGGCCTGCCCTTTCACGACGACTGGTGGCAGACGGAAACCGGCGGCATCATGATCTCCAATTATCTCTGTATGGACATCAAGCCGGGCTCCATGGGCCGTCCCTTGCCCGGTGTCGAGGCCGCCATCGCGCGCCGTACCCACCTTGGCGGTATCGAGTTGATCGAGGAACCGGACCAGCCCGGTGAGTTGGCTTTGCGGGTCGGCTGGCCGGCCCTGTTCCGGGGCTATTTCCAGGAAGACCTGCGGTATCGCCAATGCTTCGCCGACGGCTGGTATCTGACCGGCGATCTGGCCAGCCGCGACCGGGACGGCTATTACTGGTTTATGGGCCGCGCCGACGATGTGATCAAATCCGCCGGCCATCTGATCGGTCCCTTCGAGGTGGAATCCATTCTCATGGAGCACCCCGCCGTGGCCGAAGCGGGCGTCATCGGCAAACCCGATCCAGTGGCGGGGGAAGTCGTCAAGGCGTTTGTCTCGCTGAAAACCGGCTTTCAGCCCGGCGAGGAATTAAGGCGCGAACTGCTGGCGCTCGCCCGCAAGAAGCTGGGGCCGGCGGTGGCGCCCCGCGAGATCGAGTTTCAGGCCAGCCTGCCCAAGACCCGCAGCGGTAAAATCATGCGGCGGCTGCTCAAGGCCCGTGAATGGGGGCTGCCGGAAGGCGATCTGTCCACTCTGGAGAATGTGGCGGAGACGGGGCAGGAGGCCGACAGCGACGCCAAGCCGTGAGGGGTCGAAAGAGCGCCGAGCCGGCGGCCGGCTACCAGGCAGGCGCCGGATCGGTCCGACGCCAAGCGCCACCGCCGCCAAGGGTAGTCCCTGACCACTGCTTGCGGCTTGCCCTTGACGGTGGTGGCGCGGCGCCACACTCTCCGCCAGCCTGGGATGGGCCACCCCCGACAACTGGGACCCAGCTTCTATCCGGGCCGATCCATAACCGACACCGCATGCGGTCCAGTTACCGCCAAAACCCATTCTCAGGCAACATGACTGGATAGAACTTCATCACTCAATTCGAGACTGTAGGATAAAATGGTGTGGATATCCATTTTTTTAGACGCCTCTATAATTTCTATACCCACCAATTTACCATCCTTGGTTAAGTCCACATTGACTCCTTCACCTATTTCATCGACTCCCTCGGGCTTTCCATCACCAAACTGTAGATACAGGGCATCGACTGCTGGATCGTAGAATACTCTCATTTTCTGCCTCTTTTCAAAGGATATGCCGTTATGACTACAATGGAATCAGCTTGAACAGCGAAAACGACTTTAATAGGAAAGTTAAAACCAGGAACATTATTAAGTATTTCTTGTTTCCCTCCAGAAAAAGAGCCTGCCTGAAGGATGTTTGTAATAGCCGATTCTGGAATATCATAAAGCCTCATCCTCCTGTTGGCATGACGCGAAAAATGGATGTTCAATGGATCATTTCTTTCTTAAGACAACCGCTCCACCTCGTACAACCCCCCGATCACCACATACTCATTCTCTCCCTTGAGCATCCCCGGCAGCAACTGGTTGTAGAAGAAAATCTTCGCCAGCGGCACTTGCATCCATAGTATATGATCGCCGAACTCGTCCGCCCGTTCCCAGGAGGAGGTGAATGAATTCAGATTGTTGAGCAACACCCACCATTGGCGGGCAGTGGGCCTGGCCAGAATCTCGTCGTCTCCCAGCCGGTTGAACCCCCGGAACAGGCTGAAATGCCGATGCTCGGGAAACTGCCGGTGGAGTTCGTACTGACTGTATGTATAAAGCAGATCCAGTTGCGCCTCCAGGGCATTGGTGTTGTAGAGACCCTGACACCGCGCCTCCAGATAGCGCCGGTAATTGGCGCCGGAACGGTCCTCGAGGCTGCCACCGTGGTAGGTCGGCAGCAGGCCGAAACGCGACTCCACCCAGGCTTTGAGCACCGCCCCTTCCCGACAATCCGGATCGAAAGCCCAGCCCCGCATCATCCTTAAATAATCCGCTCGTCCCCGCAGATTCTTCCTGCCCGGCGTCAGGCCGACATCCTCCAGCGCCTCCAGCCGGAAATACACCGTCATGTAATCCATAAACCGCTGCGAACGTTCCAGAGTTGTCTCCAACGGCTCCAGCATGGCGAACAGGCGCCGGTGCAACTCCATCACTCCATCGAGCGTTAGCGGCGCCGGATGCCGCTGAAAGCTCAAACTGCCCAGAATCGTCGCGGGCAGATTGCAGCGATTGATCGGTAAGCGGGCCGTTCTGGGAAGCGCAGGCCAAAGCGCCGGTTTGTCGTCAACCGTACAAGTCACAGCCGCCTTTGTCATCTATCGCACCTGATCGGGACACTCGGGAAATAGTTACTAATCATTTAATTATTAGCTACTTATAAGAGTATTGCTGGTTGGCACAGGGTTTGCTGAACACTTACCCGGAGATGCACTTTTGCGTCTGCTTCTGAGGAGAAGATTCGATGATACGGCAATGCGCGATTTATGGGAAAGGTGGCATCGGCAAATCCACCACCACCCAGAACCTGGTGGCCGGTCTGGCCTCTCTTGGCAATAAAATCATGATCGTCGGTTGCGACCCCAAAGCCGACGCCACCCGCCTGATCCTGCACAGCAAGTCCCAGGAGACCGTCATGCACCTGGCGGCGGAAACCGGCAGCGTCGAAGACCTGGAACTGGAAGATGTGCTCCGGGTCGGCTTCGGCGGCGTCCGCTGCGTCGAATCCGGTGGCCCCGAACCCGGCGTCGGCTGCGCCGGTCGCGGCGTGATCACCGCCATCAACTTCCTGGAAGAAGAAGGCGCCTACGACGCAGAACTCGACTTTGTCTTCTACGACGTGCTGGGCGATGTGGTGTGCGGCGGTTTCGCCATGCCCATCCGCGAAAACAAGGCCCAGGAAATCTACATCGTCGTTTCCGGCGAAATGATGGCCATGTACGCCGCCAACAACATCTGCAAAGGCATCGTGAAGTACGCTACGTCCGGCAGCGTGCGACTGGCCGGCTTGATCTGCAACTCCCGCAAGACCGACCGCGAGGCCGATCTGATCGAAGCCCTGGCCGCCCGTCTCGGCACCCAGATGATCCATTTCGTGCCGCGCGACAATGTGGTGCAGCGTGCCGAAATCCGCCGCATGACCGTGATCGAGTACGACCCGAACTGCAAGCAGGCCGATGAATACCGCGCCCTGGCGCAGAAAATCGTAGCCAACAAGAAACTGGTCATTCCCAAGCCGCTCACCATGGACGAACTTGAAGAATTAATGACGGAATTCGGGCTTATGGACGAGGATGAGAGCATCGTCGGCAAGACAGCCGCGCAGGAAGCGGTCCTCTGCAACGCCGTGGCGGCCTGAACCGATAAGGAGCAATGTCATGGGTACCATGAATCGCGAAGCCACCGAGCAACTGATCCAGGAAGTGCTGGAAGTCTATCCCGAGGAAACCGGGAAGCAACGCGCCAAGCACTTGATGGCCAACGACCCCACCCTGGAGAAATCCAACAAGTGCATCGTCGCCAACAAGAAAGCCCTGCCTGGCGTGATGACCGCGCGCGGCTGCGCCTATGCCGGCTCCAAGGGCGTGGTGTGGGGACCGGTCAAGGATGTCGTCAATATTTCCCATGGTCCGGTCGGTTGCGGTCAGTTCTCCCGCGGCGGGCGCCGCAATTACGTCACCGGTCACAGCGGCGTGACGGTGTTCAACGATATTAACTTCACCTCCGATTTTCAGGAAAAGGATGTGGTATTCGGGGGCGATAAGAAACTCGCCAGGATCATCGACGAGATCAACCTGCTGTTCCCCCTGGCCAAAGGCGTTACGATCCAGTCCGAATGCCCCATCGGTTTGATCGGCGACGATATCGAGGCGGTGGCCAGGAAAAAGGCGGCGGAGATCGGCAAGGTGGTGGTGCCGGTGCGCTGCGAAGGCTTCCGGGGCGTATCCCAATCCCTGGGCCACCATGTGGCCAACGACTCATTGCGGGACTGGGTGCTGTCCAATCGCGACGGCAAAGACTTCGAATCCACCCCCTATGACGTGGCCATCACCGGTGATTACAACATCGGTGGCGATGCTTGGTCTTCCCGGATTCTGTTGGAAAAAATCGGTCTGCGGGTGGTCGCGCAATGGTCCGGCGACGGCTCCATTCCCGAGTTCGAGATGACTCCCAAGGTCAGGCTCAACCTGCTGCACTGCTACCGCTCGATGAACTACATCAGCCGCCATATAGAAGAGAAGTACGGCATTCCCTGGCTGGAGTACAACTTCTTCGGGCCGACCAAGATCGCCGAGAGCCTGCGCAAAATCGCCGCCCGCTTCGACGAGCGGATTCAGGATAACGCCGAGCGGCTGATCGCCGGGGTCCAGCCGGAGATGGATGCAATCATCGCCAAGTACCGGCCCCGGCTGGAAGGCAAGCGGGTCCTGCTGTTCGTCGGTGGCCTGCGGCCACGCCATATTATCGGCGCCTACGAGGACCTCGGCATGGAAGTCATCGGCGCCGGTTACGAGTTCGCCCATAAC
>CAIMUS010000205.1 GCA_903844665.1 uncultured Pseudomonadota bacterium
GTTATGGGCGAACTCGTAACCGGCGCCGATGACTTCCATGCCGAGGTCCTCGTAGGCGCCGATAATATGGCGTGGCCGCAGGCCACCGACGAACAGCAGGACCCGCTTGCCTTCCAGCCGGGGCCGGTACTTGGCGATGATCGCATCCATCTCCGGCTTGACCCCGGCGATCAGCCGCTCGGCGTTTTCCTGAATCGTCGCATCGAAGCGGGCGGCGATTTTGCGCAGGCTCTCGGCGATTTTGGTCGGCCCGAAGAAGTTGTACTCCAGCCAGGGAATGCCGTACTTCTCTTCTATATGGCGACTGATGTAGTTCATCGAGCGGTAGCAGTGCAGCAGATTCAGCTTGACCTTGGGGGTGGTCTCGAACTCGGGAATGGAGCCATCGCCGGACCATTGCGCGACCACCCGCAGGCCGATTTTTTCCAACAGAATCCGGGACGACCAGGCATCGCCACCGATGTTGTAATCACCGGTGATGGCCACGTCATAGGAAGTGCTCTCGAACTCCTTGCCATCGCGATTGGACAGCACCCAGTCCCGTAATGAGTCGTTGGCTACATGGGACTACCCACTTAAGGCGGGACAGTTCCTTAGTTCTGTAGAGTGCGTTTTACGCACCATAAACGTGCCATGCTTGGCACGCGGGTGTGTGGTGCGTAGAACGCACCCTACGCTTACTGCTTACTACTAAGGCGTCCCGGCTTAAGTGGATACCCGATTAACTTTTCCGCTTGAGTATATGCTAAAAAAGGCATATTCTGAGACTTTTGGAACTGCAAGTGCGAGGACAGACAGGTATGGAATCACCGCTGAAGCCGGTACACTGGTTGGGTGATTCTCTTAAGGAACTAAAACGCCTCCCTTCCCCAGTGAAGCAGGAAATCGGTTTTGCGTTGCACCGGGCGCAGGAGGGTAAGAAACACCCGTCCGTTAAGCCGCTAAAGGGCTTCTCCGGCGCAAGTGTGCTGGAAATAGTAGCAGACCATGCCGGTGATACCTACCGTGCTGTCTACACGGTGAAATTTTCGGATGCGATTTATGTGCTTCACGTCTTCCAGAAAAAGGCAAAGACGGGCATCGCCACGCCGAAACAGGAAATTGACCTTATCAAAGCACGCCTGCAACTGGCGCAACAGCATTACGCCAAAACAGGAGTTAGATCATGAGCAAGAAACAGCCGGAAGTAACCGAAGGCAGCGGCAACGTGTTTGCCGACCTGGGGCTCCCTTATCCAGAGGAGATGCAGGCCAAAGCGCGCCTTGCCAGCCGCATCCTGGACGTTGTGGAACAGCGGGGATTGACGCAGACAGAAACCGCCGTATTGCTTGGCATTGACCAGCCCAAGGTATCCAAGCTGTTACGGGGGCAGCTCTCTGGGTTTTCCGCCGATCGACTGTTGCGCTTTCTAACGGCCCTTGACCAGGATGTAGAAATCGTTATCCGGCCTAAGCCAGAATCCCACATTCACGGGCAAATCAACGTCATCGCTGCGGAATAGCTGATCATCGAGCCCAGGAATGCCGGAAACGCTCCGCAAGCTCCGCTTATTCCGGCCTACGATTGACTGGTGAAGTGCAAGAACAAAAGGATTAAGGTGGGCCATGCCCACCCTACCCGGTGTTTTTAAGTCCAGAAACTACTAACCCGACCTACCCAATGAACTTGCTCAGGCGGCTTGCGCCACGGGCTCCGCGGCGGCTTTCTTCCACGGCGCCTGCATGTTTTTCCAGCAGGGATTGTTGACGGCCATATCCATATCGCGGGCGAAAATGGCGAAACCGTCATAGCCGTGATAGGGGCCTGAATAATCCCAGGAGTGCAGTTGCCGGAAGGGAAAGCCCATCTTGTGGAAGACGTATTTTTCCTTGATACCGGAGCCGATCAGATCGGGCTTCAGGCGCTCGACGAAGGATTCCAGTTCGAAACTGGTGGCGTCGTCGTAAATCAGCGCGCCGTCCTGCAATTCCTTGAAGGTGCGGTCGTAGTCGTCGTTATGGGCGAACTCGTAACCGGCGCCGATGACTTCCATGCCGAGGTCCTCGTAGGCGCCGATAATATGGCGTGGCCGCAGGCCACCGACGAAC
>CAIMUS010000206.1 GCA_903844665.1 uncultured Pseudomonadota bacterium
CCCTCCCTGACGGACTTCTTCACCCTGAACTTTGTCCGGCGGGGTAGTGGTACGCCAGGATCACAATGGTTTGAAGTGTTCGATGAACACTTCCAGGTATTGGAAGGGAACTGGACGATCCCGTTAAATGGCGCCATTCCAGAACCCGGCGTGTTCTGGCTGCTGGGGATGGGGTTGTTGGGGTTGACCTGGTTGCGAACGAAGCAGTAGCCGTAGGATGGGTAGAGCGTAGCGAAACCCATCAAAAAGCCTACGGGAAATGCGCTAATAGGGGGAGGTATCGATTTTTCCCCTCCTTGGATAAGGAGGGGTGGCGCGCAGCGCCGGGGTGGTTTTTCTATGCAGGTACGCCACGCCCCCTCGCTAAAGCCGCGCCGGAAAGAACGGCGCGCCGCCATGATGCCGACTGAAATAAGACTTAACCACCCCGGCGCTTACGCGCCACCCCTCCTTGAAAAGGAGGGGAAAGCAGCACTACCTACCCTTGTCAGCCCTGCAAGCAGGGGAGAAGGGGCTAAACGGTTACATTATGATGAATCAATAGCTTGGGCAAAGCATCAATGCCCGGTAACAAAGGTGGGGTAGAACAGCACATGAACGTGAACACAACGACGAGCAGTCATCGGGACAGCGGCCTGCAAGGCTTTCTGCACACGGGGTTCTGTCGCGCGGTGGCGCGGTTACTGATGGTTGTGCTGCTGGTCACCGGCATGCCGGTGGACTACAGCCGCCCCGCCTGGGCTGCTCCTGCCGGTGCGCCAATCGCCGAGGTTACCAGCCCCCTCACCGTCGGCAATTACACGCTGGTCGCCACCACCCGCTTCAGCCGCACGCTGTTCGACTTCACCTACACCGCCACCCTCACCAACGCCGGCGGCGATTCCTTCCAGAACGTCATCGCCACGCTGACCAGTCTGTCCCCGACCACCACCCAGGTCATCGACGGCAAACTCACCTTTGACAAGGTCGGACCAGGCGCGGTGCTGCGCAGCCAGAACACCTTCACCATCCGCCAGGATCGCACCGTTCCCTTCAATCCCGCCGATCTGGTCTGGACCGTCAGTTACAACCATACGCCGACCGCCGAAGCCGGCCCGGATCGGAGCGTGCCGCTCCATACCTCGACCCAGTTGGACGGCAGCGGCTCCAGCGATGTGGACGGCGATGCGCTGACCTATCACTGGACGCTGACTCCACCGCCCGGCAGCAACGCCGTACTGTCAGACCCGAGCGCGGTCAAGCCCACCTTTACCGTGGACGTGCGCGGCAACTATGTCGCCCAACTCGTCGTTCGGGACGGCGTTACGGATAGCTTGGCGGATACGGTCACGCTCAGCACGGTGAACAGCAAGCCGGTCGCTAACGCCGGCCCGGATCAGACCGTGCGGGTGGGCGCTGTGGTGATACTCGACGGCAGTGGTTCCAGCGATGTCGATGGCGACAAGCTGAGCTATGCCTGGGCTTTTATATCCACACCGCCGAAGAGTCAGGCAGCCCTCCAGAAAGCCGACCAGGTCAACCCGCAGTTCACGGTGGACAAGCCCGGCGAATATCACGTCCAGTTGCTCGTCAACGACGGTCAGGCCAAGAGCGAGGCCGACATCGTCATCGTCAGCACCGAGAATTCGCCGCCGGTCGCCCATGCCGGTCCCGATCAGACGGTGCGGGTGAACGACCCGGTGAACCTGGATGGCAGCGGCTCCAGTGACACCGACGGCGATCCGCTGAGCTATGCCTGGGCCTTGCTGTCAAAGCCGGCCGGCAGCAGCGCCGCCTTGCTCGATCCCACCACGGTCAATCCCCATTTTGTCGTCGATAAACCCGGCACCTATGTCGCCCAACTGATCGTGCGGGACGGCAAGGCCGACAGTGCGCCTGCGACCGTCACCATCAGCACCGAGAACAGCAAGCCCACGGCCAACGCCGGCCCCGATCAAACGGTGATCATGGATAGCACCGTTACCCTGGATGGCAGCGGCTCCCATGATGCCGACGACGATCCCCTGACCTATCAGTGGACCCTGACCACCGTTCCCACCGGCAGCCATGCCACACTGGTTCAGGCCGATACGGTCAATCCGACTTTCACCGCCGACCACCCCGGAACCTATGTGGCGCAGTTGATCGTGCGGGATGGCAAAGTCGACAGTGCACCCGATACCGTCACGATCAGCACCGAGAACAGCAAGCCGGTCGCTAACGCCGGCCCCGATCAGACCGCGTTTGTCAATGAACCGGTCAGCCTGACGGGAGCCGGTTCCACCGACCCCGATGGCGATCCGCTGACCTTCCAGTGGTCGTTGCTCAGTACGCCCCCGCACAGCACGGCGGCATTGAGCGGCGTTACGGCGCCCAACCCCAGCTTTATCCCTGATCTGATCGGTCGGTATGTA
>CAIMUS010000207.1 GCA_903844665.1 uncultured Pseudomonadota bacterium
TACATACCGACCGATCAGATCAGGGATAAAGCTGGGGTTGGGCGCCGTAACGCCGCTCAATGCCGCCGTGCTGTGCGGGGGCGTACTGAGCAACGACCACTGGAAGGTCAGCGGATCGCCATCGGGGTCGGTGGAACCGGCCCCCGTCAGGCTGACCGGCTCATTGACAAACGCGGTCTGATCCGGGCCGGCGTTAGCGACCGGTTTGCTGTTCTCGGTGCTGATGGTGACGGTATCAGGCGCACTGTCGGCTTTGCCATCCCGCACGATCAACTGCGCCACGTAGGTTCCGGGGCGGTCGGCGGTAAAGGTCGGATTGACCGTATCCGCATGAACCAGTGTGGCATGGCTGCCGGTGGGAACGGTGGTCAGGGTCCACTGATAGGTCAGGGGATCGTCGTCGGCATCATGGGAGCCGCTGCCATCCAGAACACCGGTGCTGCCCGTGATCACCGTTTGATCGGGGCCGGCATTAGCGACCGGCTTGCTGTTCTCGGTGCTGATGGTGACGGTCGCAGGCGCACTGTCGGCCTTGCCGTCCCGCACGATCAGTTGGGCGACATAAGTGCCGGATTTATCGACGACAAAATGGGGATTGACCGTGGTGGGATCGACCAGCGCGGCGCTGCTGCCGGCCGGCTTCGACAGCAAGGCCCAGGCATAGCTCAGCGGATCGCCGTCGGCGTCGCTGGAGCCGCTGCCATCCAGATTCACCGGGTCGTTCACCCGCACCGTCTGATCGGGACCGGCCCTGGCCACCGGCGGGGAGTTCTCGGTGCTGACGATGACGATATCGGCCTCGCTCTCGGCCTGACCGTCGCTGACGAGCAACTGGACGTGATATTCGCCGGGCTTGTCCACCGTGAACTGCGGGTTGACCTGGTCGGCTTTCTGGAGGGTTGCCTTGCTCTCCAGCGGGGTGGAGGTCAACGTCCAGGCATAGCTCAGCTTGTCACCATCGACATCGCTGGAACCGCTGCCGTCGAGTGTTACCACAGTGCCGACCCGCACGGTCTGATCCGGTCCGGCGTTAGCGACCGGCTTGCTGTTCACCGTGCTGAGCGTGACCGTATCCGCCGGACTATCCGTAACGCCGTCCCGAACGACGAGTTGGGCGACATAGTTGCCGCGCACGTCCACGGTAAAAGTGGGCTTGACCGCGCTCGAGTCCGACAGCACGGCATTGCTGCCGGGCGGTGGGGTCAGCGTCCAGTGATAGGTCAGCGCGTCGCCGTCCACATCGCTGGAGCCGCTGCCGTCCAACTGGGTCGAGGTATGGAGCGACACGCTCCGATCCGGGCCGGCCTCCGCGGTCGGCGCATGGTTGTAACTGACGGTCCAGACCAGATCGGCGGGATTGAAGGGAACGGTGCGATCCTGGCGGATGGTGAAGGTGTTCTGGCTGCGCAGTACCGCGCCCGGCCCGACCTTGCCAAAGGTGAGTTTGCCGTCGATGACCTGGGTGGTGGTGGCGCGGCTGGTCAGCGTGGCGGTGACGTTCTGGAACGATTCGCCGCCGGCGTTGGTAAGGGTGGCGGTGTAGGTGAAATCGAACAGCGTGCGGTTGAAGCGGGTGGTGGAGACCAGCGTGTAATTGCCGACGGTGAGCGCCTCGGCCACCGCGGTGGACGGCGCGCCGGCAGGAGCAGCCCAAGCGGGGCGGCTGTAGTCCACCGGCATGCCGGTGACCAGCAGCACAACCATCAGTAGCCGCGCCACGGCGCGACAGAACCCCGTGTGCAGAAAGCCTTGCAGGCCGCTGTCCCGATGACTGCTCGTCGTTGTGTTCACGTTCATGTGCTGTTCTCCCCCACCTTTGGCGCCGGGCATCGATGCTTTGCCCGAGCTATTGATTCATCATATTTCCCGTAGGCTTTTTGATGGGTTTCGCTACGCTCTACCCATCCTACGCCCGCTGCTACGCCCGCTGCTTCGTTCGCAACCAGGCCAATCCCACCAACCCTATCCCCAGCAGCCAGAACACGCCGGGTTCTGGAATGGGGCCATTTAACGGGATCGTCCAGTTCCCTTCCAATACCTGGAAGTGTTCATCGAACACTTCAAACCATTGTGATCCTGGCGTACCACTACCCCGCCGGACAAAGTTCAGGGTGAAGAAGTCCGTCAGGGAGGGGTTATCCACCGACGCCATGGCGTCATAACGTCCATCATGGGGCAGGAGTGAATCGGGCGGAAGGAGCACCACATCCCAAGCGAGATTCGGCGCCGGATGCTCCTTTAGGTCGTCGAACTGATAGCCGTTGGCTAAGTTGAAAAAGATATCGAACCCATACTTGGGAAAGGTGACCTGACTCACCTGATAACGGTATTGCCAGAGATCCTCACCGGAATTGACGTCCGGCAGGTCGATGGCTTCGTATTCAATGACGGTCGCCGTGGCAGTGTGTAGCGGCGCCAGCAACAGAACGCCGGCGACGGTCAGACCAAGAACGGTTTTCTTCATGAGCTTGCGTTTTCCTCCTCTGAGGCTGACGTTGCCAGTCATTTTCTGATGAATCATTAATAGATTTATGGAGAAACATAGTACAAACTGGAGGGAAAATCAACGAAGTAAATTGGTAGGTTATATAACGAGGCTTTGCTAAACTGAATGGCAACGTTCCGCGAGGTTGACACCATGGCAGAAACGGCCCTGATCGAACCGGCTGCTCTCAGCATCACTCTACTACCCACCCAGGACGAACTCCCCTGCGATGATGGAGTGCCGATGGAAACCGAACGCCACAAACTCCAGATGGATTTGCTGATCTATCCCCTGAAATCATGGCTGTACCGGCAACCCGAAGGCGGCTACGTCGGCGGCAATATGTTCGTGTACTTCAGCCTGGAACAGGCGCGCAGGCAGGACTTCCGGGGACCGGATGTATTCGTGGTGCTGGGAGTTCCGCGGCGGGAACGGAAAAGTTGGGTGGTGTGGGAGGAAGGGAAGGGTCCGGATGTAGTCATCGAACTGTTATCCGAACGCACCGCCAGCGAAGACAAAGGCAGGAAAAAGAGAATCTATCAGGATCAGCTCAAGGTGGCGGAGTATTTCTGGTTCGATCCCTTCGATCCGAATGACTGGGCAGGATTCTATTTGCAGCGTGAGGTCTATGAGACCTTGCCGCCCGATGA
>CAIMUS010000208.1 GCA_903844665.1 uncultured Pseudomonadota bacterium
CAGCAATTCCCGCTCTAATGCATCGACACCTATCGCTAATTGATCAGTAATTACGCAAGAATCATAACGACAAAAACTACCCTTGACTTCCTCGGAAGCCATAATGAACCGCTCTCATTTTAACCACTTTCTTTCAACACTCTCATTCATCAAAACAACTATGGACCCTACCGAGGATTATGAGGTATCTGGTTGCAACACACCACCCTTATGTCCATAAATAATCGCTAACCATACATTTTCCCAACTCACCACAAAATACGTAACCGTTCACCGGGGTCAACAAATTGTTGATTCTTCAAGTGATGATTTTTCAACCAACGATGACTGTGGTTGCTTAACCAATTGAAAAACTTAGACTTCATGATTAATCCCGGTGAACGGTTACTCAAAAAGGTCAAAAAGTGAAGCGGATAAGAACCAAGATGATCAGTGGAAGTGCCGGATATGGGACTGGATGCGCGACATTTCAAAAAGTGAATCGGATAAGGACCGAGATGATAAGTGGAATCGCTGGAGATACGACCATGAGCTGCGCTGGGTGAGCCTTGTTTTAGTCTTAGTCGCGGTTGGGCTGTTTGCATTTAGGTTCTACACGAATAAGCCTGTATGCTTAAAGCCTGATGAGGTGTGGGCAAATGTAGCTCTCATTGCATGGGAGGATTTCTTACTTGGCGCTGTGGTGGTAGCCTTCATCTGGCTTGTACGTTCTCTTTGGGAATGAGAGGGGCTGACCAGTGTCACATTCTAAATGGGTGGTATTCTACAGGGTCGGATAGGTAATCTGACAAAGTAGAAGTAGAATTAAATAAGATAATCCTACCCCTGATGATACCGGTCAATAAACTGTAACAATGAAGAGCGCGCTGAAGATCTGTCCGGATGGACCACAGTGACCTTGGGATGTCCGGCAGAAGTAATGATGGGTTATAGCGCATGAAAACCCTCGGAGCATACGCCAGAGTAGCCGCCTTTCTGGTCGGGCTCAGTTCGATTGTGGCGGCTGCGGACGCGACGGATCTGCGCCGGGAGAACGAAGGCCGGGCATTGGATTTGAAAATGCAGCAACAGCAGCGGCTCAGGGAACAGCCCGAGGGTAGCGATCGGCGCCAGTTGGAGCACCTGTTCGAGAGGCAGCGGGCACAGCAGCGGGAGCTGCAACTGCGGCAGCGACAGCAACTCCCCGCCAGTCCAGGGCTGCGCGACCAGCCTGGGGAGGGCCAGCGGCAACGCTTCAGCCGGGAACAACAGGGCCAGGTCCTGGACTTCAAGATGCAGACGCCGCCGCTCAAACCGGCTGAACCCGGTCCTGTCGATATCCCTGAACACTCTCCAGACCGGTTTGACGACCATTAGCGCCAGGATTTATAGCAGCCCCCGCTCGGCAAAGGAAATCACCTCCCCGTCGCCGATGATGAAATGATCCAGCACCCGCACGTCGATCAGCGCCAGCGCTTCTTTCAGGCGCAGCGTGATCTGTTCGTCCGCCCGACTGGGCTCGGCCACGCCCGAAGGGTGGTTATGCGCCAGGATCAGGGCGGCGGCGTTATGGTACAGGGCACGCTTTACGATCTGGCGCGGATGCACCGAGGCGCCGTCGATCGTGCCATAGAACAGTTCCTCGAAAGCCAGCACCCGATGGCGGTTATCCAGAAACAGGCAGGCGAAGACCTCATGCGGTGCATGCCGCAATCTGGCGGTCAGATAACGGCGGGTGTCGGCCACGCTCTGCAAGGCATCGCCACGTTGCAGGGTTGTCTCCAGATAGCGCCGGCCCAGTTCCAGCACCGCCTGTAATTGCACATACTTGGCCGGACCCAGGCCCTGATTTTCGCAGAAACTGGTCTGATCGGCCTCCAGCAACTGGCGCAGGCCGCCGAACCGCTGCACCAGATCGCGGGCCAGATCCACGGCGCTGCGGCCGGAGACGCCGGTACGCAGAAAGATGGCCAGCAATTCCGCATCGGAAAGGGCGCCGGCGCCCCGTTGCAATAATTTTTCGCGAGGACGTTCGGCATCGGGCCAGTCACGGATCGACATAAGAAGGATTCCTGCTTATGGTTTGGTTTCCCGCCAACTCTACAGATATATTCTAACAACTTGTAGCAAACCGCTTCTATCATCTACACTTTCGCTATCTTATGCCAATGCCAGCCCGGTTTTGTAAGGGCAGGCAGTTATACTGGACTTTGGCCATTTTAGTAGTTCTTGAAGTAGGAAGCAGAGGCAACGATGGGGTAAGCTAACGGGGTTCTCAAACCAACCGGAGCGTCCCATGTTCCCTCTGCCGGAGATGATTATAGCGGTTCTGGCCCAGTTTGC
>CAIMUS010000209.1 GCA_903844665.1 uncultured Pseudomonadota bacterium
ATAAAGGGGTTGTTTAAGGAGTATTTTGTGGTGAGTTGGGACACCGTATGGTTAGCGATTATTTATGGACATAAGGGTGGTGTGTTGCAACCAGATACCTCATAATCCTCGGTAGAATCCATAGTTGTTTTGATGAATGAGTGTGTTGAAAGAAAGTGGTTAAAATGAGAGCTGTTCATTATGGCTTCCGAGGAAGTCAGGGGTAGTTTTTGTCGTTATGATTCTTGTGTAATTACTGATCAATTAGCTACTGACGCCGGTGCATTAGAGCGGGAATTGCTGCTGGATTACGCTTCGCAAGCTCCGCTCCATCCAGGCTACGCCGCCGGAGTACCGTCGGGCCATGCCGGGTAGTCTGCTTTAACGGGCCGGCGAGGACGCCGGCGCTCCCAGGCAGCGTCGAGCCTGGCGGGGTAGGTTGTCGGGCACGTCCTTGTGCCCGACTTTCATAAACGAGCGAATTCACGCCGCTTGCCGGCGTACATTCGCCAGCTTTTGATAGAACATCGGGTCTTGCTCACGGGCCGCTTTACGCAATGCCTCAAACTCTGTTTCGGCCTGTTCAAGATAAGCATCCACTGCGGATTTATTGGCCAGATAGAACGTCAAGGCGCCATATACTTGCTCGAGTGGCAGCACCGGGAATGACTGCGCAATACTCTCGGCTGTCTGTCCGCGCCAAAAAGCATAAACAATAGAATCCAGCGAAACGCGGGTACCGGCCAGCCGGTAAACACCGTCAATGTTTTCAACATACTGCTTACTCATGGTTTTTTCTCTCCGCCAGCGTGCCAGCTTATTTTACCACTACGACCAAATCATCAGGGCTAGCTAAAAGGTAAGTTTTGCAGACTGGGATGCTCGCAGACGTCTTCCCATTGCATCGGGCTGTCCTCATGGCGGATTCCGCGGACTTACCTGGAGCCATTCTGGACTGCCTGAATGGTCATCCGCAGGGTTTCTTTGCCTTCCTCCTGCCGGACCATCTGTACCGGCAGATAGCTCAGCTCGGGCGCAAACCACAAAGTCGTGATGTCGCCCTCGTTACCTGGTTTGTCCCGGTGGCTGCTGATGCGCAGGGTACGCAGCTTGCCCAGTGGGGTTTCCAGGGTCTCTTCGCCTTCCGGGGACGCCAGATAGGTCTTCAGCCGGATGCTGCTGAGCAGAGTGTATTGGGGAGTTTTACGGCCCTCCTGCAAATTCCGCATCACCAGCAAATACAGACTCAAGGGATCCACCACCCCATCGGTCAGTTGCAGGGTGCGTTGTTCATCGTTTTCCTGCGCATCGATGGTTTTATTTTGCCAGTTGAAAACCGCGCGGGTTTGGGACTTTTTGAGGGTATTGGCGGTTTGTTCATAACGCAGGGGATGGATGGAATCCTTCAGAAATTCGCCTTCGGCCTCAGAGTTAATAGTACCGATCACCCCGGAAATCAGACTGCTCAGCCGGTACCGGCCACTGCCGGCATCACTGAGTGTCAGCTCCATCGTGCCCTTGACACTCAAATCGACCGGCTTGAGCGGAACGATGACGTTGCCACTGTAACGCGCCTTGAACGGATGGATCGGCAGACTGTCCGCCGCCAGCACGGAGGTCGCCAGCAGCAACCCCAGCAGATTTACCAGCACTAAAGCCGTATAACGGAGTTTCATCTTATTCATTCCTGTTCATCCTCCAGTAGTCGGGAACTGGTCAGCAACTGACCGTCGAACAACACGTTATCGCCCTGCATGCGGACTCTTCCCTCGGCGAACCAGCGAATCGCCAGGGGATAGATCCGGTGCTCCCGCGCCAGCACCCGTGCCGCCAGGGTGTCCGGGTCGTCGTCCGGCAGTACCGGCGCCCGCGCCTGGACGATTACCGGGCCGCTGTCCAGTTCGGGGATAACGAAGTGGACACTGGCGCCATGTTCGCGTTCCCCGGCGGCGAGCGCCCGCTCGTGAGTGTGCAAACCGCGGTATTTGGGCAGCAGGGAAGGGTGGATATTGAGCAGCCGTCCCCGGTAGTGTTCCACGAAGCCAGCGCTCAGAATCCGCATAAAGCCCGCCAGAATCACCAGTTCGGGCCGTTCGGCGTCGATCCGTTGCCGCAACGCGGCCTCGAACGTCTGCCGGTCCGGAAAGGCGGTATGATCCACGACCGCCGTGGGAACACCCGCCTGCCTGGCCCGCTCCAGACCATAGGCGTCGGGACGGTTACTGATGACGGCGCGAATCTCCACCGGCAGGACGCCGCTGGTGGCGCCGTCCAGAATCGCCTGCAAATTACTGCCCCGCCCGGAAATCAGCACCACCAGGCGAATCTTGTGATCGATTCCGGCCATCAGCGCAGCTCCACCCGAGGCAAGGCATCACCCGCCTCGATATGACCCATCACAAAAGCGGTCTCGCCGGCCTGCCCGAGTAGATCGAGCGCCCTGTCCCGCGCGGCGGCGGCCACACAGATCACCATCCCCACGCCGCAGTTGAAGGTGCGCCACATTTCGGCATCCGCCACCCCGCCCCGGTGTTGCAACCAGTCGAAAATCGCCGGTCGTCGCCAGCTTTCGGTATCGATGACAGCCCGCCTACCCGCCGGCAGCACGCGCGGCAGATTTTCCGGCAGACCGCCCCCGGTGATATGGGCCAGGGCATGGACCTCGACCTGCGGCAGCAGAGCCAATAGCGGTTTGACATAAATGCGGGTAGGCTCCAGTAATACCTCACCCAGGGTGCTGTCGCCGAAGGGGCCGTCCAGGGCGGCGCCATCGAGGTCCAGAATCCTGCGGATCAGCGAGTAGCCATTGGAATGAGGACCGGAGGACGCCAGGCCGATCAGGATATCGCCGGGCTGTACCCGACTGCCGTCGATCAGTCGCTCTTTTTCCACCAAACCCACGCAAAATCCGGCCAGATCGTAGTCCGCACCGCTGTACATGCCCGGCATCTCGGCGGTCTCGCCACCCACCAGGGCGGCGCCGGCCAACTCGCAACCGCGGGCGATGCCCTGGACCACCTGGGCGGCGACCTCCACGTCCAGCCGGCCGGTGGCATAATAATCGAGAAAGAACAGAGGCTCCGCCCCGCTGACCACGATATCGTTGACGCACATGGCCACCAGATCGATGCCGATGGTGTCGTGCCGGCCCAACGCCAGCGCCAGTCTGAGTTTGGTGCCGACGCCATCGGTGCTGGAAACCAGCACGGGTTGTCGCAAGCGCTCCAGGGGCAGTTCGAACAGCGCCCCAAAACCACCGATGCCGGCCAGCACACCCGGTCGCAAGGTGCGCGCGGCCAGGGGCTTGATGCGGTCCACCAGCCGGTTGCCGGCGTCGATATCCACGCCGGCGGCGCGGTAGCTGAGTGAAGGGGAAGGAACGGATCGGTCTGCCACGACACTTGCCTTAAGGTAGTAAAATAATAAAGGTAGCCCTTGACTGGCAAGGAATGTGTTATTTTACCGATTGTCATGAATATCGGTTAACTTAACTTCAGCCCCCTTATTGCCAGATCTCAATTTGTCACCGAGTCGTAGTCACCTTGAGACCCCGCGATATTCCCAACCTGATTACCGTATTGCGCCTGCTGCTGGTGGCGCCGACGCTCTGGCTGTTGCTGCAGGATGATTATCCCGACGCCCTGACGCTGTTCGTGTTCGCCGGCATTTCCGATCTGGTGGATGGTTTCCTGGCCAAAACCTATGGCTGGACCAGTGAACTGGGCGGGATACTCGATCCCCTGGCGGATAAGCTGCTGCTGGTCGGCGCCCTCCTGGCGCTGGGCTGGCAGGGCGAGCTGCCGGCCTGGCTGGTAGCCATGGCAATTGCGCGGGATGTGATCATCGTCAGCATGGCCGTCCTCTATCACTACCTGATCGAGCCTTTCAAGGCCGAGCCGCTGTTGATCAGCAAGCTCAATACCTTGCTGCAGCTCGCCCTGGTGGCGACGGTGATCTTCAGTAAAGTGGTAGCCTTGCCCGAGTCGCTGGTGCCTATGCTGATCTATGCGACCGCCCTGACCACGCTCTGGAGCGGCAGCGCCTATATCTGGGTATGGGGCCGGCGCGCCTGGCTCAAAGGGAGACGGACTCATGTCTCGTGAAGCAAAAGTCTGGATCGGGCTGGGGTTCCTGGCGGTGCTGGGCCTGCTGCTCTATCTGCTGGGTCCGATCCTGACCCCCTTTCTGCTGTCGGCGGCGTTGGCCTACCTGGGCGACCCGCTGGTCGACCGGATCGAACTGCGGTTGCCCAGGCTGTCCCGCACCGGGGCCGTGGTTATCGTTTTCCTGGCCATTTTCCTGATCCTGACACTGATGGTATTGTTCTGGCTGCCCCTCCTGATCCGGCAGATCAACACCCTGATTGCCAACCTGCCGGCATTCCTGGACTGGATTCAGACAACCGTTTTGCCCTGGTTGCAGAGCTATTGGGGGGTGGAATCGACGCTGTTCGAAGTCGATAAAGCACGCGAGGCTCTGACCGGCCACCTGGATACCCTCGGTGGTCTGGCCAGCACGGTATTGTCTTCGCTCGGTAAGTCCTCGCTGACGATACTCGCCTGGCTGATCCAGTTGCTGTTGATTCCGGTGGTGACCTTCTATCTGTTGCGGGATTGGGACTTCCTGGTGGCGCGAGTTCAAAACCTGCTGCCACGCCGGATCGAGCCGGTGGTGTCCAGGCTGGTGCGGGAGGCCGACGAGGTATTGAGTGCTTTCCTGCTGGGCCAGTTTATGGTCATGCTGATTCTGAGCGGTGTTTATTCCTTCGGCCTGCTGGCGGTCGGGGTGAATTTCGCCCTGGTCATCGGCGTCTTGTCCGGTCTGTTGAGCTTCGTGCCCTATCTGGGTCTGATCGTGGGCCTGGTGGCGGCCAGTATCGCCGCGTTGATTCAGTTCCATGACCTGCTGCATCTGCTGCTGGTGTGGGCGGTATTCGGCATCGGTCAGATGCTGGAGGGTTGGGTGCTGACGCCCAGATTGGTGGGTGGCCGTATCGGTCTGCATCCGGTGGCGGTGATCTTCGCGGTGCTGACGGGCGGCCATCTGTTCGGTTTTCTGGGGATCCTGCTGGCCCTGCCGACGGCGGCGGTGGTCATGGTGCTGTTGCGCCATACTCATGACGAATACCTGCGTAGCGTGTTGTACGATGGCTGAAACGACCGCCCGGCAGAGTCAACTGCCGCTGAATCTGAGCCTGCGGGACAGCGCCACCTTCGATAGTTACGTGGCGGGTCCCAATGCCCAGGCCGTGGACTATCTGCACCGCCTGGCCGGTCACGGCTGGGAGCCCGGCGTCTATCTATGGGGAGCGCCCGGCAGCGGTAAAAGCCATCTGTTGCAGGCCGTCTGTCATGCCGCCGGCGCGGTGGGCGCGGCGGCGGTCTATCTGCCGATGGAACTGGCCGACCGGTTTCCCAGCGAAGCTTTGAACGGTCTGGAACATTTAAGCCGGATCTGCATCGATGATATCGAAGCGATCGCCGGTCGGCGTGATTGGGAGATCGCCCTGGTCCATTTGATCGACCGGGTGCATGCCGCCGGCGGCGGCTTGGTGGTTACGGGTAATGCGGCGCCCCCGGCCCTGGGTCTGGAACTGCCGCAACTCGCTTCCCGCCTGGCCGGCGGTCTGACTTTGCAGCTCCAGATCCTGGCTGAAGCCGATAAATTGCAGGCTCTGCAATGGCGCGCCGCCCGCCGCGGCCTGACGCTGACCATGGAAGCGGGACGCTATCTGGTGCGGCACTACGGCCAGGATATGAACAGACTGTTCACCGCCCTGGAAACCGTCGACCAGGCCTCCCTGGTGGCCCAGCGCAGGCTGACGATTCCCTTCATCCGCGACGTGCTGGGCAGCCGGATGTTAAAGACCGAGTAAACTGGTAGGTTGCAAGGATGGGAAGGATGGTTTAGCTTTAGAGGTGGATGCAGCTAAGTGAATCCAGGGCGATGGTCGAACCTGTTTAGCGACAGGTCGGCGCCATATCGATGTACTAACCAGACCAACCGATAATTCGGAGAAATACACATGAGCGTTTACAAAGTAGTCGAACTGATCGGCACCAGCCCGACGAGTTGGGAAGATGCCGCGAAAACGGCGGTGGAGCAGGCCTCGAAGACGCTCCGCCAACTGCGCGTCGGAGAGATTAAGCAATTGGATATAGCCATCGATGACACTGGCGCAATGACCTATCGCGCCAAGGTCAGTCTCAGCCTGAAATACGAGGGCGATTAGTCGCCCTGTAGTGCCTGGCTGGATCGGTCAACCGTTTTAAGTTCCGGAAAAGCCCACTCTTTGCAGTGGGCTTATTTATTTGCGTATATCTGCGGTTCAGACAGCCAATTAGGTCGGGCACGCCGGTACCCGACGTGCGCCGCAACGAACTGGGGAACTGTTAACTTGCTGAGGAGTCTACCTTTTCCACCTCACTTTCGGTACCCCATTGCAGGATTTAGGAATAAATATATTGCAACAGCAGATCCGTGTTTCAACAATAGACTCATGACCAGTCAATTTATCACCGTGGAAGGCGTCGAAGGCGCCGGTAAGACCACCCAACTGGAGTTCATCCGTGAAGTCCTGGAAGCTGCCGGCAAAAAGGTGCTGCCGACCCGCGAACCCGGTGGCGCCGCCCTGGGCGAGGAAATCCGTGCCCTGCTGCTGCAACAGCGGCGGGAAGGCATGACCGCCGAAGCCGAACTGTTGTTGCTGTTCGCGGCTCGCGCCGAGCATCTCCACCAGGTCATCCGTCCCGCCCTGGCAAGCGGTATCTGGGTATTATGCGACCGCTTTACCGAGGCGAGTTATGCCTATCAGGGCGGCGGCCGGGGTATCGCCCGGGAGCGTATCGCCGTGTTGGAACACTGGGTACAGGGTGAACTGCGCCCCGATTTGACCCTGCTATTCGACCTGCCCGCCGAACAGGGACTGGCGCGGGCCGGGCGGCGTGGCTGGATGGATCGCTTCGAGCGCGAGGAACTGGCGTTTTTTCAGCGGGTACGCAACGCCTATCTGGAACAGGCGGCCCGCCATCCCGACCGGTATCGGATCGTCGACGCCAGCCGTTCCGTCGCCGCGGTCCGGGCCGAGGTGGAAACCATCCTGCATGCCTTTCTACGGGAACCGGTATGAGTCGACTGCTGCCCTGGCATGCTTCCCAGTGGCGCGAACTGCTCCAGCGCAAGGTAGCCAATCGTTTGCCCCATGCCCTGCTGTGCAGCGGTCCCGCCGGTCTGGGGAAGCGTCTGTTCGTCGAATACTTCGCCCAGGCGTTACTGTGCACGGCGCCCGCTCAGGAGGGTTCTCCGTGCGGCGTATGCCGGAACTGCCGCCTGTTCCTGGCCGGCAACCATCCGGATTACTTTAAGGTGGAGCCATCCGAAGAAGGGAAGCCGATCAAGGTGGACCAAGTCCGCGAACTGGTCGCTTTTCTGGGCTATACCAGTCAGTTGGGCGGTTATAAAATCGCCCTGCTTACCCCGGCCGAGCGGATGAATCTCAACGCCGCCAACAGCCTGCTGAAGACTCTGGAAGAACCGCCGGGAGACAGCCTGCTCGTGCTGCTGAGCACGACGCCGGCCCGGTTACCGGCGACGATACGCAGCCGTTGCCAGCAGTTACGGTTTCAACTCCCGCCATTCGAGACGGCGTTGGCCTGGCTGCAGCCGCGGGTGAGCGGCGATCCCGCGCTATTGCTCGGTCTGAGCGGCGGCGCGCCCCTGCAAGCCCAGGCTTACGCCGACCCCGCGTGGTTGGCGCATCGGCAGACCCTGTTCGAGACTTACTGCGCCGTCGTGGCCGGCCAGGCCGATCCGGTGCGCGCGGCGGAAGTGTGGAGCAAGCCCGATGCAGCGGCCAACCTGCGCTGTCTGATCGGTTGGCAGATGGATATGATTCGGCTTAAGATGATGCGCGATCCACCTCGCCTGCTCAATCCCGATTTGCGCGCGGCCTTGCACCGCCTGGCCGGGCGGTGGCCGCTACCGCTGTTGTTTCAGCGGCTGGATGCGTTCATCCGGCTGCATGCCCTGTGTGTAACCCAAGTGAACCGGCCCTTGCTGTTGGAAGCCCTGCTGGGGGATTGCGCCGATGGCCAGGCCGACCTTGATCCCCGTGGGTAGGAGTCCGACCCGATGCTAGAACCCAAATCTCCCAAGCAGGGGGTGATGTCCCTGGCTATCCGGGATAAAAGCGCCCTGCTCGCCGCCTATATGCCGTATCTCAAGGGTGGCGGCATTTTTATCCCCACCGAGCGTACCTTCGAATTGGGGGATGAAGTGTTTCTATTGCTAAGCCTGATGGATGAACCGCAGCGCTATCCGGTTACCGGCAAGGTCGTCTGGATCAATCCGCCGAATGCTCTGGGAGGCCGCCGCTCGGGCATCGGCATCCAGTTTACCGGCCAGGAAGGCGGCGCCATGCAAAAGAAAATCGAAACCCATCTGGCGGGCGCACTGCAATCCGACCGCCCAAGCGATACCATGTAATCCTTACCTGGAATGATTCCCATGCGTGAGCAAATCCGCCGCTGTATAAACCACGAGCCACCGGCGACAGGCGGCCATGGGGATTACGCCGTGGCCGGCGTGGCCAGGGAAGAGCGCTTTTTAACGCCGGCGGCGGTGCTGGTGCCGCTGGTGGACCGGCGGGAAGGGTTGACGGTATTGCTGACCCAGCGCACCGACCATCTGCTCCATCATGGCGGCCAGATCAGCTTCCCCGGCGGCCGGGTCGAGGAGCACGATACCGGACCGGTGGAGACCGCCCTGCGGGAGACCGAAGAGGAGATCGGCCTGGAGCGCCACTATGTGGAGATCATCGGTTTTCTGGATCTGTACCAGACCGTCACCGGTTTCCTGATCACCCCGGTGGTCAGTTTCGTGGAGCCGGGTTTTGCATTGAATCCGGACCCGTTCGAGGTCGCCGAGGTGTTCGAAGTGCCGTTGAGCTTTATCCTGGACCCGCGCAACCACGAACTGCGCAGCCGGGTGTACAAGGGACTCGAGCGCCGCTTCTATGTCCTCCCCTATGAAAACCGCTATATCTGGGGGGCGACGGCGGCCATGCTGGTCAGTTTCGCCAGGCGGCTGGCGGGCTGTTGTCAGCCGTGATTACCGTGAAATCCCCTCGTCGAGAAGAGCCGTCACTGTTGCCTGCAGCGACGGTAGATCGTCATTAACGATAGACCAAACCAGTGCATGATCTACTACGAAATAACCGTGAATCAATCGATTGCGAAGCGCCACGGCACGCGGCGTATCGATTATCCGTGCGGCTAACTCCGGTGCAACCTGAGACAACTGATTCAGTGCCTCACCGATAATCTCAAGCTGGCGTTCGACCGCAGAATGCATCATCGAGTCATTTGCATACATCTCGAATGACTTGGTGTCGATGAAGCTCTTAATGGCATCTGCCGCCTCTCGTACATCCCACAGATACAACCGAGGGTCACGCTTCATAGACAGATTCCCGAGTCTCCTCGATACTCGCTTTGAAGAACGGATTACGTATGGTCGATGGCCTGATCAGATCCACGCGACGTTGGAGCAACGCTTCCAATTCTTCCAGCAATCCGAAGTAAGTATCCGCATAGGCCGCCTGAGCCGCCGGCTGGAACTCCACCAGAAAATCGACGTCGCTGTGTGCCGGGTCGAAATCCTCTCCGCGGGCAGCAGAGCCGAATACCTCCAGGCTACGCACGTGGAAACGACGACACAGGCCCGTAATTTCCTCCCGCTTGCCTGCTATTAATTGATGCACTGTTTGCTCCTCAATACTGGAGTTACTTAAAGCCGATGTCCACCCATTCTGATTATCCTGACTGACATTAAACGGGAGCCTGCAGCAACCACACCACCGACCAAGGCGGCAGCCTGCCCCGATTCAGAGCCTCGTCCGCTTCGCCGGGCTGGGCGCAGAGGACCACACCGTCGGGCCGTTGCAGTCCTTCCAACGGAGCGTCGCCGTAATTTCCCAACAGGGTCAACCCGGAGTCGTCTCCCAGGGTCCACCGAATCGATAACCCCCGCTCCCCCAGCAGCGCATACCGCACCGGTTCTTCATGCATTCCGGCCAGCCGGGGAATGATTTCGCGCTGGCGGATAGCCAGCAGGCAGCGATAGAAATTCAGCCAGTCCGCCGGCGGCGGCTGGTTCACGCTATCCCAGTCCAGCTTGGAGCGCTGAAAGGTGGCCAGACACATGGGGTCGGGGATCTGCGCCCGGGCTTTGGGCGTGCGAAACGCCTGGAGCCAGGCAAAGGACTTGCGGCGGTTCATGGCGATGGTCTTTGCCAGATCCGGGTTGAAATCGCAAAAATACAAAAACGGCTGGGCGGCGGCGAACTCCTCGCCCATGAACAGCGCCGGCGGCATGGGTGCGAGCAGATAGGTCGCCACCATGGCCTGCAGCGGGCGCGGCGGCGCCAACTGGTGGATCCGCTCACCCAGGGCCCGGTTGCCGATCCGGGCATGATCCTGCAGGAAGGCCACGCAAGCGGTGGGCAGCAGATAACCGGACCCGCCGGCGGCGAATCCCCCGCTCAAACAGGCGCCCAACTGGTCGAGCGGCCGGTCGGCATAAGCCGCATCCACCCCTTCCGTCCCGCCGGTCAGCACCACCTGCATGGCTTGCTGGAGGGCATTATTCCAGACGGCCTCGTAACGGCGTGGATCGCTATGATTACCCCAATGCAGATAACGGGCGGCGCGGCGATCGTAACCCAACAGCAGATGGCAATGACGGTGTTTGCCGGGACCCTCGCGGACGGCGCGGGCGAGCGCCTCCAATAAATCCGCCTGCCCTTCGTGCTCGGGCAGCAGCGCCGGACTCAGGCGCAGGCCGTCCAGATGGAACTCCTCCAGCCAGTACAGCGCATTGTGGATGATAAATTCGCGTACGACCGCAAGCTTCGGATCGACACTGCTGCCGGCCAGACCGGCCGCGCGTTCCACGAAGAACGTGGGCGCGTAAACGGGCAGATAATTGCCCTCGGGACCGAAGTGGTGACAGGCCAGATCCAGCAAGACCATCAGCCCTTTATAATGAGCCGTCTGGATCAGATCTTTCAGCTCGTCCGGATGGCCGTAAGTGACGGCGGGCGCGAACGGCAGCACGCCGTCGTAACCCCAGTTATGCGCCCCGGCAAACGCCCCGACCGGCAGCAGTTGAATGGCGGTCACGCCCAGTTCCACCAAGTAATCCAGCCGTTCCCTGACCGCCGCAAAGGTGCCCTGGGGGGTGAAGGCGCCGACATGCAGTTCATAGATAACCGCCTCTTCCCAGGGCCGGCCCCGCCAGTTGCGGTCGTTCCAGACGAACTGACCCGGCTCCAGCACCTGGCTGGGACCGTGTACGCCCTGGGGATTGTAACGGGAAGCCGGATCGGGAACTTTGCTGAAGCCGTCGATCCGGTAGCGATAGAGATCGCCCACCTTGGCCCGGTCGGTGGTCAGTTCGTACCAGCCCGCTTCCACGGATTCCAGCGGCAGGGTGACGGCGCCGCCATCCGGTTCTTCCAGCAACACCTCCACCCGCTCCGCCACCGGCGCCCACAGCCGAAACCGAATCCGGCCGCCTTCCAGCACCTGGGCGCCGAAAGGCATGAAATAACGCCGCCGCAGCAGCGGCACCGCCACCCGGCCGGCCTGCCGCCGCTGGGCCAGCAGCGCCAGCGAACGGCCCTGCAACAGATAGGATCGATCCCTGGGTTGCTGGCCATTACCGCCTTCGGGCAGGGCGGTATCCAGCACGAACTCGCAGTTCCCTTTCCAGGGCAGGGTGAAGGTAATAGCTTCATGATAGCTGTTCAGCAACAGCAGAAAATCATCGTCCTTGGCCCAGTGGCCGCGTTCGTCCTGTTCCTCCAGCACCTCGCCGACCAGGTACATGCCGAAGCAGCGGGCGAAATGATGGTCCCAGTCGTCATCGCTGATTTCGCCTCCCGCCGGGTGCAGCCAGATGATATCCCTGACGCCCGCGCCACGGATCCGTTGCCCCTGAAAGAAATGCCGCCGGCGCAACGCCGGATGGTTTCTGCGCAGCTCGATCAGGCGGCGGGTGAATTCGAACAGTTCTCTGTTGTCCGGCAGCCAGGCCAGATCCCAATTGACCCAGCTTAGCTCGTTGTCCTGACAATACGCATTGTTATTGCCCTGCTGGGTCCGGCCCATTTCATCGCCGGCCAGCAGCATCGGCACGCCTTGCGACAGCAGCAGCGCCGCCATCAGATTGCGCCGCTGCCGCAGCCGCAACTGCAGCACGTCGGGGTCTTCGGTATCGCCTTCCGCGCCGCAGTTCCAACTGCGGTTATGCGAGTCGCCGTCGCGGTTGTCTTCCAGATTGGCCGCGTTATGTTTTTCGTTATAACTGACCAGATCGTACAGCGTGAAACCATCATGCGCCGTAATGAAGTTGATGCTGGCATAGGGTCGGCGGCCGCTGTGCTGATACAGATCGCTGGAGCCGGTCAGGCGGTAGGCCAGTTGACCCATCAAGCCCCCCTCGCCCCGCCAGTAATCGCGCACCACATCCCGGTATTTGCCGTTCCACTCGGTCCAGCCCACCGGAAAGTTACCTACCTGATAGCCGCCTTCCCCCAAATCCCAGGGCTCGGCGATCAGCTTTACCTGCGACAGCACCGGGTCCTGGTGAATGATGTCCAGGAAGGCGCCCAACTGATCCACTTCGTGCAACTCCCGCGCCAGGGCCGCCGCCAGGTCGAAGCGAAAGCCATCCACGTGCATCTCGATCACCCAGTAGCGCAGGCTGTCCATGATCAACTGCAACACCCGGGGATGCATCATGTTCAGGGTATTGCCACAGCCGGTGTAATCCATGTAATAACGGGGATTGCCCGCCACCAGGCGGTAATAGGCGGCATTGTCGATGCCCCGAAAGCACAGCGTCGGCCCCAGATGGTTGCCCTCGGCGGTGTGGTTGTAGACCACATCCAGGATGACCTCGATGCCGGCGGCGTGCAGCGTCTTGACCAATTGCTTGAATTCATCGATATGGCCGCTGGCGGAATAGCGTGGCTCGGGGGCGAAATAACCGATGGAATTGTAGCCCCAGTAATTCTTCAGCCCTCTCTCCAGCAGATGGCGGTCATCGATGAAGGTATGGACCGGCAGGAATTCCACCGCCGTTACGCCCAGGCGCCTGAGGTGGTCGATGACCGGGCCGGCGCTCAGCCCGGCATAGGCGCCGCGCAATTCGGGTGGAATATGGGGATGCAGTTGGGTAAAGCCCTTGACATGCAGTTCATAGATGATGGTGTGATGCCAGGGGGTGTTGGGGCGGCGGTCCCCGTCCCAGTTAAAACCGGGATCGATCACCTGACACTTCGGCATGCCGGGCGCGCTGTCGCGGCGGCTGAAGCTTAAATCCTCCTGGGGGCTGCCGATGCGGTAACCGAACTGGACATCGCTCCACTGGACGGCGCCGACGATGGCTTTGGCGTAGGGGTCCAGTAGCAGCTTGTGCGGATTGAACCGGTGTCCCTGCTCCGGCTTGTAAGGACCATAGACCCGGTAGCCGTATAATTGGCCGGGGCGTACTTCGGGCAGATAGGCATGCCAGATTTGATCGGTTTGCTCGCCTAGCTCGATACGCTGGTGTTCCCGTCGCCCGCCGGCGTCGAATAAACACAACTCTACCTTGTCGGCATGCTCGGAAAATAAGGTGAAATTGACCCCTTCCCCGTCCCAGGTGGCGCCCAAGGGATAGGGTTTGCCGGGCCAGACGGCCGTTACCGGTTTAGACATGGGTGTTGATCCCCTGATAGCTGGATTGCTTATGCTTGAGCATGGCCTATCATACCAGCTTGGCAATTAGCGAGTCCGTTCGTCCGGCGCTCCGGTAGTGGCGGGCAGTCCCCGTAGGTCGGGCCAGGCGCGCCCTTCCGCTAAACCTGGGGATGGCGGAGACTTGGCGGGCGCGCCGTAACCCGACAGGGAGAGCTAAAGCATGACCAGTTAGTGTATCCGCCCGTCTCCCAGAGGGGTCACAAAGGGGTCAGTATACAACTATGCAAGCCTGACCCCATCAAGCCTGATAATCATCTAGCCTGGATTCCCATGCGATAAAGTCAGACTAACAACTATGGGTATAAATGTCTTTAAAATCATAAACATTGATTCCTAATAATGTTGGCTGTTTTTGTTTCCTGATAAACTGTTTTACACGCTGCTATATTTTTTTGCGAACATTAAGAATCAATAGGTTATGATTTATTAGAGTGCCGATAACAGGTTGGAAAGGGTGTCTATCAGTTAACCTAACGATTAACATAAGATACATTTGATCAAATGTAATCATTTGTTTTTTAATAGAAAATTTTTGATTTATCCAACAGCGCTAGGTGATTCGTCAGGGCAAAAATTGTACGTGGGAATCCAGGCTAGCCGCCTCCCCTGACCGAGCGCTATAGTTGGGTGTGATGACTCACCGAACCAAGTGCTCCAGCCTGAGGAGGCTGAGATGAAACTATACGGCGGAATTGACTTACCAGCGTTTTCCAAAAGTAGGCCACTTTGCCTCATACTGTCGCTGTGTGGACAGCCAGCACTTGAGTAACGGCAAACGCAAGGGGCAAGGGAACACCAAGAACGGCAACAAGTACCTGGCCTGGGCGTTCGTGGAAGCAGCGAATTTTGCGATTCGCTATCATCCGCCGGTGCAGCGGTTTTATCAGCGCAAATGCGCCAAGACCAGCCCAGTCGTAGCGCGCAAAGCGGTGGCGCATAAGCTGGCGCGGGCCTGCTATTACGTGCTGCGAGACCAGGCGCCGTTTGATATGAAGAGGGCCTTCGGATGAGTGGATAATCGGTTTGGCGGAGGTCGTGAGCTGGCAATGGGGTTGGCTAATAACCACCAGACCTGATTGGCCGCGATCGCCGCCGCTATACCAAGTTGTCGGCTGTCAAATTGAGTTAACGGATACGCCTCTGCCGTGAGCCAGCATGGGATTGGCGCCGCATGGCGG
>CAIMUS010000210.1 GCA_903844665.1 uncultured Pseudomonadota bacterium
CGCGGCCTTGGGAAATAGGATACACTCGTCCGCATCTGCCGAGGTGCCGAAATCTTTATGGGCCCATAAGGTCCGCCGCACCAAGGCTAACACATCGGAAAACGTGGCTTCTGCCTTGGCATACCACGCGGTGGTCCGAGGTGTCAGCGTCGCCCCCGCTTCCACCCAGTGATGGGCCATCAGGCAGACTAACGAGAATAACCCGAACAGGATCGGCGTGGTGCGAGCGATGGCCAGGTCAGACCACTGCCGCTGGGTTTCTATGCCCAAATGGCGGCGGCTTTCCTCGAACGTAACTTCCACGTTCCAGCGCAGCACAAAGGCCGTTATGATCGACAGCGGTTGGCACGCCGGGCAGGTGCAAAAGAACGCCGCGGGGTCCGGGTCACCCTCGGCGTTCACCACCAACACCCAGCGAATCGGCAACGGTTTTTGTCCCCGCCGATACCACAGGGCGACATCGCTCAACAGCCGCACCCGCCGCGTCTCCCCACCATACCAGTAGATTTCCATCTCTTCGCCGGACTGTTGAGCCTCCGCCACCCGATCCTGCAAGGCCGGCAGGCGTGCCCCCTTGCGCGGCTTCGGCCCGCGCCGCGGGCGTAGGGGGATGGTCGGGAAATCCTATAACTGGGCATCCAACCGCAACCGGCTGATCAAGACCACCTCCTGCTGCACACAGGTCCAGGCCAAGTGCAGGCAGGCAAAGCCTCCAACCGCTATAATCATCTCTGGCAGAGGGAACATGGGACGCTCCGGTTGGTTTGAGAACCCCGTTAGCTTACCCCATCGTTGCCTCTGCTTCCTACTTCAAGAACTACTCAATGGCCAAAGTCCAGTTGTCCTTGGGTTCAGTGATTGTTGCTCGCTGATGGCTTCCTGTCCACCAGGCCGATTTGACGCCAACTGGCGACCGATGGTGTGCTGGTCCTGTTTACGGCGACAAACCAGGCTGTCCATCCTATCTCTCCTACAGTGCGTCGAGATAAACGCGCTAGAATGGGCAGCACATACTCTGTCACCCCCTTGCCACTACCGCCATGAACCCGAATTTAGCCCGTCTGCAACCCTATCCCTTCGAAAAACTGGCCAAGCTGAAAGAAGGCGTCACACCGCCGGCCGATAAACCCCCCATCGCCCTGTACATCGGCGAACCGCAGCATCCGGCGCCGGCCTTCGTGGCGGAGGAACTGACTGCCCGACTGGCCACTTTGGCGAATTATCCTTTGACCAAGGGCACGCCCGCGTTGCGGCAATCCATCGCCGCCTGGGCCACTAGGCGCTTCCAACTGCCGCCCGGCAGCCTCGACCCGGAACAGCAGGTGCTGCCGGTCAGTGGCACCCGCGAGGCGCTGTTCGCTTTCGCCCAGTGCGTGGTGGACTCCAGGGATCAACCCCTGGTGCTGCTGCCCAATCCCTTCTATCAAATCTACGAAGGCGCCGCCCTGCTGGCCGGAGCGCAACCGTATTTTCTCAACACCTTGTCGGAAACCGGTTTTCTACCCGAGCTCGACGCCGTGCCTGAAGCCGTCTGGCGGCGCTGCCAGTTGCTGTATCTCTGCTCGCCCGGCAATCCCACCGGCCGGGTGCTGCCGCTGGAAATATTGAACGATCTGATCGACCGGGCGGACCGCTATGATTTCATTCTGGCGGCCGATGAGTGTTATTCGGAGATCTATTTCGACGAGGACCAGCCGCCGCTCGGATTGCTGCAAGCCTGCGCCCGACGGGGTCGGGCCGATTTCCGCCGCTGCGTGGTGTTTCACAGCCTGTCGAAGCGCTCCAATCTGCCGGGGCTGCGCTCCGGCTTCGTGGCGGGGGATGCGGAGATTCTGCGACCCTTTTTGCGTTACCGCACCTATCACGGCTGCACCATGCCGTTGTTCAGCCAGGCGGCCAGTGGCAAAGCCTGGGACGACGAGCGGCATGTCCGCGAAAACCGCGAACTCTACCGGCGCAAATTCGCCGCCGTGCTGGACATTCTCAGGCCGGTGCTGGAGGTGGAACGGCCCGACGCCGGGTTTTACCTCTGGCCGCATACCCCTATCGACGATACCGAGTTCGCCCGTGAGTTGTTCGCCCGACAGAATGTCACGGTGCTGCCGGGCAGTTATCTATCGCGGGAGGCGAACGGCGTCAATCCGGGTCGCAACCGGGTGCGAATGGCGCTGGTGGCGTCGCTGGACGAATGCGTTGAGGCAGCCAGGCGTATCCGGGAATTTGTCCAGTCCCTTTAGCCGGACCGCTAACGAAACGCTCCCTGGCGATACAGCCGCCACACGGCGCTCCAGCCGAACACTAAGGGATGACGCCGCTGCCGGGGCGTCAACTCGATTTTCACGCCGGAGTGCCGCTCCAGTTTCCAGACGATATAGTCCACGCCGCCGCGAAAGGTGAAAGCCGCTTTCATTAGCCGCAACAGGGACAACAGCTTGCCCTGCGCCTGCCGGACTTGCCAGGCCAGCCGGCAACGGCGGCGCGCTCCAGCGGGAATGTCGGCGCAATACCACCGGGGCAAATTGCTGTCGGTTACGCTGACGGCATAAGACGCCGCCGGTAAAGCCGCCTGGGTCACCTGTTCATAATAATCCTGATAATCCGCCAGCAACTGCCGGGTGCGTTCCGGCTTCTCCGCCCGCAATTCGGTGCGATAGCTGTGGCCAAGCCCGGTCTGCCATAACCCGGCGGCGTCGAAGCCAGGCGGCGCCAGCGGCAGGGTCCGGTCGATGAAGGTCATCACGGCTTGCGCCAGAGCCTGAATGATCTGTCGCGCCACCGCTTCATCGCGGGCATACAGCAGACCGGTCGGTTGGGCGAAGCGGCCCCAGAGATAGGATTGAAACCAGCGCCGGACGCCTCGTTGCAAATCGCTCAGGGAGAGCACCGCGTACTTGGCGCGCACCACCCGGCCCGCGAACGGCGCCTCCAGGTAGAACACATTCGGCGGCAGCAGCGCATTGCCAAGCCGTAACAGTGTGCGGGGATAAGCGGCGCGATAGCTTTCGACCACCACATACAGATCGACCAAGCCGTCCAGGGCGTCACCGCTGCGCAGGCAGGAACCGTAGAACAAAATGGCCTGAACCGCGTCGCCATACTGCGCCAGCAGGCGTTCCTGTAAAACCTGGAGCGCCGCCGGCGCCGGTTGCGCGCAGTGCCGTTGCATCCAGGCAATCAGCGCTTCCGGGGGTAGAGCGCTCATAGCCGCAGAAAAGAGATCGGCCCGCCCTGACCGATAACCACCGGGCCGGCGCGGCTGTCGGCCTGATGCAGTTCGCCGTCCAGGGTGAATAACCCGTCCATGCCCAGTCTGATCTCGCCGGCGTTGTGGCTGATATAGCCGTTTGCCGCCGTGCCGAAACGATTGGGCCGTCCCCACAGCAGGGGGAGGGCGGCGCGCAGCACATGAGAGGGCTGGGCGCGCACCGCGGTATAGTGCAATGGCCTGCTTTCCGATCCCCAGTAAGGATGCAGCCCATGAAACAGACGCTCCAGGGTGCTGGCCAGTATCACCAGGTAATCCTCGGGTGGGGCCAGGGGAGACTGGTCGAGACCGATGCGGAACGGAACCGGGCGGAGAGTGCGGCCATCGCGGCGGGCGACGGCGAGCAGCAGCCATACCGTCGCCAAAGCGGTCGCCAGCTTGTCGTTCAGGCCCCTGGAATAGAATTGCTGATGGCAGAGTTCGATGCCCTGGATAATGGCGCCGGCGCCGAAGAACATCCCGAACAGGGAAGGGCGGTCGGGCGCGGTCTGGATTCGCAGAATCGGCCGGCGCACGATCCGGGCCTCACCTTCGAAGGTGGCGGCCCAGTGCAGCAGCCGGCGCAGCGCTTTGGCCGAGGAACCCGGCAGGCCGACATCGCCGGCGGTCATGTTGGCGGTGCCGCCGCGCAACAGCGCCAGCAGCGGTCGCCATTCCGCCGGGGCTTGCAACAAGGCTGTCAGGGCCGCCTGCACCGTGCCGTCACCGGCATTGATCGCCACGATATCCAGTTCCTGCCGGGCAAACTCCGCCAGGCCGGCCGCGACCTCGGCGGGCGTCCGTACCTCCTGCCGATAGACTTCCGGATAGTCCGCCAGCACCCGGTTGGCGGCGCGCAATCCCCAGCGCCGGTTCCGGCCGCTGTAGGGATTGGTCAGCAGGCCGACTCGCAGTTTCCGGCCGTCGAGCCAGGGTGCTATGGCCTGGTCCAGGTCGATTGACGAGGGCATCATGTAGACGGCTTCGATGGCGCCCAATGAGAACAAGGGGCGACGGCGGGCGTAACAAACACTCGGAGTGGTTTTGCTAAAGCGACGGTCATGGTTGCGGCCAGGAGGAAGTAATGATAGAAAGCAGGACTTTGTAAAAAAATCGGGTGAATGCCCGCAGCGGGCAGACAGGAAATCGAGCGATCTATCCTAATACAATGAAAAGCGATTTGGCAAAATCGGGCGGCCTGCCGGCGCCGCCGACGGACGCGGAAACGGCTTTTACCTTCGCCCATTTCTCCGATCCCCACCTGTCCTCGCTGGAGCAGGTGAAAGTTCGGGATTTGCTGAACCAGCGCATTCTGGGCTATCTGTCCTGGCGCACCCGGCGGCGGGCGGAACACCAGACCGAAGTCCTGGAAGCGTTGCTGCGCGATTTAGCCGAGACCCGCCCGCAGCATATCGTCGTGACCGGCGATCTGACTCACCTGGGTCTGCCCGGCGAGTGTCGTGAAGTCAGCAAGTGGCTGCGCCGGGTAGGCGCGCCGGCGGATGTCACGGTGATACCCGGCAACCATGACACCTATATTGCCGCTCCCTGGAAACAGACCCTGGGCTTGTGGGCGCCGTATATGGCTTCCGATGGCGAGACTCTCTGGCCCGATGCCGCGAATTGCTTTCCCATTCTCCGGATTCGGGGTCCCGTTGCCTTTATCGGTCTGTCCACGGCCCATCCCACGCCTCCGTTTTTTGCCAGCGGCAGCGTCGGCCGCGGCCAATTGCGCCGCCTGGAACGGTTGCTGGCCGATCTGGCGGGCAAACCGTTACTGCGGGTGGTCTTGCTGCATCATCCCCCCCAGCCGGCGGCGGTCAAATGGCGCAAACGCCTGATCGATGGTGCGGCCCTGCGGGCGGTGTTGGCCAGGTATGGGGCGGAGCTGGTGTTATACGGCCATGCTCACTATCCGCTTCGGGCGCAACTGGCGACGCCGGCGGGTGGCGTACCCGCCATCGGCGTGCCCTCGGCCTCGGCGCTGGGCCACCAGCCCGGCCGGCGCGCCCAGTACCATATCTATCGGGTGAGCCGCACGGCGGCTGGCTGGGAATTGCAAATCTGCGTGCGGACTTATGCGCTGACCGGGGATCGCTTTGTGAGTGAAAGGGAAGAGCGCTTGAGCCTCAAAACAGGTGGGACGATCTGAGATGAAGCTGGCCGCCGCCCAGGCTCCATCCGGTATAATGCCAATCGTTTGACAGTCCCCAGCGACCTGACGCTTGCCACAGGAGCCCGCCATGTCCAGACCGCAAATCACCACCGGCCAGTTTCCCGGCCTGCGCCTGCGTCGACTGCGGCGCGATCCATTTATCCGCCGTCTGGTGCGGGAAACACGCCTGAGCGCCGATGACCTGATCCAGCCGGTGTTCATCATGGAAGGCCGGGGCCGGGAGGCCGTGGCCTCGATGCCCGGCGTGGAGCGCCTGAGTCTCGACGAATTGCTCAAGGAGGCCGAAACCCTGGTGGAACTGGGCGTGCCGGCGCTGGTGCTGTTTCCGGTCACGCCACCGGCGGCCAAATCCGACGACGCCCGCGAAGCATATAACCCGAACGGCCTGGTACAGCGGGCGATACGCGCGCTCAAACACGAATTTCCGGACCTGGGTGTAATCACCGATGTCGCCCTGGATCCCTTCACCAGCCATGGCCAGGATGGGCTGGTGGACGGGGACGGCTATGTGATGAACGATGCAACCGTGCAGATTCTGGTCCGCCAGGCGCTGTCCCATGCCGGGGCCGGCGCCGATATCGTCGCCCCTTCCGACATGATGGACGGTCGGATCGGCGCCATCCGCGAGGCGCTGGAAGCCGGGGACTACGTTCACACCCGGATTCTGGCCTATTCCGCCAAGTATGCCTCCAGCTTCTACGGCCCGTTCCGCGACGCCGTCGGTTCCGCCGCCAATCTCAAGGGCGGCAATAAATACAGCTATCAGATGGACCCGGCCAACAGCGACGAGGCGCTGCGGGAAGTGGCGATGGACCTGGAGGAAGGCGCCGATATCGTGATGATCAAGCCCGGCATGCCCTATCTCGATATCGTCCGCCGGGTCAGGGAACAGTTCGCCGTCCCCACCTTCGTCTATCAGGTCAGTGGTGAATACGCCATGCTGCTGGCAGCGGCGCAGAACGGCTGGCTGAACGAGGAGGCGGTGATCATGGAATCACTGCTGTCCATCAAACGCGCCGGCGCCGACGCCATTCTCAGCTATTTCGCCCGGCGGGTGGCGGGCTGGCTGAAGCACGGCCTGGTAACTTGAGAGCGACATGACAATGACCGCCAGACCCGACCAATATGCGGTGATGGGCAATCCCATCGGCCATAGCAAATCGCCACGGATTCATTCCCTGTTCGCCGCGCAGACCCACCAATTCATGGAATACCGCGCCATCCAGGTCGAACCGGGCGGACTGGCGGCGGCCATCGCCGCCTTCCGGGCGGACGGCGGGTGCGGGCTGAATATCACCGTCCCCTTCAAGCAGGACGCCTGGGTCTATGCGGATATCCTGAGCGCCCGCGCCGAACGGGCCGGCGCGGTGAATACGCTGCTGTTCCGGGACTCCGGCGAGGCGTTCGGAGATAACACCGATGGCGTGGGATTGCTGCGCGATCTGGGCGTCAATCACAGCATCGAACTGACGGGCAAGGCTATTCTGTTGCTGGGGGCGGGCGGCGCCGCCAGAGGAATCTTGCAACCCCTGCTCGCCGCCGCACCGGCCACGCTGGTGATCGCCAACCGCACCCCCGACAAGGCGGCGGAACTGGCCTTGATGTTCGGCGACCTCGGCTCCGTCTTCGGTTGCGGCTTTAACGAACTGGCCGGGCGCCGCTTCGAGGTGATCATTCACGCCACGGCGGCGGGACTGAACGATCGATTACCCCCTTTGCCGGACGACGTGCTGACGCCCGGCGGCTGTTGTTACGACCTGATGTACGGCGACCGACCGACCGCCTTCGTGCGCTGGGGGCGGGAACACGGCGCCGCCGAGGTGCTGGACGGCTTGGGGATGCTGGTGGAACAGGCGGCGGAAGCGTTTTATCTCTGGCGTGGGGTCAGGCCGGAAACGCCGCCGGTGATTGCCCGATTACGCGGACAATGAGGGTGGGACAATGGATATCCGGCTATCCCTTCTCCCGGCCAGGCGTGTACACTTTTCCCGACCCGACCTTAGGTCTTGCTGACCGGGATTACAACCTGAGTGATTAACGTGCTATGAAAGTGACAATTTTTGGTTCCGGCTATGTCGGTCTGGTGACCGGCGCCTGTCTTGCTGAAGTAGGGAACGACGTGGTATGCGTCGATGTGGATCGCCGTAAGGTGGAGCAATTGCGACATGGGGAGATCCCGATTTATGAGCCGGGTCTGGAAGACCTGGTTAAACGGAATACCGCCAATGACCGCTTGATTTTTACGACCGACCCGGCGCAAGGGGTGGCGCACGGCCTGTTTCAGTTCATCGCCGTCGGCACGCCCCCCGATGAAGATGGTTCTGCCGATTTACAGCACGTGCTCGAGGTGGCCCGGCAGATCGGCGCGCGGATGGACCAGTTTCGGATCGTAGTGAACAAATCGACGGTTCCGGTAGGTACGGCGGACAGGGTGCGGGAAACCATCCGGGCGACGCTGCAACAGCGCGGCGTCGAGATACCGTTCGAGGTGGTTTCCAACCCGGAATTTCTGAAAGAGGGTGCCGCCGTCGAGGACTTCATGCGGCCGGATCGTATTATTGTCGGGGTCGATAACACTGCCCGCGCCCTGGAATCGCTGCGGCGGCTGTATGCGCCGTTCAACCGGAATCGCGAACGCCTGATCGTCATGGACGTACGCTCGGCGGAATTGACCAAATACGCCGCCAACGCCATGCTGGCGACCCGCATCAGCTTCATGAACGAACTCGCCAATCTGGCGGAGCGGCTGGGGGCCGATATCGAACAGATCCGGGTCGGCATCGGCGCCGATCCGCGGATCGGCTATCGATTCATCTATCCAGGCTGCGGCTACGGCGGCTCGTGCTTCCCGAAAGATGTCAAGGCGCTGGTGCGGACGGCGCAGGCGACCGGTTATCAGCCGGAACTGTTGCTGGCGGTGGAAGCGGTCAACGAACGGCAAAAGCAATCCCTCTTCGACAAAATCCGGCGGCACTTCGGCGCGGACCTGCGGGGTCGCTGTTTCGCGCTGTGGGGCCTGGCGTTCAAGCCGAAAACGGACGATATGCGCGCAGCCCCCAGCAGGACGTTAATGGAAGCGCTGTGGGCCGCCGGCGCCAAAGTGCAGGCCTACGATCCCGCTGCGATGCTCGAAGCCCGTCGGCTGTATGGCGAGCGCGCCGACCTGCGGCTCTGCGAGCAGCCGACCGATGCGCTGGAGGGGGCCGATGCGCTGGTGATCGTCACGGAGTGGAGCCAGTTCCGCAGCCCCGATTTTGAAACCATCAAGGCGAACCTGAAAAATCCGGTCATCTTCGATGGTCGTAATCTGTATGAACCGGCGGCACTGCGCGAGTTGGGGATTTACTATTATCCTATCGGGCGCGGCCAGACGAATTACGGAGAAAGCAGCTAACCGCACCCTTTATTTAAATGGCGTTTGGCCCAGGGGAAATAAACTGATGTCGCCACAGCCGAGACTGGTGGTTTTTACCCTGTTATTTCCCCACGCCGGCCAACCCAACGCCGGTGTTTTTATTCGGGAAAGAATGTTTCGGGTCGGACAAACTCTGCCGCTGGTGGTGGTCGCTCCCGTGCCCTGGTTTCCCGGCCAAGCTATTCTCCGCAAATGGCGCCCTCATTTCCGACCGCCAGCCCCTTTTTTCGAGAAACAGCAGGGTTTTGCCGTTTATCATCCGCGGTTTTTATCGATCCCCGGGTTGTTCAAGTCCCTGGATGGCTTATTCATGGCCTTGGGCAGCGGTCCGACCTTATGGCGGCTGAAGCGCCGGTTCGGCTTTACCCTGATCGATGCCCATTTCGCCTATCCCGATGGCTATGCGGCCACCTTACTGGGTAAATGGTTCAAGGTGCCGGTAACGATCACGCTGCGGGGCACCGAAGTACCGCACTCGCGCCGCCGCAACCTGCGCCCCTTGCTGCTCAAGGCGCTGCGCCGCGCCACCCGGATTTTTGCCGTCGCGACCGCCTTGAAAACTCATGTCGAGAGTTTGGGTATTCCCGGCGAAAAAATTCAGGTGGTCGGTAATGGCGTGGATCTGGTCAAATTCCAGCCGATCGCGCAAGTGGAAGCACGCCGCCAATTGAACCTGCCGCTGGACGCACCCATGATTATCTCCGTGGGTGGTTTGGTCGAACGCAAAGGATTTCATCGCGTTATCGACTGTCTGCCAACGCTGCAACAGCGCTTTCCGGAAATTCATTATCTGATCGTCGGCGGTCCCAGCGCCGAAGGCGATATGACCGCGGCGCTGCAGCAGCAGGTGGCCCGTTTGAATCTGCAAGCCAAAGTTCATTTTCTGGGTATCCTGCCGCCCGAACAATTGAAATTCCCGCTGTCGGCGGCGGACGTGTTCGTACTGGCTACCGGCAATGAAGGTTGGGCCAATGTGTTTCTGGAAGCCATGGCCTGCGGCTTACCCGTAGTCACCACCGCGGTGGGTGGTAACGCGGAAGTTATTAACAAGCCTGAGTTAGGCTATTTGACGCCGTTCGGAGATGAGCCGGCGTTGATCGAAGCGATTGCCGCGGCGCTGGCCCGCTCGTGGGATCGGCAGGCCATCATCGCTTACGCCCAGAGCAATACCTGGGATAAGCGGGTTAAAACCCTGATAGACGAATTCAACGCCATGATGGTGCGTGGTAAGCGTTCACCCCCCTCCCCCTAACCCCCTCCCACAAGGGGAGGGGGGATACGCTAAGTAGCTGTTTTGCAATAACTCCCTCCCCCCTTGTGGGGGAGGGTCGGGGAGAGGGGTCTGAACGGTTAC
>CAIMUS010000211.1 GCA_903844665.1 uncultured Pseudomonadota bacterium
CCCCGCCGGCCTCAGGGCATTCGACGCCAGTCAACAGCCGGCAAAATGCCGGCGCTACTAGGGAATCCCCGTAGGGGCGGTTCGCGAACCGCCCCTACCGGCTCAGCCTGTAAAGCGTCCCGACTTAAGTGGATACCCCAGACCTCGTTTATAAGCTCTTGTTTTTAAAAAATTATTAATATTTTTAAAAATAGTGATAGCGGTTGCTTGACAGCAACAGGTATCCTTCCTATAGTGTAGAAAAGTGGGACAGAGTGGGAAATAAGGGAGCGCGCTGACCAAAGGAGGCAGCTTTGTTTCGAGGTATTACTTCCTTAACGTTGGATGACAAGGGCCGCTTGGCTGTGCCTGCCAAATACCGCGACAGTTTGCGGGAATCCGGTGCGGGGCAGTTGGTGCTGACCATCGATCGCGACCGTTGCCTGTTGCTCTATCCCTTGCCCGTCTGGGAGGAAGTTGAACAGAAATTGATCCAACTGTCCAGCACCAACAGGCAGGCGCGCGGCCTGAAACGGCTGCTGCTGGGGCATGCCGAGGAATGTGCTATGGATGGACAGGGGCGCATTCTTATCCCTGCCCCACTGAGGGAGTTCGCCCGCCTGGATAAGCACGTGGTTCTGGTCGGGCAAGGTAATAAATTCGAACTCTGGGATGAGCGGACATGGCATCAACTCAGAGAGCAATGGTTGGCTGAGGCAGAGCGCGATAGCGCGCTGCCGGCCGATGTGGAAACACTGTCTTTTTAAATAAGATCCTCAAGGCGATGCGTGCAGTTTTATCTCACCAGGCTGTGTTATTGCAGGAAACTATCGCTGCATTGAAGATACGGCCGGACGGTGCCTATGTGGACGGCACTTTCGGGCGGGGCGGTCACGCCCGCGCCATGCTTGCATCGCTGGGGCCGCGGGGCCGGCTGCTGGCGTTGGACCGGGATCCGGCGGCGGAACGGTGCGCCGGGGAGTGCTTCGGCGCCGACGCCCGCTTTGTTTTCGAGCGGGCCACCTTAAGCCGGCTGGCGGAAATCGTGGACCGGCATCGGTTGCGCGGCAGTATTCAGGGCATCCTGCTGGATATCGGTGTTTCCTCCCCACAATTGGACGATCCCCAACGGGGCTTCAGCTTTTTAAAAGACGGTCCGTTGGATATGCGGATGGATCCCACGACAGGCAGGAGCGCGGCGCAGTGGCTGGCCAGCGCCAGCGCCAGGGAAATTGCCCAGGTGCTCAGAGACTGGGGTGAAGAACGCTACCATCACCGCATCGCCAAAGCCATTGTCGACGCCCGGCGGACGGCGCCGTTGACAACGACCTCGCAACTGGCGCGACTGATCGCCGCCGCCGTACCGACTCATGAACCCGGCAAGCATCCGGCAACCCGCAGTTTTCAGGCTATTCGCATCTTCATCAATCAGGAATTGGCGGAACTGCAGGCGGCCCTGCCCCAGGCCCGGGACGTGTTGGCCCCGGATGGACGGCTGGTGGTGATCAGCTTTCATTCGCTCGAGGACCGGCTGGTAAAGCGGTTCATGCGGGCGCAGGCGCGGGGCAGGGAATGGCCGTTGGATCTGCCGGTGCCCACCGCAGCCGCCACCACCGCTCACGGCCCGACCGCTCCCTTCACTCCTCACTCCTCACTCCTCACTCCTCACTCCTCACTCCTGCGGGTCATCGGCCGCGCCTTACGTCCCACCCAAGCCGAGACCCAGGGCAATCCACGGGCGCGCAGCGCGGTGCTGCGGGTGGCGGAGCGGCTGGTATGAGCAGTTATTCGCAGATCATTTTGTTATTGCTCATCCTGGTGTTGCTGTCGGGGACCGGGCTGGTCTACAGCCAGCACCAAAGCCGGCAGTTATTTATCGAGTTGCAGGGCATGCAGGCGCACCGGGATGAGCTGAATATCGACTGGGAATTGCTCAAGCTGGAAGAAAGCACCCTGAACACGGCGCTGATGGTGGATCAGGCGGCGCATGACCGTCTGCATATGCTGCTGCCCGATCCGGCTGGCGTGGTTTACGTAAGGCAATGACGATGCGCATGCCCTCTTTCCAACTGGCTGCTCTTAGAACCTTGACCCGGCATCAGGTGGTGCTGGGTATCCTGCTTCTGGCGACCGTCGGCATCATCGCTCGGGCCGTCTATCTGCAGCTGATCAATAAGGATTTTTTGCAGGATCAGGGCAATGACCGTTACCTGCGGACGGTCACGATACCCGCCCATCGTGGCATGGTCCTGGATCGCAACGGCGAGCCTCTGGCGGTAAGCTCGCCAGTGGATTCCGTCTGGGCGGTGCCGGAAGTTCTACTGGAAAACCAGGACCGGTTGCCGTTGCTGGCGCAGGCTCTGGGGATGAAGACCGGCGAACTGGAGCAGCGCCTGAGCGACCGTGAAGGGCGCGAGTTCTTCTATCTGCGCCGCCATCTGGCCCCGGACCTGGCCCAGCGGGTGCTGAATCTGCAAATTCCAGGCGTGTATTCGCAGCGGGAATACCGCCGTTATTACCCTACCGCCGAGATCACCTCGCATCTATTGGGTTTCACCGATATCGACGATGTCGGTCAGGAAGGGCTGGAACTGGGCCTGAATGAACGGCTGCAGGGCGTGCCGGGCAGCAAGCGGGTCATCCGCGACCGCTTGGGGCATATCGTTGAAGACGTGGAAGTGCTGCGCGTGCCGGAGCCGGGTAAACCGCTTACCCTGAGCATCGACCGCCGGATTCAGTATGTGGCCTATCGGGCGCTCAAGGAGGCTGTGCTGGAGCGTCAGGCCAGCGGCGCCTCGGCGGTGGTGCTGGACGTCGCCACCGGCGAAATCCTGGCGATGGTCAATCAACCGGCCGGCAACCCCAACGACCGGCGCCAACTGAATGCAGCCCTGCTGCGCAACCGGGCCGTGACGGATGTTTTCGAGCCGGGTTCGACGATGAAACCCTTTACGGCTTCCCTGGCGCTGGAGAGTGGCGCTTACAAACCGGAAACTCCTATCGATACCAGTCCCGGTGTGCTGCAGGTCGGCCGCTACACCGTCAAGGATGTCCACAACTACGGCCGGATCGATGTCACCCGCGTCATCAGTAAATCCAGCAATGTCGGGATCAGCAAGATTGCCCTGTCGATGCCGGCGCAGAAACTGTGGGAACTGTATCACCGGCTGGGCTTCGGCGCCCTCTCCAGCCTGGGTTTTGCCGGCGAACAGGGTGGCGTGCTGAAACCGTACTCCACTTGGGGTTCGATCGGTCATGCCAACAATGCCTTCGGTTACGGCATTTCCGTCAATACGTTGCAACTGGCTCAGGCCTACACCGTGCTGGCGTCCGGCGGGGTACGGCGCCCCTTGAGCCTGCTGCGGCGGGACAAACCGCCCGAAGAGGAGACACGGCTGCTGTCCGAAGACACGACGCGCAAGATTCGCGCCATGCTGGAACTGGCGGTCAGTGAGGCGGGCACCGGCGCCAAGGCGTCGGTGCCGGGTTATCGGGTGGCCGGCAAGACCGGCACCGTGCATAAGATCGCCCATGGCCACTACTCCCCGGATCGATACCGTTCCGTGTTCGCCGGCATGGTGCCCGCCAGCCGTCCCCGACTGGTCTGCGTGGTGATGATCGATGAACCCCGGCGCGGTGGCTATTACGGCGGCGTCATCGCCGCGCCGGTCTTCAGCCAGATCATGGAAGGCGCCCTGCGGATTCTCAACATCCCGCCCGACGCCATCCCCACCCAGAATCTGGTGGTGGCGACCAAGCCGGAACCCGGCGCCGTCCCCTCGGAGGCGGGCCGATGATCGCGCTGACTCTGGCGGAAATGGCGCCGCTGCTGGGCGGTGAATTGCTGGGGTCGGATGCCCGTATTACTTCGGTCGGCATCGACAGCCGGCAGCTCGGTCCCGGCGACCTGTTTGTCGCCCTGCGGGGCGCCAATCACGACGGCCACGATTTCGCTGCCCAGGCCCGACAGCAGGGGGCCGCCGCCGCCCTGGTCAGCCGGCCACTGGCGGTGGACCTGCCGCAGTTGCGTGTGGCCGATACCCGGCTTGCCCTGGGGCGGCTGGGAGCGGCCTGGCGGCAACGCTTTACCCGGCCGCTGGTCGCGCTGACCGGCAGTAACGGCAAGACTACGGTCAAGGAAATGATCGCCGCCATTCTGCGCTGCCGCGGGCGGGTGCTGGCCACCACCGGCAACCTCAACAACGACCTGGGCGTGCCGCTGACCCTGCTCGAGCTGGGCGCCGAAGACTATGCCGTGATCGAAATGGGGGCCAATCATGCCGGTGAGATCGCCTGGCTGACCGGACTGGCCCGGCCGGACGTGGCCCTGATCAACAACGCCGGTCCCGCCCATCTGGAGGGCTTCGGCGATCTGGACGGCGTGGCCCGGGCCAAGGGGGAAATCTACCGCGGTCTGGGGCCGGATGGAGTGGCGATCGTCAACCGGGATGATGTCTATGCCGATTACTGGTCCGGTCTGGTCTCCCGCCGGCGGGTCATCGATTTCGGCCTGGAGCGGCCCGCCCAGGTGAGCGGGCAAGTGCTGGAGGCTGCCCGCAACCGGTTCCGCCTGAGCGCCGGCGGGCGGCAGATCGATATCGAGTTGCCTTTGCCGGGTGCGCATAATGTGCGCAACGCCCTGGCGGCGGCGGCGGCCAGCCTGGCGGCGGGCGCCGGTCTGGAGGAGATCAAACGCGGCCTGGAAAGCATGCGCGCCGTGGCCGGACGGCTGCAACGCCTGCCCGGACCGGACGGCGTTACCCTGATCCACGACGCCTATAATGCCAATCCGGCCTCGCTGGCGGCGGCCCTGAGCACGCTCGGCGCCGAAGCCGGCAGGCGCTGGCTGGTGCTGGGCGATATGGCCGAACTGGGACCGAATGCGGCCGAACTGCATGAGTGGGCCGGCCGGCAGGCCCGGCTGGCCGGATTTCAGCGCTGTTACGCCATCGGCGAAAACAGCCGGCTGGCGGTTCAGAGCTTTGGCCCCGGCGGCGTGCATTGCGACACCGCCGAAGCGCTGATCCAGGCGCTGCGGCAGGCCCTGGCCGCCACCACCGACAAGCCGACCCTGCTGGTCAAGGGCTCCCGAAGTATGCGGATGGAACGCATCGTCCAGGCGCTGACCACGGAACCGGACGCGGGCAGGGAGGCGACCTGATGTTGGTCTATCTGGCTGAGTGGCTGGCCCGGGAGTTCTACAGCGGCTTCAACGTCTTCCAGTATCTGACCCTGCGGGCGATTCTGGGCGTGTTGACGGCTTTAGGCATCTCCTTTCTGATCGGTCCCGGCATGATCCGCCGGCTGACGTTTTATAAAATCGGCCAGTACGTGCGGGACGACGGTCCGCAGACCCACCTGTCCAAGGCCGGCACGCCGACCATGGGAGGCGCCCTGATTCTGGTGGCGGTCACAATCACCACCCTGCTGTGGGCGGACTTGCACAATCGCTATGTCTGGCTGGTGCTGGCGGTCACCCTGTCTTTCGGCGTGATCGGCTGGGTGGATGACTATCGCAAGCTGATCCGGCGCAACTCCAAGGGCCTGTCCGCCCGCGCCAAATATTTCTGGCAATCCTGTATTGGTTTGGCGACGGCATTACTGTTATATTTCACCGCCCAGACCCCGGTCGAAACCCAACTGGTCCTCCCTTTTATCAAGCAGGGGTCGATCGAACTGGGGGTCTGGTTCATCCCGATCACCTATTTCGTCATCGTCGGCTCCAGCAATGCGGTCAACCTGACCGATGGCCTGGACGGGCTGGCCATCGTCCCGACCGTGATGGTGGCGGGCGCCATGAGCATCTTCGTCTACGTGGCCGGTAATAGGATCTTCTCCACTTACCTGGACCTGCCCTACATCGCCGGGGTCGGTGAGTTGATCGTTTTCTGCGGCGCGCTAATGGGGGCCGGGCTGGGTTTCCTCTGGTTCAACGCCTATCCCGCCCAGGTGTTCATGGGTGATGTCGGGGCGCTGGCGCTGGGCGCCGCCCTGGGGGTGCTCGCCGTGGTGGTGCGGCAGGAGGTGGTGTTGTTGATCATGGGAGGCATTTTCGTGCTGGAGACGGTGTCGGTGATGCTGCAGGTGGCGTCCTTCAAGCTCACCGGACGGCGCATTTTCCGGATGGCGCCGCTGCACCATCACTTCGAACTGAAGGGATGGCCCGAACCCCGGATCATCGTGCGTTTCTGGATCATCACCGTAGTGCTGGTGCTGATCGGTCTGTCCAGCCTGAAGATACGATAACCATGTCCCTGCTCGCAACCTCCGCTTCTGCTTCTACTTTGGCGCTCGATGGCATGACCCTGGTAGTGGGACTGGGTAAGACCGGTCTGTCCGCCGTGCGCGCCCTGCTGTCCCTGGGGGCCGAGGTGGCAGTGACCGATACCCGCCCGAACCCGCCCGGCCTGGCGGAATTACAGCACGATTTTCCCACGGCGCCCTGTTACCTGGGCGGTTTCCCCGCCGCGATCTTTGCCGGGGCGCAACGCCTGCTGGTCAGTCCTGGCGTTCCCTTGCAGACCCCGGCAGTCGCCGCGGCGGCGGCCCGGGGCGTGCCGCTATGGGGTGATATCGAACTGTTCGCGCGCCTGGCTCAAGCTCCGGTAGCGGCCATTACCGGCTCGAACGGCAAGAGCACGGTCACCACGCTGCTGGGACTGATGGCCGAACAGGCGAGTGTACGGGTGGCGGTGGGCGGCAATCTGGGTACGCCTACCCTCGATCTGCTGGCGCGTCCGGCGGTGGAGCTATATGTACTCGAATTGTCCAGTTTTCAACTGGCGAGCACCTACAGCCTGAACGCCCGGGTGGCCACGGTGCTCAATATCAGTCCCGATCACCTGGACTGGCATCCCGGCCTGGAAGCCTACCGCCAGGCCAAGCAGCGCATCTTCCGGGGCGATGGCTGGATGGTGCTCAACGCCGACGATCCCGCCGTAGTCGCCATGGCCGAATCCGATCGGCGGATCTTGCGCTTCACCCTGGCCGCTCCGGGACCGGGAGACTTCGGCCTGCGGCGGCATGACGGCGAACTGTGGCTGGCCCGGGGCGGGGACTGCTGGCTGCGGACCGGCGAACTTCAGCTCAGTGGCGACCATAACCTGGCCAATGCGCTGGCGGCGTTGTGCCTGGGCCATGCCCTGGGGCTGGCGCGCGAGCCGATGCTGGCGGCGCTACGGACGTTTACCGGCCTGCCCCATCGCACCCAACTGATCCTGGAACATAAGGGCGTGCGCTGGTACGACGATTCCAAGGGCACCAACGTCGGCGCCACCCTGGCCGCGGTCAATGGCCTGCCGGGCCGGCTGGTGTTGATCGCCGGCGGCGACGGCAAGGGCCAGGACTTTAACCCGCTGGGTGCGGCGCTCGCTCCCAAGGTCCACGACCTGGTGCTGATCGGCCGTGATGCGCCGGCCATCGCGGCGGCGGTGGACCGGCGCGTAGCGGTGCACCAGGCCGATAGCATGGCGCGGGCGGTGGCGGTGGCGGCGCAATTGGCCGAACCCGGCGACAGCGTTTTATTATCGCCCGCCTGCGCCAGCTTCGATATGTTCAGCAATTACGAAGAACGCGGCCGGGTCTTCGCCGCCGAGGTAAGGAGGCAACTGGGATGATAAATCCGGCCGCCACCCCCGCCGGCAAGAACCCCCGTAGGGGCGGTTCGCGAACCGCCCCTACCGCCGTCCCCGCTGGAACCTCGCCCCGGGGCGCAACCGCGGTGAACCCCCGTAGGGGCGGTTCGCGAACCGCCCCTACCGCCGCCACCCCCGCTGGAACCTCGCCCCGGGGCGCAACCGCGGTGGCGGCCATGGATACTATCCGCCTGCCGGAATTGGACCGCTGGCTGCTGTTCGCCGCCCTGGCGTTGCTGACGCTGGGTTTGCTCATGGTCGCTTCCGCCTCCATGCCGCTGGCCTCCAGCCATACCAACCAGCCTTTCTATTACCTGATCCGCCAGGCGGCCTATGTCAGCACCGGCCTGCTGTTCGGGGTCCTGGCCCTGCAGATACCGGTGGAAACCTGGCGGCGCAATGCGCCGGGATTGCTGCTGGCCGCCATCGGCCTGTTGCTGCTGGTGCTGGTGCCCGGCGTCGGCCGGGAAGTCAATGGCAGCACCCGCTGGCTCTCCCTGGGACTGGTCAATGTGCAGGTTTCCGAAGCCGCCAAGCTGTTCGCCCTGATTTATCTGGCCAGTTACCTGCAACGTCACGGCGCCGCCCTGCAAAGCTCGACCATGGCCATGCTCCGGCCGCTGTTGGTGTTGGGCATGCTGGCGGTACTGCTGTTGCTGGAGCCGGATTTCGGCACGGCGGTGGTGATGCTGGCCACGGCGCTGGGCATGTTATTCCTGGCCGGCGTCAATGTCTGGCGGTTCACCGCCCTGCAGGGTCTGGTGATCGGCGCCATGGCGGTGTTGCTGTATTCCTCCCATTACCGCCGGGCCCGTCTGATCAGTTTTCTGGATCCCTGGGCGGATCCCTTGAAAAGCGGGTTTCAGCTCACCCAGTCGTTGATCGCGATCGGCCGGGGCGAGCTGTTCGGCGTCGGCCTGGGAGCCAGCGTCCAGAAACTGTTCTATCTACCTGAATCCTACACCGACTTTCTGTTCGCCATCCTGGCGGAGGAACTGGGTTTGCTGGGGATACTGACGGTCGTCGCCCTGTATGTCATCCTCATCTGGCGGGCTTTCGCCATCGCCGCCCGGGCCGAGCGGCTGGAACTGCGGTTTGCCAGCCACCTGGCTTATGGCATCGGCCTATGGTTCGGCATCCAGGCTCTGTTCAATATGGGTGTCAACATGGGGGTGCTGCCCACCAAGGGACTGACCCTGCCACTGATGAGCTATGGCGGCAGCAGCGTGGTGGTGATGTGCGTGGCGCTGGCAATCCTGCTTCGTGTCGATCAGGAGACCCGTTTTGCAGAGGCTCCCTCGGAGCCGGAAGCCACCGCGCCAACCGGCGGACAGGAATGGCTGTCGGCGCTCCTGGCCAGGGTACAGCGATGACCGCACAGGCGCCTATCGTGATCATGGCGGGCGGCACCGGGGGGCATGTGTTTCCGGCTCTGGCCGTGGCCGAGCAATTGCGTGCCCGGGGCGTGCCGGTGGTCTGGATCGGCACCCGCCGCGGCCTGGAGGCGAAACTGGTGCCGCAGGCTGGTATCCCGATCGAATGGATCGGTGTGGCCGGCTTGCGCGGCCATGGCCTGCGGCGCTTGGTGACGGCTCCGGTCATGCTCACCCAGGCGTTGTTACAGGCGGGTGGTATCCTCCGGCGCCTGCAACCCCGCCTGGTATTGGGAATGGGAGGATTCGCCAGCGGTCCCGGCGGTTTGATGGCCAGGTTACTGGGCATACCCCTGGTGGTGCATGAACAGAATGCCCTGGCCGGCATGACCAACCGCTGGCTGTCACGGCTGGCCGATCAGGTGCTGGAAGCCTTTCCCGGCAGTTTTCCGCCGCCCCGACGGGCGCTGGCCGTGGGCAATCCGGTACGCGCCGGCATTGCCGCCCTGCCCGAACCGGCGCAGCGCTTTGCCGGTCGCACCGGCCGCCCCCGCCTGCTGGTGGTCGGCGGCAGCCAGGGCGCGCTGGCCCTCAATCAGTTGGCGCCGGCCGCCCTGGCTTTGGTGCCGGCGGCGCAACGACCGGAAGTCTGGCATCAGGCCGGCGGCGCGTTGCAGGCCGCTACGGCCCAGGCCTACAAAACCGCCGGCGTGGCCGTCCAATTGCAGCCCTTTATCGAGGATATGGCGGCCGCATACAGTTGGGCCGATCTGGTGCTCTGCCGGGCCGGCGCCCTGACAGTGGCGGAACTGGCGGCGGCGGGCGTGGGCGCCGTGCTGGTGCCGTTTCCATACGCGGTCGACGATCACCAAACCGTCAATGCCCGGTTTCTGGAGAGCAGCGGAGCCGCTTTGATCGCGCCGCAGGCCGGGCTGAATCCGGTGCGGCTGGCGGCGCTGTTGCAGACCCTGTTAAGCGATCGGGCACGGCTTCTGGCCATGGCTCAAGCCGCCCGGAGTCTGGCCAGGGCCGATGCGGCGGCGCAGGTGGCGAGCATCTGCCTGGAACAGGCGCGGATTCCCGACCATGGCTAACCTCAGCAACCCCCCACCCCAACCCTCCCTCACAAGGGGGGAGGGAGTTTTTGTACAGGTTCTCACGATGAACCGTGCTGTTCCGACCCCGCCGACGATGCGCCGCCTCCGCCGGATCCATTTCGTCGGGATCGGCGGCGCCGGCATGAGCGGTATCGCCGAGGTGCTGTTGAATCTGGGCTATGAGGTCTCCGGCTCCGATCTGCACGCCAGTCCGGTGACGGCGCGGCTGGGCGCCAGTGGCGCCAGGGTCTGGCAGGGCCATGCCGCCGCCCACATCGAGGGCTGTGACGTCGTCGTGACCTCGAGCGCGGTGACGGCGGATAACCCTGAAGTGGTCGCCGCCCTGGCGGCCCGTATTCCGGTGGTGCCGCGCGCGGAAATGCTGGCGGAACTGATGCGTTTCCGCTATGGCGTTGCGGTGGCCGGAACCCATGGCAAAACCACCACCACCAGCCTGATCGCCAGTCTGCTGGCCGAGGGCGGCCTGGATCCCACCTTTGTGATCGGCGGCAGGCTGAACAGCGCCGGCAGCAACGCCCGGCTGGGAGCGGGCCGGTATCTGGTGGCGGAGGCCGACGAGAGCGATGCCTCGTTTTTGCATCTGCAGCCCATGATCGCGGTGGTCACCAATATCGACGCCGATCATCTGGGTACTTATGGCGGCGATTTCCAGCGGTTGCGGGAGACGTTCGTGGAATTTCTGCACCACCTGCCTTTCTACGGGCTGGCGGTGCTGTGCGCCGACGACCCCGAGGTGCGGGCGGTCCTGCCCGTGATCAGGCGGCCGGTGCTGACCTACGGCACGACGGCCGACTGCGATGTGCAGGCCGGCGACATCAGGCAGAGCGGCATGCAGACCGCCTTTACGGTGCGACTGCCGGGGGAGACGGAACCGCTGGCGATCACGCTCAATCTGCCGGGCCGGCATAGCGTACTGAACGCCCTGGCCGCCATCGTCGTAGCCCATGAACTGGGAGTCGGCGGCGAAACTATCCAACTGGCCCTGGAACGTTTCCAGGGAATAGGCCGGCGGTTCCATCACTATGGCCCGCTGCAACTGGCGCACGGACGGGCCACCCTGATCGACGACTATGGGCACCATCCCCGCGAAATCGGGGCGGTGCTGGAGGCGATCCGTGGTGGCTGGCCGGAGCGCCGCCTGGTGCTGGCATTTCAACCACATCGCTATAGCCGGACCCGGGATTTGCTCCAGGACTTCGCGCAGATTCTGGCCGAAGCGGATGTGCTGCTGCTCACGGAGGTCTATCCCGCCGGCGAACAGCCGCTGCCGGGAGCGGACGGGCGCAGTCTCGAGGCGGCGGTGCGCGCCCTGGGCAAGGTGGAGCCGGTGTTCGTGGAACGGGTCGCGGCGCTGCCGACGGTGTTGGCCGGCCTGTTGCGGGATGGCGATATGCTGCTGCTGATGGGCGCGGGCGACATCGGCGCCGTGGCGTCGCAACTGGGCCAGCACGGCCTGGGAGGGTCACAGTGAAGGGAGCCGCCTTGCCATTGCAGGGAGAACCGGACTTGCGCGGCGAACTGTTGCTGGCGGAACCGCTGGCGCGCCACACCTCCTGGCGGGTGGGCGGCCCGGCGGACCGATTCTATCGGCCCGCCGACCTGGCCGACCTGTGCGCCTTTCTCAGCCGGCTGCCGCCGGACGAGCCGGTGTTCTGGCTGGGACTGGGCAGCAATCTGCTGGTGCGTGACGGCGGCATCCGCGGCGCCGTGATCGCCACCCAGGGCGCCCTGCAAGGGCTGGGCTTGAGCCAACTCGATACCCTGCGGGTCGAGGCCGGCGTGCCCTGCGCCAAGGTGGCCCGTTACGGCGCCGCCCAGCACCTGACCGGCGCCGAATTCCTGGTCGGTATTCCCGGCGTCATGGGCGGCGCCCTGGCCATGAATGCGGGCGCCTGGGGCGGTGACACCTGGTCGCTGGTAACGATGGTCGAGACGGTCGACCGGCGCGGGGTCCTGCGGCGCCGCCTGCCGGCCGACTATGCGATTGCTTACCGGCAGGTGCGGGGGCCGGCTGAAGAGGGATTCGTGGCGGCGCATCTGCAGTTGCGGCCGGGTGATGGCGTGGCGGCGGGCCGGCGGATTCGCGAACTGCTGGCGCGGCGCGCCCGCACCCAGCCGATGGGCCTGCCCAGTTGCGGCTCGGTCTTCCGCAATCCCCCCGGCGATCATGCCGCGCGCCTGATAGAAGCCGCGGGCTTGAAGGGAAGCGGTATCGGCGCCGCTTGCGTCTCCACCAAACACGCCAATTTCATCATCAATACCGGCGGCGCCACCGCCGCCGAGCTGGAAGCCTTGATTCATCATGTCGCGGATACCGTAGCCCGGGTGCACGGTGTCCACCTGATTCCCGAAGTGAGGATAGTAGGAGCCTATCAAGATGCTGCAAGAACAGCGCAAACCGGTTAACGATGCCACTGAATTCGGCAAGGTGGCGGTGCTGCTGGGCGGGCGCTCCGCGGAGCGTGAGGTTTCGCTGAAAAGCGGCCAGGCGGTATTAAAGGCGCTCTGCGCCCAGGGGGTCGACGCCCACGGTATCGATGCCGGCCCCGACGTGCTGGAGGTCCTGGGCAAGGGTGGTTATGACCGGGTGTTCATCGTCCTGCACGGTCGCGGCGGTGAAGACGGCGTCATTCAAGGCGCGCTGGAAACCTTGGGATTGCCCTATACCGGCGGCGGCGTGCTGGCGTCCGCCTTAGGGATGGACAAATTACGCGCCAAGCAGGTCTGGCTGGGTGCGGGCCTGCCGACCCCGCCGTTCCGGCTGGTGGATGCGGCGACCGACCCGGCGACGGTCATCGCCGACCTGGGGCTGCCGCTGGCGGTCAAGCCGGCCTGCGAAGGCTCCAGCATCGGCGTCAGCCGGGTCAACCAGCCCGCTGAATTCAAGGCCGCCTGGGAGCGGGCGGCGCGCTGTGACGCCAGCGTGCTGGTCGAACCCTGGATCGGCGGGGGCGAATATACCGGCGCCGTGCTGCAGGGCGAGGCGCTGCCGCTGATCCGGCTGGAGACGCCGCGCGAATTTTACGATTACGAGGCCAAGTATAACGCCGACGATACCCGCTACCATTGTCCCTGCGGGTTGCCGCCGGCCCAGGAGGCCGAGTTGCAGCGGCTGGTCCTGCAAGCATTTAAGGCGCTCGCCGGCTATGGCTGGGGACGGGTGGATTTCCTGGTGGATGCGCAGCAGCGGCCCTGGCTGCTGGAGGTCAATACGGTGCCGGGCATGACCGATCACAGCCTGGTGCCGATGGCGGCCCGCACCGTGGGCCTGGATTTCCAGGCGCTGGTGTGGCGGATTCTGGAAACCAGCATGGAGCGGCCGGCATGATCATTCCACGGACCTTTTTCCCTACCTCCTATCCGGCGCCACGCCCGCCGATCCCCGGCTGGAAACTTGGGTTCCGGCGCAAGCGGCGGGGGGCGACCGCCCAGGTGACGTGCGCGCCGGTGAAATGGCAGTTCAACTGGCAGCCTCGCCTGCGCTGGCTGGGCGCGGTGCTGGCCTTGCTGGCGGGCGGTTACGGCCTGTACGCCACCACTCACAGGCTGCTCGAGCCGGAGCGCCTTCCCTTGCGCCATGTGAACCTGCAGGGTGAGATCCGTAACCTGAGCCAGGCGGAACTGCAACAACTGGTGCAACCGTATCTGGGGCAGAATTTCTTAGCTTTGGATATCGGCGCCCTGCAGGCCATCCTGGCGGCCAATCCCTGGATCGAGCAGGTCAGCGTACACCGGCAGTGGCCGGACCGGCTCAAGGTCTATTTCCAGGAGCGGACCGCCTTCGGTCAATGGGGCCAGGATGAAATGAGCAATGAAATGGTCGATGTCAACGGCGTGCGCTTTCGCCCGGCGGCGATCCTTCAGCCGGGTCCATGGCCGCGTCTGGCCGGTCCGGATGGCCATGAAACAGCCCTGATCCACAGTTACCGCGAGGCCGATGTCCTGCTCAAGCAGGCCGGCTTGCAGCTCACTCAACTGACGCAGGATGAGCGGCGGGCCTGGCGGATCGTCACTGCCAACGGCCTGGAAATTCGACTGGGCAGAGACCATTTTCTCGAGCGGCTGCAACGCTTTGTGAACATTTATCCCCACCTGCTGGCCGATTTGAGCGGGAAGATTGCGGCGGTGGATTTACGTTATACTCACGGCTTTGCCGTACGCTGGGTAAGCCCGGCGGCAGGCTCCAGCGCCACCATGGCGACCACGACGCCTGCCGCCGGCACAGTGGCGGCGCGTCCCAAGGGAGCGAAAGCGGGTTAACCCGCCTAACGCGCAGGAAATAGCAAGGTATGGCCAGAAAAGACGAAAAAAGTATGATTGTCGGCCTCGATATCGGCACCTCCAAGGTGGCCGCCATCGTCGGCGAAGTGAGTAGCAATGGCGAGATCGAGATCATCGGGATCGGCGCCCATCCCTCGCGCGGTCTGAAGAAGGGCGTGGTGGTCAATATCGAATCCACCGTGCAATCGATCCAGCAGGCGGTGGAGGAAGCGGAACGCCAGGCGCAGTGCAAGATTCACTCCGTCTTCACGGGGATCGCCGGCAGCCACATCCGCAGTTTCAATTCCCATGGCGTCACCGCCATCAAGGCGGGCGAGGTCACCACGGCCGATGTCGAGCGGGTGATCGAGGCCGCCCGGGTGGTGGCTATTCCCGCCGATCAGCAGATCCTGCATATTCTGCCGCAGGATTTCACCATCGACCATCAGGAAAATATCCGTGAGCCGGTGGGCATGTCCGGGGTGCGGCTGGAAGCCAAGGTGCATATCGTCACCGGCGCGGTCAGCGCGGTCCAGAACATTACCAAGTGTGTCCGGCGCTGCGGCCTGGAAGTGGATGACGTGATCCTGGAACAACTGGCCTCCAGCCGGGCGGTATTGACCGAAGATGAGCGGGAACTGGGGGTCTGCCTGATCGATATCGGCGGCGGCACCACGGCGATAGCGGTGTTCACCAACGGCTCCATCAGTCACACCGCCGTCATTCCCATCGCCGGCGATCAGGTCACCAATGATATCGCCGTAGCCCTCCATACGCCGACGCAGTTCGCCGAAGATATCAAGGTCAAACATGCCTGCTGCCTGACCCAGCTCGCCAGCGCCGATGAAACCATCGATGTTCCCGGGGTGGGCGAGCGGTCGCCGCGGCGGTTGTCCCGGCAGACTTTGGCGGGGGTGGTGGAACCCCGCTACGAAGAGCTATTCACTTTGGTTCAAGCGGAATTGCAGCGCAGCGGCTTCGAGAACCTGATCGCCGGGATCGTCCTGACCGGCGGCAGTTCTTGCATGGAGGGCATCGTCGAGTTGGCCGAGCAGGTATTCCATATGCCCGTGCGCCAGGGGCTGCCGGATTATGCCAAAGGCTTGCATGAGGTCGTCCGTAATCCTATTTATTCGACCGCGGTGGGGCTGTTGCTGGTGGGCAATGAAAATCGCGCCGCCAGATTGCTCGCCCCGGCGTTTACCAGTAATCAAAGCTGGCTGGCCCGCCTGAAACATTGGTTACAGGGGAATTTTTAAGTCAACCACGACCAGCTACCGAAAGAGTTTCAATCTACTGAGGAGATCCTGTCATGTTCGAATTGATGGACACCAACACTGAGAGCGCGGTGATCAAAGTTATCGGGGTAGGCGGCGGCGGCAGCAATGCGGTCCAGCACATGTTAAACGCCAATATCGAAGGCGTGGATTTCATCTGCGCCAACACCGATGCCCAGGCCTTGCGTACCTGCAACGTGGGAACGACCTTGCAAATGGGCGCCAATATCACCAAGGGCCTGGGAGCGGGCGCCGATCCTGAAATCGGCCGCAAGGCCGCGCTGGAAGACAGCGACCGTATCCGTGAGGCGTTGGAAGGCGCCGATATGGTGTTCATCACTGCCGGCATGGGCGGCGGCACCGGCACCGGTGGTACGCCGGTGGTCGCGCAGATTGCGCGGGAGATGGGCATCCTGACCGTCGCCGTGGTGACCAAGCCGTTTCCCTTCGAGGGGAAGAAGCGCATGGAGATCGCGATGCGTGGGATTCAGGAACTGAGCCAGCGGGTCGATTCCCTGATCACGATCCCTAACGAGAAACTGCTGGTGGTGCTGGGCAAGGGCGCCAGTCTGCTGGATGCCTTCAAGTCGGCCAACGATGTCCTGCTGAATGCCGTTCAGGGCATTGCCGAACTGATCACCCGTCCCGGTCTGATCAATGTGGATTTTGCCGATGTCCGCACGGTGATGCGGGAAATGGGCATGGCCATGATGGGCACCGGTCAGGCGACCGGCGATGGTCGGGCGCGGGAGGCGGCGGCGGCGGCCATTGCCAGCCCGCTGCTGGAGAATATCAACCTGGCGGGCGCCAAGGGGTTGCTGGTCAATGTCACCGCCGGGATGGATATCTCGATCGGCGAGTTCGAGGAAGTCGGCAACACCATCAAGGAACTGGCTTCCGAGGACGCCACCGTCGTGGTGGGCGCCGTGATCGATCCGGAAATGCAGAACGAGTTGCGGGTGACCATCGTCGCCACCGGTATCGGCCAGGCTGCCAGGCCGGCGGCGGAAACCGCCACACCTCCATCGGTCAAGCTGGTGCAGAAAGCCGGCTCCTCGATCAGCGGCGCGGACTACGTCCGTCCCGAGCAGCGCGTGGTCGGCGGGCGGCAGAAAGCAGGCGGCGATGGCGGCTTGAATGAACGCGCCGAAGGCGATCTGGATTATCTGGATATTCCGGCATTTTTACGCCGGCAGGCGGATTAGAGGGGGGTAAGCAGTCCTATGAATAGGGATAAGTAGGCCGGAATAAGACCGGAGGCCATAGGCCGCAGGTCGTTTCCGGCAAGCCTGCCGATACTGGAAACGCTACGCCTGTGGCTCCGCTTATTCAGGCCTACGGGCTTGCGTGGCTATGCTCGCTATCAGGTTGGCAGCCGCGTAGGGTGCGCATTGCGCACCTTTCCACGGCTGGTTTGTTAATGGTGCGCAATGCGCACC
>CAIMUS010000212.1 GCA_903844665.1 uncultured Pseudomonadota bacterium
CCCGCCTGAATCAAGTCAGCCAAGCCGTCCAGACCGCCTTTGCCGCCGCCCAATCCAGATCGGATTATGATCCCGAATTGGATCATCTGGTGGAGGAAGCCCGCTGGCGGGTGCTGCGGGCGGAAACCAGTTGTAATTTCTTCTGGGGTGAGGCCTGGGTCGATCGCTGCCATCGCGATCTGGACGAGGCCTGTCTCTGTCTGGAGCAGGCAGCGCGAAAAAAACCGCCCACCGTCGAGCGGTGAGCGGTTGTCAGCAAGCCGTAGGGTGCGGTGGCGCAGCGTAACGCACCACCCTGCTTTAAGCGGCTTTCTTGATATTCAGATCCTCGGCGCTCTCTTTGGCCAGCGCATCCAGATCCGCCTTGAAATCGGTACCCAGTTCGGTCAGGGCTTTGGCATCGTCCATGACCCGTTGCCGCACCTTGTTGGCGACTTCCACCTGACCCTTGACAAACTCCTGCAGGCCGCCAACGTCGCTGACTTGGGCAGCCGCTTTCAATTGATTGATGACTATATCCACATAGTACCGTAGCGCGCCCATCTGAAAGTTCACCAGCCGCTCCACTTCGGCGACCACCAGCTTGTTGGCCTTGAGCATGGGGGCGGGCAGCGCTGTCGTGTTTTGCAGCAGTGGCGAGAACAGGTCTTTGTACATGGCAAGCTCCTAGTGTTGGGAAAAGATGACTTTGTTGCAGTGCAATATAAGCCATTTTTTGTTGCAGTGCAACATTTTTTAAAAAAATTCTTTCCCCACGCCCCAAGGGTCCCCGGCAACGCCTGGCTGCACTTACTGGATAAGCAGGTATGGCTATGGTTGGTTTATAATGAGGTTCACATCGACCCTATGCGGTCCCCAGCGCCTGCCCATAATGGAAAAACGAATCGAAACCATCCTTTCCCTGGACTTGCCATATCGGGAAACAGTGACCGTCCGGCGGAGTCTCTACCGTGGCGGCGCCGGTCCCCGCGTGGCGGTGACCGCCGGCATGCAGGGGAATGAACTGGAGGGACTGTACCTGTGCCATCGCCTGACCGTCTGGCTGGAGCAACTCGCCCAGACCCGCCCCGAGGCCTTACTCGGTCAGGTGGAGCTCTATCCCGCCCTGAATCCACTGGGATTGGATACGCTGCAACGTACTTTACCCGTCTATGACAGCGACCTGGATCGCAGTTTTCCCGGCCATCCCCAGGCTCTGCTGCCGCAGCGCATCGCGGCCGCCGTGCTGGCGCAGTTGCAAGGCGCCGCGCTGATCATCGCCCTCCAGGCCAGCGACATGCATCTGCAGGAAATCCCGCAGGCACGCATCGAACCGCGCTACGCGGGAAAACTCCTGCCGCTGGCGCAACAGCTCAATCTGGATTTGATCTGCCTGCAGGAAGCCGCGACGGTGGCAGAAACCACCATGGCGCACAACCTGAACGCCCGTGGCGAACCCTGTCTGCTGGTGATTACGGGGAGCGGGATGGGATTGACGCGGCGCCATACCGGGCAGCTTGTCGCCGGTATCCTTCAGCTTTGGCGGGAACTGGGGGTGCTGGCTTCCGACCTGCCACTGCCCGCCGCCGAACATGATCCGCTGCTGGTCGATGCCGCCCGGGTGCACCGTCTCAACGCCGAAGTCTCCGGCTTGTTCGAGGTGCGACCGGTGGAATGCGGCAGACTGGTAAAGGCCGGTGAATTGCTGGGGGTGATCGTCTCTCCCTTCGAGGGCCGGACGCTGGCCGAGGTCCGCTCGCCGGCAGCCGGACTCCTGGCCACGCTACGCCATTATCCGCTGGTCTATGAGGGCGCCCTGCTGGCCCGCATTGCCGCCAGCCCGGAATTGTCATGAGCACCTCCACCCTGCTGACGATGACTACCCCCCTGGGGGACAGCCTCACGATTCCCTATCACGATATCGGCCCTGCCGACCATCCGCATCCACATCCCCCTCCCCCCCGCCTGGCTTTGGTGGCGGGCTTGCACGGCAACGAATTGAACGGCGTATTCGTACTGTCGCGCCTGGCGGATTTTCTCCGGCGGATCCAGACCGGCGAGCGGCGCGGTCAGGTACTGCGGGAACGGGTCGTGCTGATCCCGGCGGTCAACGTACTGGGAGTCAATACCCGCTCCCGTGTCTGGCCGTTCGATAAAATCGACCTCAATCGCGGTTTCCCCGGCGACAGCGGCGGCGAGACCACCCAGCGTATCGCCGCGGCGGTGGTCAACCTCACCCGCCCGGCCTATTACCGGGTGGACATTCACAGTTCGAATACGGATATCGAAGAGATGCCGCAGGTCAGGCTGTACGAACCCAACGACGACGAGCGGGCCAGCGCCTGTCTGTTCGGTCTGCCGGCCGTCATCGAGCGACCTGTCAATCCGATTTTCACCACCAACCTGGTGCATACCTGGCGCCAGTACGGCGGTGAAAATTTCGCCATTCAATGCGGTCGGGCCGGCGATTTGCAGACGCTGCATTGCGAGGCCCTGTTCCGCGCGCTGGTGGCGTTTCTGGACCGTGCCGGCATCGTCGATGGGATCGATCTCCCCGAGGACGAGGAACATCTGCATTATTTCGGATTGAACCAGAGCGTGGCCCTGATGGCCGAACAGTCCGGCTTCTTCGTTTCCCGGCTGGAGGTCGGCCGCTGGATTCAGGCCGGCGATCTCATCGGTCATATCTATGACGGTTTCAGCGGGGAAATCCGCGCCGAGGTCCATGCCCCGGCGGCCGGGCTGGTCGGCAGCCTGCGCCGGCAACCGCTGCTGTTCGAGGGCGATCTGATGGCGCGGATCCTCACCCTGACGGA
>CAIMUS010000213.1 GCA_903844665.1 uncultured Pseudomonadota bacterium
GCAATTACCTGATGGCCGCCCTGCCCAACGCCACCTATCTCGGCTTTACCGGCACCCCCATCGACCGCACCGCCTACGGCCAGGGAACCTTCAAGACCTTCGGCGTGGACGACGCCCCGCAAGGCTATCTGCATAAGTATTTCATCCGGGAAAGCATCGAGGACGACACCACCCTGGAGCTGTTCTACCACTTGGCACCCAACGAGTTGCGGGTCCCGGCCGAGACTATGGATCAGGAATTCTTTGCGCTGGCGGAGACCGAAGGCATCGCCGATATCGAGGAACTGAACCGGATTCTGGAGCGCGCCGTCAATCTCAAGAACTTCCTCAAGGGCAAGGCGCGCATTCGCAAAGTGGCCGAGTACGTGGCCAGACATTATCGCGAGACCGTCGAGCCGCTGGGCTACAAAGCCTTTCTGGTGGCGGTGAACCGCGAAGCCTGCGCCCTGTACAAGAAAGCGCTGGACGAATTCCTGCCGCCCGATTATTCCGCCGTGGTGTACACCGGCAACCACAACGACACGAAGCTACTTCTGCTGTTGAAGGCACAGCCGCGGTAACCATGAGTCAGGATAAGGCTGCGTTCAAGGCGCGGGTACGCGACTGGGCGACGAAACTGGATATCCCGGTGCAGGCCATCGCCGTGCGCCCGATGCGCCACAAATGGGCCTCCTGCTCCACCAACGGCCATCTGAATTTCAACACCGACCTGCTCGCCCTGGAGCCTGAACTGGGCGACTATGTGATCGTCCACGAACTGCTGCACTTCTTCGTGCCCAATCACGGCCGCTTGTGGAAAAGCCTGATGCGGGCCTACCTGGGGGATTACGAGCGGTTGGAGGAGCGGCTTAAACGGCAACCCGCTCTTTGACAATACGGATGCCTTCCCAGGCGGGGAGCAAAACAGGAAACACCTCGCCAGCTGAAAATACTTATTCTCAAACCGGTCAGCGCTCCGGTAGTACAACTACAGAAAGCCTTAGGGCGTGCGCTCTCTGACCACCCGAAAACCGAGATAATATTCCCGCGATTGGGGGTCCAACTTGTAACGGTCGGCCGCCCGCACCCCGCCGGGCTCATCGCTCCAGGAGCCGCCGCGCGCCGCCACGGGTACGGTGACAGCCGGGCCGGCGCAGGTCTGCTCACCGCCTTGATAGGTTTCGTCATAGACGGAACAGGTCCACTCCAGGACGTTCCCCAGCATATCGTACAGCCCGAAAGCGTTCGGCTGGTAAGACCCTACCGGCGCCGTATAGAGATAACCGTCCTGACACTGCATGACCGTCCACCCGGTGAACAGCGCCTGGCCCTTCAAATCCGCAGCGTTGGCGTAATCGCATCCCTGGTCCGGATTATTGCCCCAGTAGCGCGCGGTGGAGGTCCCGGCGCGGGCGGCGTATTCCCATTCGGCCTCGGTCGGCAGCCGGTAACGCTGCCCAGTCTGGACCGACAGCCAGTCGGTATAGGCCAAGGCATCCTGCCAGCTTACCTGGATGACCGGCCGCTGGCCCCGGCCCCAACCCTGATCGGCGGGTTTCGGGTGGCCCGTCGCGGCGGCGAACCGGTCGTATTCCTCGAAGGTCACCTCATAACGGCCAATGGCGAAAGCCTTGTCGATACGCACCTGATGCGCATGTTCATCAAGCAGGCGCCCGGGTTCCGTGGGGGTTGAGCCCATAACGAAGGCCCCGGCGGGAATCTTCACCATCTCCGGCCCCTGGCCGCCATCGGCCAGTGGATCCCGGAATGTCCGGTTGTCGGTCGGCGCGGGCGCGGCAAGCAACTGTTGTAATGCCACCTGGGCGTCCTGGCGATGAGCGCAAGTAGGTTCGCAGTTGGCCAGATAGACCTGATAGGCGGCGCGGGTGTTGGTCCGCTGCGCCCGGGCATAGGCGGCGGCATCGCGCTCGCCGGCCTCGGCGGCGTTGATTTCCCGAGCCAGTTCGGTCAATTCCTTAAGTCCGGCCATGGTCGTTTCGCCTTGAGCCAGGCGGCTGCGGGCCTCGCTATAATTGTGCTGCTTGAGGCTGTCCCGCGCCATATCCCCGTAAGCCAGCGCGACCCGCCGTTTGCCGTCGGCAATAAAGAGATCCTGGGGATTGAGCTTCGCCAATTCCTGCAATACCGCCAGAGCGTTGTTGCTATCCCCTTGCTTGCCGCCCAGTTCATGAGCCTGGAGATGAGTGGTAAAACGCCCCAGCAGCAGAGTCCGCTGGATCTGAGCTTGCAGCCGCTGCATAGCCGTCTCAGCCTCCTGCCGGTGAGCGCAGGCCGGGCAACGCCGCAGATACTCCTGATAGGCGTTGACAGTATTGGCCGCCGCCGCCGCGGTAAACGCCTGCTCGTCCGAAACCGCCGGCGGCGATTTGTCTTTACCGCTCTGGAGCGGCTGCCCGCTGCGGTGGAGCTTTCCCTCGATAGCCTGTCGCAAGGACGAGAAATGCCCGCTGTATCCCAGATAGAGACCGCTTAGCGCCATTCCCACCACCAGCAGGATTCCCCACCGTCGGTTATGGCTTACAACGCTCCGGCGCTCGGGCGGGCCAGGACTTTGTGCGGCTTGCAGTCGCTGTAACCATTCGCCCGCACTGTCGGGGCAAGCCTCCAGTTGGTAGCGCAGGCAGGGTAACAGAACCCGCCAGGCGTTGTCCGTCAGTTCGGGGGGCTGCACTAAAGTATTCGAGACGGAAGGTGGTCGGGTGACGACCAGGGGGATCGTATCCAAGTCCTGCTCGACTACATTCCGGCCGGGATAGGGGGGGGTGTCGGTCAGTAATTCATACGTCAGCGCCGCCAGCGCGCAAATATCGGGTTTAAAGCGCAACTGCTGCAGGGCCTGTGAGTAAGGCGGCTCCGGCAGGACTGGACCGCGGGAGCGGGTTTCCTGCACCTTGCGGGCGACGGCGCGCGGTGGCTGGTAGAGCAGGCTGAAATCCAATACCTTAACCACGCCCTGCTCGGTAATAAACACATTTTCCAGTTTAAGATGACGATGCGGCAGGCGGTAGTCTTGATGGGCGTGATCCAAAGCCGCCGCGATGGTGCGTACGAACGGTAGGACGCGGACCCAATCCAATTCATCACTGCCCGCTTTACTCCGCCATTCCCGTAAATTGTGACCGCTCAGGTACTCCATCTCGACGAAGGGCCAGCCATCATCGCCATAGCGCCAGCCATAAACCTTGGCGATGTTAGGATGATCGATTAAAGCCGCCAGCGTGGCTTTAGCCCGGATGATGACCAACAGGGGGCGAAAATTCAACAACTCGGCCCGTTGCGCCGCCTTGTCGGCCAGGTCTCCTACCAGTTTTGCCAGATGTGGATAGTCTTGTAGACTGGGCGCAAAAAATTTCAGGGCTTTCCTGCGACCCCCCTGGTTCTGGGGGGAAAGCTCGATGGCCAGCCAGACCCGGCTCTTTGCTTCTTCGCCCAGCTGCCGCTCCAGGCGGAAGCGATGGTTGGGCGGTCCAATTTCCAGACCTGGTGACAGCATTTCCAGACATGTTAATGGAGGTGTCTCTTCACCCTCCCAAGCTCCGCTGGCGGCTCCCCTCTTTATATCGCTCTGTATATCGCTCTGTATATCGCTCTGTTCCGCGTCGCGTCCGCGGCCGTCATCGACCGAACCATTCGACTCTGGCGTTGCCGGAGCGGTGTATCTCAGATCGTCAGGCACATCGCTGCTGGATTCCTGCAACAGGGTACTATTCAACCGGTCGGCGGCGCGGTCTTCTACCAGACGCTTAAGCCGCGTTTTCAGATCCAGGCGATTCTTAGCCATAGTTGACGCTCATAGCCGTCTCTCAGACGGGAAATCTACCAGCCGGCTTAAGGGATAATAGGGTGGCATGATTAGGATCGATTTATTATGTTTCTCCATTTTTCCGCCCGCCGGGAGTGGACGGGGATAAAAAATTTCCCCCAGCATACCTGCCGGCCGGGGGTGGTTGCTGTCGCCGCGGCGAGCCCATCCGTCCGGCGTCGGACCGGACCGGCCAGGGCCAGCGCCGGCGGTCATAGCCTGCGGAAAATCAGCGTGCCGTTAGTGCCGCCAAAACCGAATGAATTGGATAAAACCACCTCGATTTTCATCTCGCGGGCGGTATGGGGCACATAATCCAAATCACACTCGGGGTCTGGATTATCCAGGTTGATGGTCGGCGGAGCCACTTGGTCGCGCAGGGTCAACAAAGAAAAGATCGCCTCGATCCCACCGGCCGCGCCCAGCAGATGTCCCGTCATCGACTTGGTCGAACTGATGGCGAGGCCGTAGGCGGAGGCGCCAAAGCAGGCTTTGATCGCATCGCTTTCGGCTTTATCGCCGGCCGGCGTGGAAGTGCCATGAGCATTGATATAGTCGATTTGCTCCGGATTCAGGCCGGCGTCGCGCAGGGCGGACAGCATGCAGCGCCGGGCGCCGTCACCGTCGTCCGGCGGCAGGGTCATATGATAGGCGTCACCGCTCATCCCGAACCCGAGCAGTTCGCCGTAAACCGGGGCGCCACGCCGTCTGGCATGTTCGTACTCCTCCAGCACCACCACCCCGGCGCCGTCACTGAGCACAAAACCATCCCGCTCCCGGTCCCAAGGGCGGCTCGCCTGGTGCGGCGCATCGTTGCGGGTGGAAAGCGCGCGCGCCGCCGCGAAGCCGCTAAGTCCGGTGGGCGTAGTGGCCATCTCCGCGCCGCCGGCGAGCATGGCGTCGGCATCGCCATAGGCAATCAGACGGGCCGCCAGACCGATGCTGTGGGTTCCGGTAGTACAGGCGGTGGCGATGGCCAGATTGGGTCCCTTGATTCCATACAGGATCGACAGGTTGCCGGAAATCATATTGATAATGCTGCGGGGTACGAAAAAAGGCGTAAGCTTGCGGGCTCCCCCCTTGAGAAAGGCCGCGTGGCCTTCTTCGATGCCGCCCAATCCCCCGATCCCGGAACCGATGGCTACGCCGACGCGCTCCGCGTTCGCCGCGCTCACTTCCAGCCCGGCGTCGGCAATGGCCTGGGCCGCCGCCACAATGCCGTAATGGATAAACCAATCCATTTTTTTGGCATCCTTGCGGTTGATGTAAGGCGTGCTGTCGAAATTCTTGATGGAGCCGCCGAACCTGACCGGTAATTCGCTGGTGTCGAAGGCGGTAAGCGGTCCGATACCGCTGTTGCCGGCGAGGATATTCACCCAGGCGTCGGCAACGCTATTGCCCACGGGGGAAACGATCCCCATGCCGGTCACAACAACCCGTCTTTTGGCGAACAAGCTAACCCCCTTGTAGGATCAACCGTAACAGCACACCAACCGCGGCCACTTCCGGCAACCGCGGTCGAGAGGTGGAGACAAAAGGCTCACTTTTCCCCCAGATGGGCCTTGATATAGTCGATCGCCTGCTGCACGGTGGTGATCTTTTCGGCATCCTCATCGGGAATTTCGCACTCGAATTCCTCCTCCAGCGCCATCACCAGCTCAACGGTATCCAGCGAGTCGGCGCCCAAATCCTCCACGAAAGAGGCATCATTGATCACCTCCTCAGGTTTGACGCCCAATTGCTCGATGATAATCTTCTTGACGCGTTCTTCAATACTGTTGTTACTCATGGTGTGTTAATTCCTCACTTGCAAGAACACAGGCAACCGCGTTGCCGCGGTCATTGTAAGTTAAAAGCGCAGTGAAACGAAAATTTACCTCCAACGTCTTGAAGGAATCACTGGATTCCGGTGCAGACAGCGGCCGCAAACCGGTTCCTTAGCCCATATATAGTCCGCCGTTTATGTGCAGAGTTTCTCCCGTAATATAGGACGCCTCGTCGGAAACCAGGAAGGCGACGGCATTGGCGATATCCTGGGTCTCGCCCAGCCGGTTCAGGGGAATCTTCTCGATGAGTGCGCGGCGCTGAGCCTCGGGCAGGGCGCGGGTCATATCGGTATCGATAAAACCGGGGGCTACCGCATTGACGGTGATGCCGCGCGAACCTACCTCCTGGGCCAGAGACTTGGTGAAGCCGATGATGCCGGCCTTGGCCGCGGCATAGTTGCTTTGGCCGCTGTTGCCGGTGGCGCCGATCACCGAGGTGATACTGACGATACGCCCCCACCGCGCTTTCAACATACCCCGTAGCACGGCCTTGCTCAGCCGGTAAACCGAGGACAGATCGGTATCGAGCACGGCACCCCATTCCTCTTCCTTCATCCGCAAGAGAAGATTGTCACGGGTGATGCCGGCGTTGTTGACCAGGATGGCCGGGCCGCCGAATTCCGCGGTAACGGTTTTCAGCACGGCTTCCACGGCGCCGGGATCGGTAATGTCCAGACAGACGCCACGACCGCCGATTCCTCGTTCCTGCAAATCCTGGCCGATGGCCTGGGCGCCTTCCCCGGTGGTCGCCGTCCCGATCACGGTGGCTCCGCGCCGACCCAGTTCGCGGGCGATGGCCCGGCCGATGCCGCGGCTGGCGCCGCTGACCAGGGCAAGCTTATGCTCTACACTCATGGTGTGTTCTCCTCAGGGCCGATCCTGGCGGCCCCGTCAATAGTTAAGCAGCACCGCACCCCAGGTGAAGCCACCGCCGAAGGCCTCCAGCAGTACCGTATCACCCCGCTGAATCCGGCCGTCCCGCACCGCCACATCCAGAGCCAGCGGCACCGAAGCGGCCGAGGTATTGGCATGGGTGCTGACGGTATTGATCACCCGTTCCAGCGGCAGGTGCAGCTTCCTGGCGGTGGCCACCAGGATGCGTTCGTTCGCCTGATGGGGTACCAGCCAGTCGATATCGGCGATCGTCATCCGGCTGGCCTCCAGTATTTCCCGGGCGATCCGGCTTAGGGTATTAACCGCGAATTTGAATACTTCACTGCCGCTCATGGCCACATAGGCGGCGTTCTGCCGGGTGGTGTCGTAGCCGGTGGAAACGCCGGCCGGCACCCACAACAACTCGCGATGGCGGCCATCGGCATGCAGGCGGCTGCTTAATATGCCCGGCTCGTCGGCCGCCTCCACCACCACGGCGCCGGCGCCGTCACCGAACAGAATACAGGTGCTTCGATCCTGCCAGTTGATAATTCGACTGAAGGTTTCCGCCCCCACGACCAGAGCACGGCGGGTGGCGCCGGTGCGGATAAACTGATCGGCGATACTGAGCGCGTAAACGAAGCCGGTACAGACCGCCTGGACATCGAAAGCGGCGCAGCCGTAGCTGCCCAGCCGCTCCTGGAGCTGGCTGGCCACGCTGGGAAAGATATAATCGGGGGTGGTGGTGGCCACAATGATCAGATCGATGGCGGCGGGTTCCACCGCCGCGGCCTGCAGCGCCTGGCGGGCCGCTTGTTCCGCCAGATCACAGGTGGTTTCCTGGGGCGCCGCAATATGCCTTTCCTCTATGCCGGTACGCTCCCAAATCCATTCCGCCGAAGTGGCCACCATTTTTTCCAGATCGGCATTGCGCAACACCTTTTCCGGCAGATAGCCGCCGGTAGCGAGGATTTTTGAGTATTTCAAAGCGCTTGTCTCTCCGGGTGAAGCGCAGCCAGATGGTGTTTAATGCGCTGCGGTATCGCCTGTTCCGCTTCCAGCAGGGCAATTTTGATAGCATTGGCAAAGGCGACGGCATCGGCGCTGCCATGGCTTTTGATGACGACGCCTTGCAAACCCAGCAGGCTGGCGCCGTTATAGCGACGGGGATCGATCTTGCGTTTAAAGACGCGTAACACCGGTAGGGCAACGAGACCGGCCAGGCGGGTCAGCAGATTGCGTTTGAATTCCAGCATCATGTAATGACGGATCAATTTAGCCACGCCTTCGATGGTTTTTAGGGCCACATTACCGACAAAACCATCGCAGACCACCACATCGACATCGCTCAGAAAGATGCCGTCTCCTTCCACGAAGCCGGTGTAATTGAGGCCGCTGGCGGCAAGCAGCAACGCCGCCTGCTTGACCTGTTCATTGCCCTTGATATCCTCCTCGCCGATATTCAGCAGGGCGACCCGAGGGGCATCGATGTTGTCCACCGCCGTAGCCAGTACGGAACCCATGACCGCGAACTGCAACAGATGCTCGGCCTTGCTGTCCACGTTGGCGCCCAGGTCCAGTACATGGGTATGGCCATGGATCGAGGGCAGGGTGGTGCAGATGGCGGGACGATCGATTCCCGGCAGTGTTTTCAGCACGAACCGGGCAGTCGCCATCAGCGCGCCGGTGTTTCCGGCGCTGACGCAGGCGTCCGCCTGGCCCTGCTTGACCAGATCGATGGCCACCCGCATCGACGAGTCTTTCTTCAGGCGCAACGCCTGGGCTGGGGGTTCGTTCATCGCCACCGTCTGGGAAGCATGCCGGATGCTGATCGCCGGATGGTCGGCGGCTTTCAGCGCCGCCAGTTTGGCGGCCAGAATAGTTTGCTGCCCGACCAGAATCAGCTTGAGTGGTGTAGTAGTGGTCGCAAGAACGTTCAGAGCGGCGGGTACGACCACATCGGGGCCGATGTCTCCACCCATCCCATCAAGGGCGATGGTAAGCGGCCGCGTCATAGGAATAGCCAAGGTGTATTGATGCGTACTTGAAAGGGTCTAAGGGCGCGAGAATGCTAACCGGCGCTGCCGAAAGCCTGGAAAGTATCAGGTTTGCTGTTCTTTCTTGGTGAGGATGATGGCCTGACGGCCCCGGTAATAACCATCCCCGGTTAGGTGATGGCGCCGATGGGTCTCCCCGGACTCACGATCGACGGCCAGGGTCGGCGCCGTCAGCGCATCATGGGAACGGCGGGTGTCGCGTTTGGCGCGACTTTTACGGTTTTGTTGAACAGCCATGGTTGCTTTACTCCTTAATCTAATTCATTCATCAAGGTTGCAAGGACGGCGAAGGGTTTGGCTTTTTGCGCCTCGACCTGCGGTGATACAAAGCCATTCGCCTGGCACTGCCGCAGGTCGTTGTGCATGGGCGCCAGCGGCAAGGCTAAAATCAGTTCATCCTCGGCCAACTCCGAAATCGCCACTCCCTCCGTCGGCGCCAGCACAGGATCATATTCCTCGGGCAGACTTTCGGCCTGGCTCTCGTTGCGCACCAGCCCCAGCCGGATCGGCGCCGTTAACGACAGTTCAAACGGCGCCAGGCAGCGTTGGCAGATCAGCATTACCGTGGTTTCCAGGTGGCCGCTGAGAAAGGCAATCGCCTGCGCATCGATACCGGCCTCCAAGGCAATTCTCACCTGGCCCGCGGGAGAAGCTAACAGCGAGCTTAACCGGGGCATGCGGTCCAGCGAAATTTCCCCCTGAAGTTGCCCGCCGGCGGCGGCCAGTTTCCAGGGATCGAATCGGTCCAGGTCTATCTGCATAAAAGGGGCAATGATATATATGACTTGCAGCGCTGTCAAAAGCGACACGCGCTTCAGGCTAAACTATTAACCTTAGGTATTATCTTAACAGGACCTGGAGGAATTGAATAATGACCGGCATTGCCGTACCAACTCTGCCCCCCTCTTTAGCCGATGGCCGCCGGCTGTTGCTGGCGTCCACGTCACCGTTTCGCCGGGAACTGCTGGCCCGGCTGCAACTGCCGTTTCAGGTGGTCGCACCGCAGGCCGACGAGACCCCCCGGCAGGGCGAGCCACCGGCCGATCTGGTAGCCAGGCTGGCTGAATTCAAGGCCGCTGCCGTGGCTGCACGGGAAGCCGGAGCGCTGGTCATCGGTTCCGATCAGGTGGCGGTGCTGGATACCGAGATCTTGGGAAAACCGGGTAACCATGAGCGGGCGGTTGCCCAATTGGGGCGGGCTTCCGGCAGGACGGTCAGCTTTTTCACCGGGCTGTGCCTGATCGATAGCGACAGTGGTCGCCGGCAGGTGGAGGTGGTTTTGTTTCGAGTGCGATTCCGCCCATTGACGCTGGCGCAGATCGAGAACTACTTGCGCCGGGAGCAACCCTATCAATGTGCCGGCAGTTTCAAGTCGGAAGGTCTGGGTATCGTTCTGTTCGAGCGCCTGGATGGGGAGGATCCCAGCAGCTTGATCGGGTTGCCTCTGATCCGACTGGTTCGGATGCTGGAAGCGGAGGGGGTACAAGTCGTGTGAGGCCGCCCGCACCTGAATCCCCTCACCCTGACCCTCTCCCCCAAGGGGCGAGGGGATGAGGTTTGCGGATAGACTCTAAGAGCCGGCGCACCGCTGCAACAGCCGCCGTAACCGCCGCCAGTCGAAACAGGGGCCCGGATCGGTCTTGCGGCCAGGAGCTACATCGCAATGGCCGACCAGCCGTTCCGGTCCGATGGCCGGATAGGCGTCCCGCAGCAGCGCAATCACCGCTGCCAGCCGCCGATATTGCGGGTCGGTATAGGGCAGGGTGTCGGTTCCTTCCAGTTCGATGCCGATGCTGAAATCATTGCAGCGCTCGCGGCCGGCGAAACAGGACTGACCGGCGTGCCAGGCGCGCCGTTGCAAGGGCACATACTGCACCAGTTCGCCCGTGCGCCGGATGAGCAAATGCGCGGAGACCTTAAGCGCCTGAATCTCTTGAAAGAAAGGATGGACGGCAGGATCCAGGGTATTGGTAAACAAGGCATCGATCCAGGGTCCGCCGAATTCTCCCGGAGGCAGACTGATGCCATGGATGACGATCAGATCGATCGCCACGCCGGGGGGACGGTCGTCACAGTTCGGCGAGAGCGCCTGACGTGCGCCCGACACCAGGCCGGTGGTGATATCGAGTTTCATGGGCGCGGCAGGATTCGGCAATGGTCAAGACTCCTTTGGGGCCGGTTGACAGGAGGGTTCCGCTAAAACCTCAGCCAGTAATTGCCGGATAATCACACCAGCCAGCATCATAGCGAACAGCGGCGGCATATACGAGATGGTGCCATTTACGGCGTGGGGCCGGCCGGGGGTTGCCCCGCCCACCGGTTGATGCGGCAGCGGCTGGCGGCGTGGCTCATCGCTGTAAATGACCGGATAGTTCAAGCTGGCCCCCGCGGCGCGCAGGCGGGCGCGCAGCTCGCGCGCCAGGGGACAGCCGTGCGTCTTGTCCAGGCGCGCCAGCCGCACCCGGGTCACATCCAGGCAGTTGCCGGCGCCCAGCGCCGAGATGACCGGGATACCCCAACGGGTACAGGCGGCGACCAGCGCCGCTTTACAGGCGATGCTGTCGATACAATCCGCGACATAATCATAAGCTTCTTCTTGAACCAGCGCTTCGGCTTCGCCGGGCTGGAGAAATTCAGTACGCAGTCGCAACTCCAACGCTGGATCGATGTCCAGCAGCCGTGCGGCCATGACCGCCGTCTTCGGTTTGCCGATCGTGGAATGCAACGCCAGCAATTGGCGATTGATGTTGGAGGGCGCGACCACATCGTGATCCAGCAGCGTCAGCCGACCGATACCGGCGCGAGCCAGCGCCTCGGCGGCATAACCGCCGACCCCACCCAGGCCGACGACCAGGACATGTTGACTGCGCAGTCTGGCGATTCCCGCCGGGCCGATCAGGATTTCGGTGCGTGCGAAAGGGTGTGGCATGGCGCAATTCCAAACAGGGCAAGAGCATTACGGGTGGTGATGGCGGCAATCTCGGCGGGATCCTGCTCCCGCAGCGTAGCGATGACCGTCAAGGTCTCGACCAGAAAGGCCGGCTCATTGCGCTCTCTCTGATGCTTAAGACCGGGTTGATAGGGCGCGTCGGTCTCCAGCAGCACCCCCTCCAGTGGCAGCGCCTGAAGCAAACGGCGCAGGCGATTGGCCCGCGGAAAGCTCAAGGCGCCCCCGAAACCGAGCAGGAAACCCAGATCCAGCAACCGCCTGGCCTGCTGCTCGCTGCCGGAGAAGCTATGAATTACGCCACGCACGCCAGGGTAGCGGCGAATATACTTGATGACGTGATCCACCGCCCGGCGGGCGTGAACGATCACCGGCAACCGGTGCGCACGGGCCAGCCGCAACTGGGCGGTAAAATACCCGGCCTGGAGAGCGGGGTCCAGGCCGGAAATATAATAATCCAGGCCGCATTCGCCCACCGCCACCGGTCGTTCCCGCTCCAGCCAGTCGGCCAGCGCGTTCACCTGCTCCGGTCGGTGCTCGTCCAGGCACAGCGGATGCAGGCCATAAGCCGGATACAGCCCCGGCCAGGCGGCTACGACGGCCTTGAGCTTGGGCCACAAGGCGGCGCTGACCGCCGGTACGACCTGGGCTGTCACTCCACTCACCCGGGCGCGCCGATAGACGGCTTCCCGGTCGCTATCGAAACTGTATTCATCGAAATGGCAGTGGCTGTCGACAAGCTGTAGGGTCATCCGGCCAACCTCCGATTGCTGCGAATTGCACAGGTCAAGGAGGCTTCTTGCGCTTGCCTGTTAAGGAGTGTTCAGTGCACTATAGCGCTGTCGTTGTCAATCCTTCCCAGGAATAGCCTGCCATGCCCCTTGATAGCCCCACCGAGATGGATTGCACCCGTAACCCGGTCGAGATCGCCGAGCGGGTCTGGTGGGTCGGCCACGTACAGGCAGACGATCCGTTCCAATGCCACGTTTACCTGATCGAACAAGGCGAACAGTCGGTTCTGATCGATCCGGGTTCCCGGCTGACGTTCCGACATACGCTGAGAAAGATCGAAAGCATCATCCCGTTTTCTTTTATCCGTTATTTTATCTGTCATCATCAGGATCCCGACATCACCGGCGCCCTGCCTGTTATCGACGAAATCGTGAGCCGTGACGATGCGGTGCTGGTCACACACTGGCGCGCTCAGACCTTGATCAAACATTATGCGCCAAAGCTGCCGTTCTGGCTGGTCGATGAGCATGACTGGGAATTGCGCCTGGACGACCGGGTGCTGTCTTTCGTCTTTACGCCTTACGCCCATTTTCCAGGCGCTTTCTGTACCTTCGATCACCGTAGCGGCGTGCTTTTTTCCAGCGATCTCTTCGGCGGATTTACCGAGGAATTTTCCTTGTTCGCCCGGGACGAACGGTACTTCGAGGCGATGCGCCCCTTCCACGAACACTATATGCCCAGTCGGGATATCCTCGCTTACGCCATCGCCAGGATCGAAGAATATCCTGTGCGTATCATCGCACCACAGCACGGCTCTATCATTCCCGCGAACCTGACCGGGTTTATGATCAATGAGCTCAAGAATCTCGACTGTGGGATTTACCTGATGGCCCGGGAAAGCAGCGATATCCAACGGCTGGTAAAACTGAATCAGGCGCTGCGGGATATCACGCAAACCATGGTGGTCTCCCGTGACTTTCAGGGAATAGCCACCAATCTGCTGGCTATCGTGCAGCGGCTCCTACCGGTCCATTCACTGGAATTCTACGCCCGCATGGAGGACGGCACGCTGTTACATCTGGCGCCGGAGACCCGCTATCGGGGGGTGGTCGTCGCGGCGCCGCCGTTCGTGGTTGAATTGATCGATAAGACCCGCCAGGAGTGGGCAAGCACGCAGCGGCGCGCCTATCACTACCACGTGCAGAGCGAGGCTGCAGGGCAGACGACAGCCGCGATCCTGCTGCCGCTGTTCCCGCCGGACGGCGACACGATCCAGGCGCTGGCGGTGATTCATCTGCAGACCGAAATTCCGGCCTCGAGCGATATCGATCAATTGATCGAACAGGCCACCTTGCCATTACAGGTCGCGGTGGAGCGGGAAGTGATTTACCGGACGCTGGATATGGAACGCCAGCGCTTTTATGAACACTCGATCCGCGATCCCCTGACCGGTCTGTTCACCCGTTTTTACATGCTCGACATGGTCCAGCGTCTGTTCAATATTCATGACCGGGATCCCAATGCGTTGGTTGCGGTCGCCATTATGGATATCGATCACTTCAAGGACATCAACGATACTTTCGGCCATAACCAGGGTGATATCGTCTTGCAGCAGGTCGCCGGGGTAATGCTTGAAAACGTGCGTTCCGGTGATCTGCCGGTCCGTCTGGGAGGCGAGGAGTTCGCTTTGTTTGTCATCGGCCAGTCGCTTGACAATATGGGCCTTCTGGCCGAGAGGATCCGCTCCCAGGTGGCTGCATTGAGCTTCGCAGCGCCGATGGCGGGTAGGAAAATCACGCTCAGCGCCGGGCTTGCCCTAAGGCGGCAGCAAGAGAATTTGACCGATTTCATTCAGCGCGCGGATATGGCGTTGTATGCCGCCAAAAGGGCAGGGCGTGACCGGCAGCGGGTTGCAAGCTAGCCGCCGGGCGCAGAACCATCGGACTGGTCGGGCCGGCGCCCGGTTGTTAAAGCCCGCCAGGCAGATAGGTAAGTCAAGAGTTGGTGGGATAACGGTTGTCCCTATTTTCCGTTATTACCCGATCCTTTAGCTGACATGGCGGAGAGAACTGGTGGCGGTGGACAGATCCCTTGCCCTTGTAATTCTGAAGAAAAACTGAGAAATTATAGCACATGACTTTAAACTATTCCATCATTGCTGGCGTGCTCGGTGGCGCTTTCTGTACCTTTGTCCTTTATTATTTAACAGCTTACCGTAAGGTCGGGAGAAGTAATAATGAAAAAGAAGTACAGTTGATGCAGTTAAAAACCGAATGTGAGGAGTTGAGCAGCACTATCTTTCATATGGAAACACAGCGGCAGATGGATCAACAAAACGCCTCGAAGGAGAAAACCCAATTGCTTTCAGAGCTACAGCAGATCCGGACAGATAAAACCAATTTGGAAAATCAATATGCGAAAGATAACACCAACTGGAATAAGGAATGGGAAACAAAATCGAAGGAAATGGAGCAACTGCATACCCAGGTGGCTCAGCTAACCAGAGAAAAAAATATCCTGGAGACCAGAATTTCCCACTCGGCTTTCGAATGGGAGCAGCAGCGTGAAAATTTGAAAATGGAAAACGACAGCTTAGAGGCACAGGTGGACAGGTTAACTCGGGAGAAGACAGGTCTGACAGCAAAATTGGAGGATCTTAAGGCGGCGTTAGAGCAGGAGCGTCTGGGGTTCGATGTGCAACTGGTGCAATCACAGGATCTGGCCAAAAAATTAGAATATCAGGTTCACCAGGTTAGAGAACAGAAAAATACTGTCAGTGAGCAGGAAAACTCATTTTTCAGTGCCCAGATTCTGCAATTAGAATCCGAAAAGATGGAGTTGGAACAAAAATTACGGCTTCAAAGCTCAAAAACCCAGGCCCTGGAGGCAGAAATCAAGCAGTTAATGGAAAGATTGCTGCAAATCCGACAAGTTTATCATACCGAGGGTGGCTAAGATGGAGCATGAGCGTTTGGGCAGGCAGATCGGGTTTCTGTTGGAAATCGATAAGTTAAAAACCATTCTGCGTCAGTCTTATCTCCTTCATGCCGACCGCCAGGAAAATTCCGCCGAACACAGTTGGCATGTGGCCGTCATGGCGTTATTGCTGGTGGAGTATGCCGAGGAACGACCCGATCTGTCACGGGTTCTACAGATGCTACTGATTCATGATATCGTGGAAATCGATGCCGGCGATACCTATTGCTATGATGAGGTCGATAAGCTGGCGAAGGTAGAGCGTGAGCAACAGGCGGCGCAACGTATTTTTGGTCTGTTGCCGGATGGTCAAAGCGAAAAATTAACGGCGCTCTGGCAGGAATTCGAAGCGGGTGTCAGTCGGGAAGCTCAATGTGCCAATGCTGTCGATCGCTTTATGCCGATATTGCATAATTATTATACTCAAGGAAAATCGTGGCGTGCTCACGGTGTTACCAAACAAAAGGTGATTGCTCGGAATATTCGAATTCGGGAATACTCTCCTTATCTTTGGGAATGGCTTAACTCGCTGTTGGAAGACGCTGTGGACAAAGGCTATCTGTTTGAATAGTTGATTTTTCTGCCTATTCTGCGCAAGAAAAAAACCCTTAAGACGTACCCGGTGACTGTAGATGCGGGTATACTGGCGGTAGAGATTTAAGCGTTAACGAGGGGGGTAGTCTATGAATGAAAAAGTGGCGTTCATCGGTCTGGGGGTCATGGGCTATCCGCTAGCCGGTCATCTGGCGAAAGCCGGCCATCAGGTAACGGTATTCAATCGCACCCTTGCCAGGGCGGAACGTTGGCTGGCCGAATTCCCCGGCCGCATTGCGGTTAGTCCGGCGGAGGCTGCACAGGAAGCGGCGCTGGTATTCGCCTGTGTGGGCAGGGATGACGATGTGCGGCAAATTACCCTGGGGCCGGCGGGCGCTTTTCAAGGTATGCAGGCAGGCGCCGTGTTGGTAGATCATACCACCACCTCGGCGCTGCTTGCCCGGGAACTGGCGGCCAGCGCCAGGGAAAAAAATCTGGTCTTTCTGGATGCCCCCGTCTCGGGTGGTCAGGCCGGCGCCGAGCAGGGCATGCTGACGGTTATGGTGGGTGGCGACGAGACCGCGTTCGAGAGAGCACAGCCGGTTATTGCGGCCTATGCCCGCTCGGTGGAGCGGATGGGGCCGTCGGGTAGCGGACAGTTGACAAAAATGGTGAACCAGATCTGTATAGCCGGTCTATTGCAAGGCTTGGCGGAAGGTTTGCATTTCGCCAAACGAGCGGGCCTCGACCCTGCCGCCGTGGTGGAGGTTATTTCCAAGGGGGCGGCGCAATCCTGGCAGATGGATAACCGATCCGCCACCATGATCGAGGGTCGGTTCGATTTCGGGTTTGCCGTCGAGTGGATGCGCAAGGATCTGGCCATCACCCTGGATGAAGCCCGGCGCAACGGCGCGCATTTGCCGGTGACCGCCCTCGTGGATCAGTTTTATGGAGAAGTGCAGGCGTTGGGAGGGCAGCGCTGGGATACCTCCAGCCTGATCGCGCGCCTGGAAGCACAGTTGCCCAAGGCGTAGCTCCCTGGCGCATTTTATGGAAGCTTTGTAAGAACGAGTCCTTTACATCGCCACTCGAACGCTGCAGTTTGGGTTCATCTTTAATGTAAGAGGTAGTAATGAGGTATGAATGAGTTCCGCGAACGAAGCGCTGCAACTGATTAAACAGGGAGTGGAGGAAATACTCCTGGAAGGGGAACTGCTGGAACGCTTCAAGGAAGGCCGTCCGTTGCGGGTCAAAGCCGGGTTCGATCCGACCGCCCCGGATTTGCACCTGGGGCACACTGTTCTGATCGATAAATTGCGCCAGTTTCAGGATCTGGGCCATCAGGTGATGTTCCTGATCGGTGACTTTACCGGGATGATCGGCGACCCTACCGGCAAGAACGTGACCCGCAAACCCCTCTCCCGCGAGGAAGTGATCGAAAATGCCCGCACTTACGAGCAGCAGATTTTCAAAATCCTCGACCCGGAACAGACCCTGATCATCTTCAACTCCAGTTGGATGAACGCGATGCATCCCGGCGAGCTGATCCAACTGGCCGCCAAGTATACCGTGGCCCGGATGCTGGAACGGGACGATTTCAACAAGCGTTACACCGGCGGCCAGCCGATCGCCATTCATGAGTTCCTCTATCCCCTGATTCAGGGCTACGATTCGGTTGCCATGCAGGCGGATATCGAACTGGGCGGCACCGACCAGAAATTCAATCTACTGGTTGGACGGGAACTGCAAAAACATTACGGTCAACGGCCGCAGGTGGTTCTCACCATGCCTATCCTGGAAGGGCTGGACGGCGTGCAGAAGATGTCCAAGTCGCTCGGCAACACTATCGGCATCCGCGATGAGCCCAACGAGATGTTCGGCAGGCTCATGTCCATCTCCGATGAGTTGATGTGGCGTTATCTGGAATTGTTAAGCGCCCATCCCGTTCATGAGCTCGAAGCGTGGCGGCAGGCGGTGAGCCAGGGGGTGAATCCACGTGATATCAAGTTTCGTCTGGCGGAGGAAATCGTCGCCCGCTTTCATGGTCCGTCCGCCGCCAGGCACGCACTGGCCACGTTTATCGAGCGCTTTCAGAAAAAAGCATTGCCCGAGGACATGCCGGAGCGGCAGGTCGTCGCCCGCGATGGCGTGCTACCCATCGCCAACCTCCTCAAGGAGGCAGGCCTGACAATAAGCACCTCGGAGGCGTTACGGCTGATCAAACAGGGCGCCGTCAGAATCGACGGGGAACGCCTTGAAAACAGCAGCCTGGAGCTGCCGGCCAGTTCCTGCCATGTCTATCAGGTAGGTAAGCGCCGTTTCGCCAGAGTGACAGTCATCTGACAGAAATTTGACAAAGGGATGAAGAACGCTATAATACGACGCTCTTTCGCCAAGCAACGGCGAAGGCGCTTGGCAAAAGAAGGGGAAGTGAGCTATACTTCCCCTTCTTTCGCCGAAGTGCGAAGCTCTTTAACAACAAAACAGGTAGTTTGTGTGGGCGCTCTGCGTATTCTGGCGAGCTAATTCGCCTGCTTAGGCAGGCGGATGGACAGATGAGTCTTACTTAAGGTAAGGCAAAAAGGTTTAAACTGAAGAGTTTGATCCTGGCTCAGATTGAACGCTGGCGGCATGCTTAACACATGCAAGTCGAACGGTAACAGGCCCTTCGGGGTGCTGACGAGTGGCGGAC